>NZ_QWKZ01000063.1 GCF_003574085.1 Meiothermus luteus | reverse complement strand
GGGTTTCTAGGAGGGGTTCTGGGCAAGGTAGGCCGGAGCCTCGAGCTGCGGCTGCCGGAAGGCTGGGGGCTGGAGATAGACGGCAAGGCTGCCCAGGTGGAGGCTAAGGGCATCGCCTTTTTGAAAGGACGGGTAGCCGCGGGCAACCTGGAGCTGAAGGCGGTGGAGGGGCTAGACCTGGAGCTCACCGCGGGCAACCTCGAGGGCTCGCTGCTGCTGCGGGAGGGGCAGCACCGCCTCCGGGTGTCCATGGGCAACGCTGAGCTTTTCCTGCTGTCCGGAAGCAGCCTCCGACTCAACGCCAACGTCAGCCTAGGGCATCAGGAAATCAGGGGCCTCCACCCCGAAGACGGCAGCGCGGGCCTTTTGGGGGAGGGCCGGGCCCGGCTCGAGGTCTGGGTGCGAATGGGCAATCTAGGGGTACAAGCGGAGGGAAGATGAACGACAAGGAACGGGTTATGCGGATGTTCAAGGAGGGCAAGGTCTCGCTTCAGGAAGCCCTCCGGCTGCTCGAGGCCATCCAAAGCTTTGACACCTACACCTCCCCCACCCCCAAAGGCAGCGCCCAAATGGTCCGCATCTCAATAGATGGCGAAGAGGTAAAGGTAAAGGTAAACCTGCCCGTCTCCTTGGCCAGGTTCGCCGCCCACTTCATTCCGCCCGAAGCCAAAGAACAGCTCAGCGCCCAAGGAATTGAGATTGCCGGCCTTCTGGACATGCTCAAAAACGAGCTGCCCGAAGGGCGGCTGGTAGACATGGAGATCAGCGAGTCCGAGGCCAAAATCCCCATGCGGGTAGTGATCGAGGTGGCCTAAGAGGGGTTATGAAACTGCCACACCGACCCATCCTTTCTCCGCCCCTACGCCCACGGTTTGTCTACCTATGGGTGCGGGTGAGAGGGGTTCCGATGCTGGTTTTGTGCGTCCCGCTGGCCGCGCTTAGCTTCTTCCTGAAGGTGGCTGCCCGGAAGCCCCGCTGGGGGCAGGACCACCGCTTGGTCCTCCTGAGGAACCTCTTCCTCGCCGAAGAGCTCCGCAGGACCCCCCCTTTCGTCCTGGCAGAGGTAGAGGTAAAATCCCCGGTTCCAAAAGGCGTGGAGGTCCGGCTCGGCCTCTGGTAAACAGACCATGCGGACGTTTCCCCCCCCTACCCAGTGTCCCGCTTGCGGCGGACACCTGCAGATAACCGGCTTGAAGTGCCCAGGTTGCCACACCGAGGTCAAAGGGGCTTTCCAACCCAACGAGTTCGCCCTCCTAACCCCAGAGCACCTGGAATTTCTAAGGCTCTACCTCAAGGTGCGGGGCAACCTGAAGGAGGTGGAACGAATCCTGGGTCTCTCCTACCCCACGGTGCGGGCCCGGCTCGAGGGGCTGCTCAGGGCCCTGGGCTACGAGGAGGAGCCCCAGGTGGAGGAGAAGGAGGAGATTCTCTCCGCGCTGGAAAAAGGCCAGATTAGCGCCGCCGAGGCCGCTGAGCGGCTGCGGGTCCTCAGAAAACGCTAGTGTCAAAAACGGGGCGGGCGCTTCTCAAAAAAGGCCGCGATGCCTTCGGCCAAATCCCCCGTTTCACGCACCCAGGCGTTGGCCAGAGCAGCCAGCCGGAAGCCGTCCTCTAGACCCATCCCGGGAATCGCGTGCAGCAGTTCTTTGGTGAGGCGAAGCGAGGTGGGCGCATTGGCCGCCATCTCCTTGGCTAGCGCCAAGGCCTCGTCCAAAACCCGCCCGGAGGGCACCACCCGGTTCACCAGGCCCATCCGGTAGGCCTCCTGGGCAGGGACCAGCCTGCCGGTGAGGAGCAGCTCCTTGGCGTGCTTCTCGCCCACACTGCGCACCAGAATCACCCCCACCAAGGCCGCCACAAAGCCAATCCTAACCTCGGTGTAGCCCAAGCTGGCCTCCTCGCTCATCACCACCAGGTCGCAAGCCCCAGCCAGCCCTGCCCCCCCGGCCACCGCCGGGCCATTGACCGCCGCCACGGTGGGCTTAGGAAAGGTGTAAATCCGATGAAACAGGCGCATTAGCTCTCGGGAGTGGGCGTAGTTGGCCTCAGCCCCTGCCTGGGTCACACCTCTTAGGAATTCCAGGTCGGCCCCCGCGCTAAACGCAGGGCCGGCCCCGGTAAGCACCACCGCCCGCACCCCCTTATCGCCTTCGGCAGCCTCCAAGGCTTCCAGCAGCCCCCGCACTAGCTCGGGCGAAAGAGGATTGCGTCGGTCAGGATCGTTTAGGGTGAGCAGGCGCAGCCCGTCTTGGTCGGAGGAAAGAACCCGCATACGCCCATGCTACTCCCAGCGCTGGGCATCGTGCTTGCCCCCCCAGCGCCGCTCCTGGCCGCCGGGGGTAAGTATGTAGGTATTGCGGTCATCGGCGAGCTGAGCCCTTAGAATCTCCAGCACCTTGCGCTTGGCCCGGCCGTTCAGAATGGGAAAGAAAAGCTCGTAGCGTCGGTCAAGGTTGCGGGGCATGGCATCGGCGCTGCCGGCCCAGATGCGCCACTTGCCCCTGTTCTTGAAAGCCGCAATGCGCGCGTGCTCCAAAAACCGCCCCACTAGGCTGCGCGCGTCAACCCCTTCCCAGAGGGCGGTAAGGGTGCTGCGCACAATCAGGTGCACCCGCGCTCCCCTGCCGAGCGCCTCCTCCAGGGCCTGCAGCACAGCAGGGTCGGTCAGGTGGTTGAACTTGAGGATGATCTCCCCCTTCCTGTGGGCTTCTCCTGCAATTCCTTCCAGGAGCAGCTCACGTATGCCAGAGGCCGTTCGCAAGACAGAAAGCGTTGGGGGCTTCCGGGCTTCCAAGGCCTCAAAAAAGGCCCACACATCGGCGGTGAGGGCAGGGTGGGCGGTGAAGAGGGAAAGGTCGGTGTAGAGCCGGCCGTTGAGGGGGTTGTAGTTGCCGGTACCCAGATGGGCGTAGGCGTGCCCTGCCCGGCGCACATACAGGGCTTTGGCGTGGACCTTTTTCTCCGGCAAGGGCAGCACCCGCACCCCCGCCCCGGAAAAGCGCAGGCTCCACTCGAGGTTGGCCAGCTCATCAAAGCGGGCCCGCCCCTCCAGCAGCACCGCCACATCTTTCCCCGCCTTGGCGGCCTGAATCAGGGAAGCGGCCAGCCTGTTGTTCTCGCCAATCCGGTAGAGCGTGGCCCGCAGGGCCTCCACCTTGGGGTCTCGAGCCGCCGCTTCCACAAACTCCTCCACTGCACCGTAGTCCTCAAAGGGGTGGTAAAGAACCAGGTCGCGTCGGTTCAGGTAGGCCCAGGGGTCCTTGCCAAACCCCTTGGGCCGCTTGGGCGCCAAGGGCTTGAACCTCTCCCCTGCTGGCCCCTGGCTCACCAGGGTAGAGACCAAGCTTAGGTCAAGGGGGGGCGGAAGGCGGAAGACCTCCTCGGGCAGAAGGCCCAGGGCCGTCCGCAGGGCCTCGGACCAAGGGTGCGGGAAGTCCTCTTCCAGCTCGAGGTGACTCACCTGGCCGTCTAGCCGCGCCTCCAGGGCCTCGGGCAGCTCATCCCAGTCCGCGCGGGAACGGGCGAGTTGGGCCAGGCGGATCAGACGGAACTCAAAGAGGGGCGGCTTGCCCGAGGTGGGGAGAAAGAGGTCGCTGCGCATCCGCACCAAAGCCCCAAGTCGCACAAATCCCCCCTCCCGGCCCGGCACCGGTAAAAGCCGGGGCAGGCTTTGGGGCAGGCGGATAAGGTGCCGTAGGGGCCCTTCCCCGGAGGCAAAGTAGAGGGCCTGACTGGACAGGTCAGACAGGGACCCGGGCTCAATAAGGTCGGTCAGCGGGGCCACTTCTTCGGCCAAGTAGGCCCCGAAGTACTGCTGCTCGGCCCGGGTCAGCTGGGAAGGTTCCAGAACGTGGATGTGAAGGTCCTCCAAGGACCTCAAAAACTCGCGGTAAAGCCGGGACGCCTCCTCAGACTGGCTCTGGGCCTCGGCTAAAACTGCCCGGTACTCTGGACTGCCCCGCCCCTCGGCAAAAAGACGGGAGACGCGAGCGGCGAAGAACTCATCCATATTGCTGGCCCAGATGGCCAGGAACCGAAGCCGCTCCAAAAGGGGAAAGTCCGGCCGGCAGGTCTGCTCCAACACCCGGCGGTTGAAGGAGAGCCAGCTCGCCTCTGGGGAAATAGGGGTGGCCGTGCCCTCGGGCATCGCCCTAAAGTCTGGACGCTCTCGGTCAGAAGCGTGTGAAGTCTTCTTCTTTTTCTTCACCCCAACCAGTCTAAACCCGGCAAGGCTTGACGTTTTGGTATACCAAAGGCTATACTGACCCACGATGTCGCAGGCGATAAGACCACACCGGCTAGCCCCCCGCTAGGGGTCTGGCGGCTGTGGCGCAAGACCCCGGGCTAGGCTCTGGGGTCTTGCGGCATCCAGGAGAGCAAGATGGGAAAGAGCTTGTACGAAAAAGTCTGGGAGGCCCACGCCCTCCGCACCCTGCCCAACGGACAGACCCAGCTCTTCATTGACGTCCATCTCATTCACGAAGTAACAAGCCCCCAAGCCTTCGGCATGCTGCGCGACCTGGGCCTCAAGGTGCGCTACCCCGAGCGGACCTTTGCCACGGTGGACCACATCGTGCCGACCCACTCACTCTTGGAACCCTTTGAGGACCCCCAAGCCGACGAGATGATCCGTCATCTGCGCAAAAACGTGGCCGAGCACGGCATCACCTTTTTTGACGTGACCTCGGGCCGGCAGGGCATCGTGCACGTGATTGGCCCGGAAAACGGCATCACCCAGCCCGGCATGACCATCGCCTGCGGTGACTCCCACACCTCCACCCACGGGGCCTTTGGCGCCATCGCCTTCGGGATTGGCACCACCCAGGTGCGCGATGTGCTGGCCACCCAGACCATGGCGGTGAGCAAGCTCAAGGTGCGGCGCATCAACGTTGACGGACGGCTGGGGCCAGGGGTCTACGCCAAGGACGTCATCCTGCACATCATCAAGACCCTAGGGGTCAACGGGGGCATCGGCTACGCCTACGAGTACGGCGGCAGCGTCTTTGACAACTTCAGCATGGAAGAGCGCATGACCGTCTGCAACATGAGCATTGAGGGAGGCGCCCGCATCGGCTACGTCAACCCCGACCAGACCACCTTTGACTACCTCAAGGGCCGTCCCTACGCGCCCAAGGGCGCCGAGTGGGATAGGGCTGTTGAGCGCTGGAAAGCCCTAGCCTCCGACCCCGACGCCCACTACGACGATGTGGTCAGCATCCGCGCGGAGGACATCGCGCCCACCGTGACCTGGGGCATCAACCCCGGCCAGGGCTGCGCCATCACTGACCGGGTTCCCGACCCCGCCCACTATCCCGAATCCCAGCGGGCCGCCATTGAGGAGGCCCTGGCCCACATGAAGCTCAAACCCGGCCAGCCCATCAAAGGCGTCAAGATAGACGTGGCCTTCTTGGGAAGCTGCACCAACGGCCGCATCTCCGACTTCCGGGAGGCCGCCAAGTACCTCAAGGGCCGCAAGGTAGCCCCAGGCGTGCGGGCCATCGCGGTGCCGGGCTCGCAGCAGGTGGCCAGGCAGTGCGAAGAGGAGGGCATCGCTGACATCTTCCGGGAGGCCGGATTTGAGTGGCGCGGGGCCGGCTGCAGCATGTGCTTGGCCATGAACCCCGACCGGCTGGTAGGGGATGAGCTTTGCGCCTCTAGCTCCAACCGCAACTTCAAGGGCCGCCAAGGCAGCGCCACCGGGCGCACCGTGCTGATGAGCCCGGTGATGGTGGTGGCGGCGGCGGTTACAGGCCGCATCAGCGACGCGCGGGAAGTGTTTGGGGCCGAGCTGGTGGGGGCGTAAGAGGCGGGCAGCCCGGGCGATTCCAGGGATATGAGCCGCATCCTGCTCGGTCTGAGCCTGGTGGCCCTCTCGGTGCTACTCTCCATGGCCACGCTGGCCCTTTGGTACCAAAGCCTGGCCAGCACGCCGGTGCGGGCTTGGCTCATCTTTGCCGGGGGGTTCGTGCTGGTCTCGGCGGCTGCGCTGGTGGGGGTGTGGAATATCTCGAGGGGCTTCAAGGCAGAGCGGGACGAATAGAGCTTGAGAAGAGGAGAAACCATGGCTTTAGAAGCGATTAAGCAGGTCTCCGGACGTGCCGTGTACGTTCCCGGCGACGACATAGACACCGACCGCATCACCCCGGCGCGCTACCTGAAGGTGGTCACCTTTGACGGACTGGGCGAGGCCCTCTTCCACGACGAGCGCTTCAACCCGGACGGCTCGGAGAAGCCCCACCCGCTGAATGACCCCCGCTTTAAAGGGGCCCGCATCATGCTGGTGGGGGCCAACTTCGGCTGTGGCTCCTCCCGGGAGCACGCCCCCCAGGCCATCTACCGGGCAGGCTTCCGGGCCCTCATCGGCGAGAGCTTCGCGGAGATTTTCTTCGGCAACGCCACCACCCTCTCCATGCCGTGCGTGACCGCCTCCAAGGCCGATATCGCCGCCTTGGCCCAAGCGATTGAGGAGGACCCGGGCCTCCTGGTCACGGTGGATGTGGAGCGGCTCGAGGTGCGCTACGCCGACAAGGCCTTCCAAGTAGGCCTGCCCCCCACGGCCCAAAAGGCTCTGGTGGAAGGACGCTGGGACCCCATCGCCGACCTGCTCGAGGCCACCGACCTCATCCAAGAGGCCCACGCCCGGCTGCCCAGGGCCACCCGCTAGGAGAACCGCCATGCCCAAGGTTGCCCTTCTCCCTGGCGACGGCATCGGCCCCGAGGTTACCTACGCCGCGGTGGAGGTGCTAAAGGCCGCCGATGAGGCATTTGGCTTGGGGCTTGAGTTTGAAGCCTTTCCCTTTGGGGGAAACGCCATTGACACCCATGGCGAGCCCTTTCCCGAGGTAACCCAAAGGGGCTGCCTGCAAGCCGACGCTATCTTGCTGGGGGCCATCGGGGGCCCTAAGTGGGACCACGTGCCCCGCCACCTGCGCCCCGAAACCGGCCTGCTGGCCCTGCGTAAGGCCCACGGCCTTTTCGCCAACCTGCGCCCGGCCAAGGTGCTGCCCGGCCTGGAGCATCTCTCCCCGCTCAAACCCGAGATTGCCCGGGGAGTAGACGTACTGGTGATCCGCGAGCTCACCGGGGGCATCTACTTCGGAGAGCCCCGCGGCATGAGCGAGGCTGAGGCCTGGAACACCGAGCGCTACAGCAGGCTCGAGGTTGAGCGCATTGCCCGGGTGGCCTTTGAAGCGGCCCGCAAAAGGCGGGGCCTGGTCTGCAGCGTGGACAAAGCCAACGTGCTCGAGGTGGGCGAGTTCTGGCGCAAGACCGTGGACGAGGTACACCGGGATTACCCCGATGTGGCCCTGGAGCACCAGTACGTGGACGCCATGGCTATGCACCTGGTCACCCGGCCCAGCCGCTTTGACGTGGTGGTGACCGGCAACATCTTCGGCGACATCCTCTCCGACCTGGCCAGCGTGCTGCCGGGCTCGCTGGGCCTGTTGCCCTCGGCCAGCCTGGGCGAGAAGACCCCCCTCTTTGAACCCGTTCACGGCTCGGCTCCGGACATCGCCGGGAGGGGCATCGCCAACCCTACCGCGGCCATCCTGTCGGCGGCTATGCTCCTCACCTATGCCCTGAACCGCCCCGAGGTGGCCCGGCGGGTGGAGGAGGCGGTGGCCCAGGCCCTTGCCCAAAGCCCTACCCCCGACCTGGGCGGAAAGGCCGGCACTCAGGACTTTACCCAGCAGGTGGTTGCAGCCTTCCGCAGGGTGGTGACCTGAACTGTAGGACACCAAAGGCTAGAGCCGGTGCTGGTAAACTGCCCAAGAGGCCTGTAACTTGGTGGCCAAACCCCTTTGGGGTACAAACCCGGTATCCTTGTGAGGTAGCCATGCGTTCCGACATCATCAAGAAAGGCCCCAAACAAGCCCCTGCTCGAGCCATGCTCCGCGCGGTGGGCATTGGCGACGAGGAGTTCAAGATTCCTTGGGTGGGCATCGTGAACACCTGGACCGAAGGCATGCCCTGCAACTTCCACCTGCGCGACCTGGCCGCCGACCTAAAGATTGGGGCCAAGGAAGCGGGCCTCCAGACCTTTGAGTTTGGCGCCCCGGCCATCTCCGACGGCATTAGCATGGGCACCATAGGGATGCGGGCCTCGCTGGTGAGCCGTGAGGTCATTGCCGACTCCATTGAGCTGATCGCCCAGGGCTACCTGTACGACGGCATGGTGGCGCTGGTGGCCTGCGACAAGACCAACCCCGGAGCCATGATGGGCGTCATCCGGGCCGATGTACCCAGTCTGGTGCTTTACGGCGGTTCCATCGCACCGGGCATCCTGAACGGGAAAAAGCAGACCATCGTTTCGGTCTTTGAGGCGGTGGGCCAGTACGCTGCGGGCAAAATCTCCGAAGAGGAACTCGCCGAGGTTGAGCGCACCGCCATCCCCGGCCCTGGCGCTTGCGGCGGGCAGTACACTGCCAACACCATGGCCATGGTGCTGGAGGTCATGGGGTTTTCCCCCATCGGCTACAACGCCATTCCGGCGGTGGCCCCGGAGAAGAAGGAGGCCGGCCGGAAGGCCATGCGCATCCTGGCCGAGGCCATAAAGCACAACCGCACCCCCAAAAGCTTCCTTACCAAGAAGAGCTTTACCAACGCCATCGCAGCGGTGGCGGCTACCGGGGGTTCCACCAACGCGGTGCTCCACCTGCTGGCAGTAGCAAAGGAAGCCGGCATTAAGCTCACCCTGGAGGAGTTTGATAAAATCTCGCGCAAAACTCCGGTAATCGCCGATATGCGCCCCTGGGGCCAGTATACTGCCTGGGAGCTTTGGGAGGCCGGAGGGATTCCCCTGGTCATCCGCCGCCTGATTGAGGGGGGCATCATAGATGGCGATCAGATGACCGTAAGCGGCAAAACCCTTTGGGAGGAAACCAAAAACGCCAAGGAGGCCAAAGGGCAAAAGGTCGTGGCCACCGTGCAAAATCCCTTCAAGCCCGAGGGCGGGCTGCGGGTCCTGAAAGGAAGCCTGGCCCCAGAGGGCGCGGTGCTCAAGCTGGTGGGCACCGAGACCAAGGTCTTCCGTGGCCCAGCCCGGGTCTTCAACGGCGAAGAGGCCGCTATGAAGGCCGTTTTGAAGAAGAAAATCAAACCTGGCGATGTGGTGGTCATCCGCTACGAGGGCCCCAAGGGAGCCCCGGGAATGCCCGAGATGCTCTCGGTCACCTCTGCCCTGGTGGGTGAGGGGCTCGGGCCTTACGTGGCGCTGGTAACCGATGGGCGTTTTTCTGGAGGTACCCGCGGCCTGATGATCGGGCATGTGGCCCCCGAGGCCCAGGTAGGAGGGCCCATCGCCTTGGTGGAAGAGGGCGACGTCATCTCCATTGACTGCGACCAGGGCATCTTGAACCTGGAGGTCTCAGAGAAGGAGCTGGCTAAGCGGGCCAAAGCCTGGAAGCCCCCCAAACCCCACTACAAGAGTGGGTTGTTCGCCCGCTACGCAGCGCTGGTGAGCAGCGCAAGGGAGGGAGCGGTGCTGGTAAAGCCGGACTAGGCGCGGGCGAAGGGGCCCCCAACCCCGGAAGGGCCCTTGAGCCTTCCGCCGGTCAAGCCCTAGGATAAGCCGGTGCAACGCCTTGGAATTGTAGACCTAGGCTCCGGTACGGCCCGCCTGGTGGTATACGCCTATGAGCCCGGACGGCACTTCCGTTTGATAGACGAAATCCGCGAAACAGTCCGGCTAGGCGAGGGGCTGGGCACCCAAAACCGGCTCACCAAGGGGGGAATGCAGCGGGCGCTTTCAGCCCTCAGGCTCTATGCTGACTTCGCCCAGGCCACCGACCTAGACGAGCTAAGGGTGGTCGCCACCAGCGCGAGCCGCGATGCTGAAAATGGCCCAGAGTTTTTGCAGGAGGTTCGGAAGCTCGGGCTGCAGGTGCGGGTGCTCTCGGGGGAGGAGGAGGCCCGGTACGGGGTTTTGGCGGTGGCCAACTCCTTCCCCCTGGAGGAGGCCTGGGTGATGGACCTGGGCGGCGGCAGCGCCCAGCTTTCCTCCATGGAAAGCCGCCTTTACCGATGGGGGCGGGCCTATCCTTTGGGGGCGGTGCGGCTGACCGAGATGTTCCTGCAAAACGACCCCCCCAAAAAAGGCGAGGTAGAGGAGCTCGAGCGCTTCGTGCGAAAAGAGATGAAGGATGTTCTGGAGCAACTCCGCGAGCATCCTCGGCCCTTGGTAGCCATGGGCGGTACTGTGCGCAACCTAGCCAAGCTGGCCCAGCGTCGCCGGGGGTACCCCCTCGACCTTCTGCACGGCTACTTCCTCTCGCGAAGTGAGTTGGAGGAGCTGATGGAGCTCCTACTGGCCCGCAGCGCGGAACAGCGCCGGCGGCTCGAGGGCCTTCAGGCCGATCGGGCCGATGTGATCATCGCCGGTGCCCTGGTCTACCGAACCCTGCTCCGCGAAGCCGGGTTGGAGGGGCTCTACGTTTCCGGCCAGGGCCTGCGCGAAGGGGTTTTTTACGAGGCCTTTCTACCCCCACCCCACCTGCTCTCCGATGTGCGCGGCTTCTTTGTGCGCAACCTGTTCGCCCGCTACCCCCAGGACCACGGCCATACCGCTCGCGTACGCCACTTCTGCCGCTTGCTCTTCCGGCTGCTCAAGCCCCTGCACGGCTACCAGGAAGAGGAGCGCCTTCTCGACGAAGCGGCCCTGCTCCACGACATCGGTATGAGCATCGGCTACTACGACCACCACAAGCACGGCGAATACCTGGTGATGAGCCAGGCCATCCCCGGCCTGACCCACCGGGAACAGGCCCTCCTGGGGCTTCTGGTGCGCTACCACCGCAAGGGCGAGCCCAAGCCAGGGGCCTACAAACCCCTTCTCCAAGAAGGGGACACCAAGCGGCTGCTACGCCTGGCCGCTATTCTCCGCATCAGCGAGTACCTGGAGCGCAGCCGGGCAGGCAGGGTGGAGGGGCTGGAGGTGGAAATAGGGACGCAGCAGGTGAGGCTGACCCTGCTGGCCCAGGAGGAGCCTTGGGTGGAGCTGGCCGAAACCGCAAAGCAGGACAAGCTCTTCCAAGCAGCCTTTGAGCGCGAGCTGCAGCTTGCCTGGAGGCCCCTGGAATAAGGAGGGGCGCGATAGGATGAAGCCATGGAGCTCTACTTAGTTCGCCACGCCATCGCCCTGGAGGCAGCGCCGGGCCAGCCCGACGAGGCGCGGCCATTGAGCGAGGAGGGTAAGGAGAAGTTTCGCGCTGCCGTGCGGGGCTTGAAACGCCTGGGGGTCTGTTTTGACCGCATCTACCACAGCCCCAAGCTGCGCGCCGTGCAGACCGCAGAGCTGCTGACCCCCTTGCTGGAGGAAGGCCAGACCCAGGTAACCCCCCACCTGGCCGAGCCGCCAAGCGAAGCCCTGCTCAACACGCTGGAGGGCTCCTCGGTGGCCCTGGTGGGGCATGAGCCCTGGCTGAGTAGTCTGTGCGCCTGGTTGCTGGTTGGAAGCCCCCAAGGGGAAAGCTTTCCCTTCAAGAAGGGGGGGGTGGCCCACCTAGAGGGCCACCCCAGACCTGGGCAGATGAGGCTTTTGGGCTTTTGGTCGCCCCGGCTGCTGCGCAAGCTGGCCTAAGCAGACCCCAGCCTGAAAGGAGTCCTCTGGCCGGCCAGGGCAATCTCCCGGGCCTCCGCGGGCGCCCAGGAAAGCCCGAGCACCGCCTGGTAGGCCCGCAAGGCCCGCTCACGCTGGCCCAGGGCATCGGCAAGCTGGCCGTAGCGGGCCAGGGCGTAGCCTGGCAGGTAGGCCGGGTGATGGAAGTCTGTGTGTAAAAGCTCCTCCAAAAGGACCAAAGCGTCCTCCGGCTGCCCCGCCGCCAGGTAAATCTGGGCCGCGCAGTAAAGCGCCTCGGGTTCCTTTACCGCCTGAAGCCCCTCCAGCAAAAGCCCCCAGTCGTCCGATTCGCTAAGCCGCCAGGCCCGGTCCAGCAGGCTGCGCCACCGCTCGAACTCCGTGGGGGCGTGGGCCTGGGGAAGGCGGTACGAGCCTTCCGGTAGGGCCTCTATCAGCAGCGGATAGTCTAGGACATCCACCAGCACCACCGCCCTCCCAGGGCTCGAGAGGCGCTCGGCCACCTTCCGCATCCTAAGCGACCGAAAACCGGTCGCCGGACCATCCCCAAAAAGCCTCACATACCCCTGGTGGTAGGCCTGCAACGCCTCAATGGTGCCCTTTTGGGCCAAACGCTCCGGGGTCATTGGTTCGGTGAGCAGCCTCTGCAAAGCCTCCTCCAAAGGGGCCGCCCGCCGCAAAAACTCCTGGCCCCGTGGGTATTGCTCCAGGGCCTGGCGGAACTCCAGGGCCTGGCGGCGCAGGTCCTCGGCCTCATCCAAGGCCACCACCGCCAGCCCTACCCTTTCCGCCCAGGGCAAAACGTGAAAGAATGAAAGCTCGTTCTGGTCGCGCCAGCGCTGCGCGCCCAGCTCTTGGGGGCTATAGGAGGCTAGGTACAGGGTTTCGGGCTGGTAAAGCCGCGTCAGCTCCAGGACCGTCACCCCGTTGTAGCGGGGGTGCAGGATGTGAAAGGGGCCCAGGGTGGGAACGAGCAAGACCGACACGCCCGGCATTTTAGACCTTCGCGACAAAAGCTACCGTCTGGCAATGCTCAATGGCTGGCTGGTGCTGCTGGGCGACGCCTTTTTCAATGGCTCCATCGTGCTGGCCTCGTTTGCGGCCAAGCTTGGAGCGGCCAACTGGGTGGTGGGGCTGCTGCCGGCTTTGCTCACCGCGGGCTCCATGGTCCCGCAGGTTTTCCTGGCCTCCTATGTGGCCCGGCTGCCCGTAAAAGTGGTCCTCTACCGACGGATGGCTATGCTGCGGGTGGCCAGCTTGGGCCTGGTGGCCCTAGGGGGGTTCTTTCTCGGCCACAAACCCGAGCTCCTGCTCTGGGTCTTCGTGGTGGGGCTTGGCCTAAACGGACTCTTCACCGGCTTTTCCAGCCTTCCCTTCTGGGAAACCATCGCCAAAACCATCCCCATGGAGCGGCGCGCATCCCTCTTCTCCATGCGCAACCTGGTAGGTGGGGCGCTGGCCTTCCTAGCAGGGCTGCTGGTGCGGCAGGTGCTCGAGCTACCCCTGCCCTTCCCCTACCCCTACGCCATCCTCTTCACCCTGGGCACCCTGGCCTTCGCCTACGGCTGGCACCTGTTCGGCCAGATTGACGAGCCTCCGGACAAGGAAGTTCGAAAGGAAGAGCTCTCCCTCACCCTACCCTTTCGCGACTTTTACTTCCGCCGCTTTCTGCGGGTGCGGGTTCTTCTGGCCATCGCCGGCATGGTGGAGCCCTTCTACGCCGCCTACGCGGTGCGCAACCTGGGCCACAAGGGAGAAGTTGGCATCTATCTGATGGTCTACACCTCGGCCTCGGTCCTCTCCAACCTGCTTTGGGTGCGCCTCTCCCGGCGCTTTGGCTCCCGAAGCCTAATCCTCATCGGCGCAGCTCTGGGTGCCCTGACCCCCGCGCTGGCCTTGCTGCTGCCGGCTTCGCTCTTCTGGGTGGTGTTCGCCCTGCAGGGGGCTTACCTGTCGGCCATCGGGGTGGGCACCGCCACCTACCTGGTCAACCTGGCCCCCACCGAGGCCCGCAGCTCTTACATTGGCCTGTCCAACACCATTGTGGGGCTCCTCTCCTTCTCCCCGGTGCTGGGGGGGCTTCTGGCCGACCGGGTCGGCTACGCGGGCCCGATGCTGGTGGCGGCGGTCTGCTACGCCTGGGCCCTTTACGCTGGCCGGCGGCTTAAGCTTTTGGAAGCGGCGGCTGGGGGTCAAACCCCGTAGAGGGCAGAGAATTTGCGCTCTAGGTAGGTCAGAAGGTGAGTTGGATTCAGGTCTTCCCCGGTCACCTGCCAAAGTAGCTCACGGGGCCAGTAGCGGCTGCCTTGGTGGTGGATGTTCCGCCTAGTCCACTCCAGCAAGAGAGAAAACTCCCCCCGGGCGAACTGCTCTTCCAAGGGCCCCAACTCCCGCTCGGCGCGGGCGAAGAACTGCGCGGCGTAGAGGTTGCCCAGGGTATAGGTGGGGAAATAGCCAATCAAGCCTGCTGCCCAGTGCACGTCCTGCATCAGCCCATCCCCTATCTGGGGCGGGCGAACCCCCAGGTACTGCTGGTACTTGGCCTCCCAGGCCTCGGGCGCGTCTTCTAGGTCTAGCTCGCCACGCAGCAGGGCCCGCTCCACCTCAAAGCGAATCAGGATGTGCAGGTTGTAGGTCACCTCGTCGGCCTCCACCCGAATCAGGCTGGGCTCCACCGCGTTGATGGCGAAGTAGAAGTCTTCCAGCCGCACATCCCGCAGAGCCTCGAAGTGGTGCTGGACACGGGGCCAAAAATACCGCCAGAAGCCCAGGCTGCGGCCCACCAGGTTCTCCCAGGTGCGGCTTTGCGACTCGTGGACGCCCAGCGAGATCTCGCTCCCCATGGGGGTACCGAAGTGTTCGGGCAACAGCCCCTGCCCGTAGAGGCCATGCCCCATTTCGTGCACGATGCTGAAGAAGCCCGCGTTGAAGTAGTCTGGGTAGTAGCGGGTGGTGAGGCGCACATCCCCGGGGCCGATACCCTGCATGAAGGGGTGGGCCACCACATCCAGCCGGCCGGCCTCGAGGTCAAACCCCAGCCGGGCGATGACCTCCTTGCCGAAGGCCTCCTGGGCGGGAATGGGGAAGTGGCGGCGGAGGATGGCGGTATCGGGGCGGCGACGGCTGCCCTGAATGCGCCTTAGAAGGGCCACGCTGGCCTCGCCCACCTGTTTGAAGATGGGCTCGAGCTGGGCGGTGGTGGCCCCCGGCTCGTACTGGTCCAGCAGCGCGTCGTAGGGCTCCTCTTTGTAGCCCAGCACATCGGCCAGCTCACGGGTCAGGGCAAAAATCCGCTTCAGGATGGGCCGAAAGCCCTCCCAGTCGTTCTTGGGGCGGGCCTCTTCCCAGATGGCCTCGCCCTCGCTGGTGGCCTGGGCCAGCTCCACCGCCAGCCGCTCGGGGATACGGGTGGCGCGCTCAAAAGCCCGCCGCCACTCCCGCACGTTGACTGCCTCCACCGAGCCAGGCTGGAGCCAGCTCGAGCCCTCGAGGATGGCCAGCCGCTCCCCTATTCGGGGGTCGGTGGCCCGCTGGTGCAGCAGCTTGGCCAACGCAGCCTGCATCTGGGCCCGGTGCGGGTGGCCCTTTCTGGGGGTGTAGGTGGCCTGATCCCAGGCGGCCAGCCTGGCGAAGGATTCTAGGTAGGCGCTCTCCCGGCTATGCTGCAAAAGCCACTGGTACGCTTCTTGGGCAGTCATACCCGCCCATCATAGCTACCCCGCGCGGTTTTGCCAGCCCGTTACCCGTCCCATTCGGCCCAGGCCTCCCCCGGGCGCAGATCCAGGCGCAGCACCCCGTCCTGGTAGGCCAGGCCCACCCCACGGGCCGGCGGGGCCACCCCCCGCACCTCGGCGAAGACCGCCTCGCGGGGGTGGCTCGAGCGATCCAGAAAGCGCAGCTCGAGCCGCCGGCCGTCAAAGCTGCCCAAAAGCTCGCTCCAGGCCCCCGGCCCCTCTCCTTCCCCCTCGTCCTCAAA
>NZ_QWKZ01000062.1 GCF_003574085.1 Meiothermus luteus | reverse complement strand
GGGGGGGGGAGGCATCAGGGGTGTCAGGATGGCCCATTCCCCATTCCTGGTTGGTCAGATCGCTTGAGTTCCATGCGTGACTGTAGCATGAGGGGGGGTATTAAGACAGTCTCTGAGGCGGCTCGCGCCGAAGGAACATACCTGGATACTGGGGCGCGATGCGGTGGTGGTGCGGTTGGAGCTCACCGAAACCAACGCCTGAGCCTGCTGGCTGGCGGCCTGGCGGCTGGGGGATCGGGTGGGGCTTGATCTGGGGTTGCGGCAGGAGCGGCTGATAAGCGCTTTTCAGGCTTTGCAGGAACACCGCCCGGAACTGCCGGCGGAGGTCTTTGCCCGCAGCCGGGAAGCAACGGACTGGGGGGAAGGGGGAGGTGCGGCGGCTCCGGCGGGCCTCATAAAGGCCGTTCCTGGCCGGCGGTTTCCAGAGACCGCTGAAGCGGACTGGCGCCCAGCCTCAGCGCAGCCCCGGTACCCGAGCCAGCTCGATGATGGAGATGCTGCCCTCGGGGTCGGTGCGGTAGTCGTCGGAGGGCTCGCCCTCGTTGGCGGTGAGGACGAAGCGGCCATCCGGGGTGAAGGTCAGCATATCCGGCAGCGCCCCCACCGGCACGCTGGCCCGCACCGCGCCATCGATATCGGTGAAGATCACGCTACCGGGGCCGGTCTTGACCGGGCCCTCGAGGGCCACCGCCACCAGCTCGTCCCGCACCGCCACGCTGGTGGGCCCGCCGCGCTCGCGGTAGCTGACCGAGCGGATCAGCCGCGGCTGAGCGGGGTTGGAGGCGTCCAGGATGTCCAGGCCCTGGGTGTTCCCGTTCACCACGAAGATCCGCCGGCTCCGGGGGTCGTAGGCGGGAATCTCGGCGGCCCCCCGGTTGAAGACCGGCCGCCCATTCTCGGTGAACACGTAGCGGCCCAGGAGCACCAGCCGGCCCCCCTCGGCCACCTGCCAGAAGGCGGTCGAGCCGCTGACCTCGTTAGACACAATCAAGAGCGGCTGGCCGTTGGGGCTGTCGGCTGCGGGAACGAAAAGCAGGCCCTCGGGGCCCAGGTCGCCGTTGTCCTGGTAGTTGTTGGCGTTAATGGCCTGGGCGAAGTTTCGGTTGATGGCATAGTCGCGCAGAACCGGCGCGCGGGGAATGGTCACATCGAAGCTGAGGAGGGCGCTCTGGCGCTCGAGGCCGACGAAGGCATAGGTGCGCCCGCCGATCTTCCCGACCGCCAGGCCCTCCGGCTCGGGGCCCTTCGCCGCGCTGCGTGCATCGCGGGTGTTGTTGGTGTTGTTGGCGTTGAAGAAGTCGGGGTTGCGGCCCAGCACCGCGCGCTCGATCAGGTCGCCCGAGTCCCACACCAGGCGGCCCTCGGGGCTCCAGACGCTGATGGAGCGCGCCCCGTAGGCGTAGAGGGCCCGGTGGCCGTTGGGGCCCTGGCCCATCTGTCGGGTGACCTGCAGCCGGGCCAGGGCGGCACGCTCCTCGGGGGTGAACTGGCTGGGGTCTAGCTGGAGGTCGGCCACCCGGGCCTCCTCGTCGAAGCCGGGATAGACCCGTGCATCGCCTTCGTTGGCGGTAACCAGGAAGCCCCCGCTGCCAAACGGGATATAGGCTATGGCGTCGGGTTGGTACATACCGAACACCTTCGCCGGAAGGATGCTGGCCCGGTTATCGCGGTCGTTGAAATCCAGGCCCTGCCCGGGGCGGCTGTGGTCTTTGAAGCCCAGCGGGAGGATGCGGGCGACCCGGCCCGACGGGATGTCCACGACCGCCAGGGCATTGTTCTCCTGCAGGGTCACATAGGCGGTGCGCGAGTCGGGTGAGACCGCGATGTACTCCGGCTCGAGGTCCTGGGCCACGCTGGCGTTGGGGCCGAAAATCCGAACCCCCGCGGCCAGCAGCTGCTCCCGCTGGTTGTCGAAGGCTCTGAAGTCTGCTGTCGTCACGGGGCTGGGGGGGTCTGGCCCCAGACCGCTAGAACGCCAAGCAGGCACGAAAGGAAGGCAAGAACGATGGATTTTCTCATCTCCTAAAGCCTGAGGCTATGGAATCTAGGTCAAGGCCGTGTCATCCTTGCAGAGGAAACCTGGACAGGCGCAGGTATGAGTGGAATGCGGTGCGGATACAAAGTTGATAGAGGGCCTATCTAAAAATCAACCGTGTGATGGTTGATTTTCAACCAAAGGATGGTTAGGATGTGTGGTGTTTCCTCGCCACCTGACCGAATCCATCCGCACTGCCCTGGCCGAGCGTCCGGTGGTTCTTCTTCTGGGTGCCCGTCAGGTGGGTAAGTCCACCCTGGCCCAGGCCCTGGTGAGCGAGGGCCTGCTGGATCGCTATCTGACGCTGGACGATCTGACCCCCCTCTCGGCGGCCCTGGCGGATCCCCAGGGTTTCCTCGCAGGCCTGCAGGGCCGGGTTGTTCTGGACGAGGTTCAGCGCGTCCCGGATCTGCTCCTTCCTCTGAAAGCCCTGGTAGATCGGGATCGGCGGCCGGGTCGCTTCCTGCTCACGGGCTCGGCCAATCTGCTGGCCCTGCCCAAGGCCTCGGAGTTCCTGGTGGGGCGGGTGGCCCTTTTCACCCTCTGGCCCCTTTCCCAGGGGGAGATCGCAGGCAGGAGAGAGGGCTTTCTCTCGACGCTCTTTGCAGAGGAACTCCCTCCCTTCCAAGGGGAGGGTCACCTGCCCACAGACCTCCTCCTCCGAGGGGGCTACCCTGAGGCTGTGGAACTCTCCCCGGAAAGCCGGGGGCGCTGGTTCCGGGACTACCTGGCCACCCTCCTGGCGCGGGAGGTGCGGGAGCTGGCTCAGCTCGAGCGGCTCTCCGATCTGCCCCGGCTTTATGGGCTGCTGGCCGGCCGGCCCATGGCCCTTCTCAACTGGGCGGAGCTGGGCCGGAGTCTAGGACTTCCCACCACCACCTTGAAGCGGTACTTCAACCTGCTGGAAACCCTCTTCCTGGTTCGAACCCTGCCGCCCTGGGAGGCCAACCTGGGCAAGCGCCTGGTCAAGAGCCCCAAGGTTTTTCCCACGGATAGCGGCCTGGCCCTGCACGCTTTGGGGCTGGATAGGGCGAGGCTGGAGGCCGATCGAACCCTTCTGGGGGGCTTTCTGGAAGCCTTCGTGGCCGTGGAGCTGCTCAAGCAGGTGGGGTACGCGCCCATACCCATCCGGCTCTTCCACTACCGAAGCCACACCGGAGAGGAAGTGGACTTGCTTTTGGAGGGGCCGGGGGGGCAGGTGGTGGGCCTCGAGGTCAAGGCCCGCGGCAGCGTGCGGGCGGAGGACTTCCGGGGTCTCAAGGCCCTGGCCGAGGCCCTCGGCCCCCGCTTCCATCGGGGTGTGGTGCTGTATGCGGGCCGGGAGACCGTACCTTTTGGCCAGCGGCTTCATGCGCTGCCCCTTGAGGCCCTCTGGCGGCTCTGATTGGGAAACCGGCAGCCCTTTTCAAATGATCCCCCTGCATAAATCTCAGGGGGGGAGTATAGGTGCAAGTTAGGAGTTACGCAGTTGCCTTCCTCCCCTCTGCTCGGCTACCCTTTTCTGCAAAGCACACAGACTAAGAGGGATTAGCTGCTATGAATCCGCCAAAGTGCAACGACGTAGACTATATCCACTTCCTCATCGCTGCCCAGAGGGTCTTTACTTGCAGCGAAGCCGCCCGCTGCCAACCAGAGGGCCCAGCCCACGATGCCTTCACCCGCCTGCTTCAGCGACAGCCCCCCGACACGGAGGCGCTGTGGCAGGAGGCCAGGGCCTTGGTGGAGCCCACCCGAGGGCTTCTGGTGCTGGACGACACCACCCTGGATAAACCCTACGCCCGGCGGATGGAGTTGGTGACCTACCACTAGAGCGGCCAGCACCAGCGGGTGGTCAAGGGGATCGCCCTCATGACCCTGCTGTGGACGGAGGGCCAGGCCCTGATCCCCCTGGTGCACGGGCACAGCCCGTCCCGAGAGGGGATCGTCCCCTGTGACTTCCAGGTCTACGACAAGCCTTCGGGGGGCCAGAGCAAGAACGCGCACTTTCTGGAGATGGGGCGGCTCACCTGGAACTCCTCACCCTGCTGCTGGCCCACCCCGAAGGCCTCTCGGGCGAGGCCCTGGCCCGGGCCCTCTACCCCGTGCCCAACCCCCAGGCCCTCAAAAGCGAGCTCTGCCGCCTGCGCCAACTGGGTCTCGATGTCCAGCACCGCCCCTACCGGCTTTGTACCCCCATCGAGGCCGACTTCCTGAAGCTCCAGGAAGCCCTGCAACACCACCGCCTGGCCGAGGCCCTGAGCCTCTACCAGGGCCCCCTGCTGCCCAAAAGCCAGGCCCCCGGCATCGAGCTGCTGCGGAACCACCTGGAAGAACAGCTCAAGGAAGCTGTCCTCCAGCAGCCCGACCCGGAGCTTCCTGTAACTCCCCCAGCTCCAGCCGGGGGCTTCCATCCTCCCCGGCCACCACCCGGGCCTCCCGGTAGGAGCGCACCCACCGCCCGTCGCGGAAGCGCTTGAGGAAGATCTCGATACCCCCCTGGGGGGCGGCGACCAGGCAGGGTTCCCCACCGCCCCAAGCCTCCGGCCGCCAGCCCGGCGCTCCGAAATCGGGGTCGTAGAGGGAGTTGCGCCCCCAGAAGCGCATGACCTGGATCCCCCCCTCATGGGCGTAGATGTGGTACCTCGACCCACCCCCCTCCCGGCACTCGAAGTCGATCCGGTAGACCCCCGGGTGTCGGCGGCGGGGGGCGGGGTGGGCAGGTTGTTGCAGCTGGCGGCTATCAGAAGCAGGATCAGCAGGTGAAAACGGCTCATTTTCACACCTCCATTTTAGAAAAAAGAGGGGGTGTGGGGGAGCTATAACCCCCGGTTTTCAAACCGGGGATACACGGACTCCCCACGTGCTCCGAAGGAGCACATAGCATAGTGGGCGGCGGATGTGCTATCATATGCACATGCCAAAAGAGCGCATTACACGCCATTCACATTACAATCTGAACTACCATCTGGTGTTCACCCCCAAGTACCGCAGGCACGTTTTTGTGGGCGAGGTGCGCGAAAGGTTGATGCAGGTATTCCGGGAGACCTGCTCGATGAGGGACTGGATAGTTTTGGGCATGGAGGTCATGCCCGACCACGCCCACCTGTTTGTGTCGGTGCCGCCGAAGTGGTCGCCCTCGGACGTGGCCAAGATACTCAAAGGCATTTCGGCTCGGCGCATCCTGCAAGAGTTTCCGAAGCTACGGCGGGGCAAGGGCGGCGGTCATTTGTGGACGCCCTCCTTCTACGTAGGGAGCGCTGGGGACATCTCAGCCCAGACCATCCAGCGCTACATCGAGTCCCAGCGCAAGCATCAGGTGGACGATGACTAGGAAGGCCTTCAAATACCGCCTGTACCCCACCCAGCCCCAGCACAAAGACCTGGAGCGCACCCTTGCGCTGTGCCGCCAGTTGTACAACGCGGCCTTGCAGGAGCGGCGAGAGGCCTACCAGAAAGCGGGCAAAACGGTGGGCTTCTACGAGCAAAAACGGTGGTTGCCCGAGATACGCACCGAGCTGCCGGAGTACAAGGGCATCCACTCCCAGGTCTTGCAGAACGTCATCGAGCGGGTGGATAAAGCCTTCCAGGGCTTCTTTCGCCGGGTCAGGGCGGGACAGAAAGCGGGCTACCCCCGCTTCAAGGGACGGGAGCGCTACGACTCCTTCACCTTCCCCCAGGCGGGCCAAACCGGGGTCAAACTCCAGGAGGGTGGCAAACGGGTACTCATCTACGGCATCGGCTCGGTCAAGGTCAAACTGCACCGCCCCCTGGAAGGCAGACTCAAGACCGCCACAGTGAAGCGGGAAGGGGCTCCGGCGGCTGGATTGCAGCCCGCTGGACGAACCGCCCCCGGCGGTGGTGGGGGACTGGCGGATCAACATCGAGGGCTTAGACCCCGGCGTGAGCGCCCTGGTCGGCGTGAGCGGGCCGGGCGGCTTCAACCGCACCCTGACCGCCAGCACCACCCTGAACGGGCTGCGCCAGGGAACCTACAGCCTGCGTGCGAACCCGGTGGCCCACCCCGGCCTGCCCTTTGTGCGCTACCGGCCCACCAACCCCGCCGAGGGCAGCAGCCTGGGGGTGGAGGTGGGCGGGGCCAACCTGCCGGTGACCGCGGTGCGCTACACCCGCATCCCGGGCCGCCTGCGGGTACAGGTGGAGGGCCTGCCGGCGGGGGCCAGGGCCACCCTGCGGGCCATCGGGAGCTTCGCCTCCAGCGACTTTGCCCTCGGAAACGGGGAACAGCGCTTCAACCTGGAGGCCGGGCGCTACACCCTGGAGTGGCCCCGCCTGCCCGACCCCGGCGGGCGGGGGAACTGGCTGCCCGACCGCAACAACTTCAACGTGGATGTGCCCAGCGACGGCGAGGCGGATGCCGGAACCGTGCGCTACACCCTGGAGCCCAACCCCTACCGCCTCAACCTGAACGTACGGCTGCGGGGGGGCGGGGCTTCCTCGCTTTCCCCGAAAGTCTGCATCCAGCCCGCGGACACCGTGCAGGGCGGGATCAGCCCTGATGCCGAAGTGCCCGATTGTTTGTTCCGCTAGAGGTGCGATATGAGACCAGTGCTGTTTCTTCTTCCGCTTTTGCTGAGTGCCAGCGCCCAGCACCTGGAGGCCCAGGGGGTGATGGACCTGCCGGACAAGGCCGTGGTCAGCCAGTTCGGCGAAAACCAGCTCCTAGAGTTCCGCCCCAGACCGGACGGAAGCCCGCGCGACTACCTGGTCTACGGCCTGACCCGCCGGGCGGCCACGCCGGGGGAGGAGCTGCGGCCGCTGCTCGGGCGCGACCCCGTCCCCACCGCGCCGGTGCCGGTGCGGCTCCGCACCGACATGATCCGCACCGCCACCGTGGAGTACCAGCTGGAGCGGGTGGCGTACCTGCGGGTGCGGTTCACGGTGAGCGGGGTGGAGCGGGCCGGGCTGTACCGCAACGGGCGGCTGGTGGCCGGGGCCTACAACGGGATCGCTAGTAACTTCTTCTACGGCTTGGCCTGGGCGGGCTCATTTGGCCTGATCAGCCTGTTTGGCTTCCCCACCACCACCAGCGAGACCTACTACCACGAGCGCATCCCCGTCAGCAGCACCGCCGAACCCATCACCCTGAGCATGGACGGGGGTGGGTACTGCCCCGCAGCCAGCTCCCCCTACCGCACCCTCACCATCAATCCGGCCAACCTGCGAGCGGGGTACCTGTACGACCTGGAGGCCCGGTTCTGGTGCGAGGGCGGGGCGACGGGTATGCGGGCTGAGTTCTACCAGCAGCGGCCCGATTACATCGGCTGGCGGGTCTACCTGGATGGGCGGCTGGTGCGGGATCCCCATAATGCGCCGTTGGCCCGGGAGTTCGTTCCAACCCCCCACCCCGACTACAGCCGCTATGGGCGGGCCAGACCGCTGGAAGTCCACTCCCTGCCCAGCCTGGCGTCCACAACCATCACGATACTGGCCCCAGGCGACGACTGGATTGATCCGCTGCGCAACCCGGGCTGGGTGGTGATTCGCGACAACGGGCAGTACATCCTGGCCCAGGTGGAGAGCGGCTCGGCGGTGGTGAATCAGCGGCACATCTCTTGGGTGGCCCCCCCCAACGCCCGGGTCACCAGCTACCAGGAGAACACCGAGATCGTGCGGGTCAACAACCAGACTTACCGGTGCGACCTGAATGCAGGCCCCGAACCCTACTGCGAACCCATCGACAACTTCCAGGAGATCGAACGCACGGTTCCGCAGTACGGCCTGACCGAGGAAGGGGTGGGCACCCTGTACACCGTGCCCGACCTGCGGCTGCGCTCCCTGGCTACCTGCACCCCACTGGAGAGCCCCGAGGTGGGGGTGATCCTGGGGTATAACTGCGGGCCCTATGGGAATGTGGACTGAGTTCTCATTGATGAGGAACGGGCGGTATGCGGGCGGCTACAATAAAGCTGATGAAACGATTGCTGCTTCTCACCATGGCCGCTTTACTGCTCGGCGCGGGCTGCAACAACCGCCCCGCCGCCCCGCCGCCCCCGCCGGTGTTCGACCCCCCGGCGGACGGGCCGCTGGTCTTCAAGTACGACGCGGCGGAGGGGTATCTGGACTACTGGTACAAGGACAATGCGCGCGGCATCGGGATGCAGACCTACGTGGAGGCGCTGGACGGTAGCTGGCGGGCCATGGCCCTGCCCATCCTGCCCTACCGTAGTGAGTACGACCCCGCCTTCTTCCGTGTGCAGAGCCTGGTCACCACCGAGGGCTACCTGGTGCACTACGGGCTGGACCAGACGCTCAACAAGATCTACGGCGGGCGCAAGTTCCGCTGGAAGTACCGCTTCAAGCTGCACACCCAGGAGAACCCCTGGCGCTTCGAGGCCCCCATCGGGCCGGTGGAGTTCGAGGTGCTGGAGCGGTTTCCGTGGGAGCCGGGGGTGCAGGCCGCTATCATTGATACCAGAAACCTTTTTCTTCACAACGCGATCGCCACCTCCCCCATCGGCGCGCCCCCCTTCATCGGCTGCTTGCAGGAGGACGTACCCGGCATCTTCAACGCTAAGAAGGGCATCTACATCGCTTCCTGGCACCGGGGGGTGATCCAGTGGCGGGACGAGGATGTGGACGTGACCTGGCCGGGGCCGGGGAATCCGCCGTGGAGCTATACCCGCAACTGGTACTGGATTGACGGGGAGTACGAGGCCTACGTGGCCACCAGCAACTCCAATCCGATATACATCACCAACGGCATCCAGTACAACCCCCGCTTCCCCTCCCTCTCCAACCGCACCCACGAGGTGATCCTGCTCTCCTACGCCGACGGGGTGGGGCCCTACCCCAAGTCCTGGGAGAAGCGCTACTTCCGCCTGGCCGGGCGGGGGGCGGGGGCCTTCCTGAACCCCGACGGGAGCGTGCGCTGCGAGTTCGGGGAGTGGCGGCTGGACGAGATCACCGACCCGGCGGCCATCGCCTGGTTTGATGCCTTCCGCACCAGCAGGCGCGAGCAGCCCCCCGACGGCCCCATGACCCCGCAGCAACGGGCCTGGCTCTGGCCGGCGGGGTGGTAGGAGGGCGCACAGCACCGGTGCACGGGGCAGGGCGGATTTGGGGAGCCCGGCCCCGCCCCTTTCCACGGGGGCGGGGATGAATGTGTAGAGCTGGTAGAGAGGGCCGGGCGTCTTGCCCCCCTGTGCCTCAAGGCTCTTTGCCAGGGAGGCAAGATGCCCGCCTTCCCCGACAAGCAGGTCATAACCCCCGGCCCGGCCCGTGAACTCCTGCGCGGCTACCGCCGCTTGCGGGCCATCAGCTTCTCGGCTTCTTTGCAGGGCTGGCAGGGGCTGCTGGAAGGCTACGAGCAGATCGAGCTGCTGATCAGCCTGGAGGAGGGCTACCACGAGCTCCAGCCGGTGGCCTGGCTGCGACAGGAGATCGGGAGCCTGCTGCCCATCCTGCTCCAGCAGCAGGCCGAGATCCGCTTCCTGCCGGGAAGCCACGCCAAGCTCTACCTGCTGGAAGGGCCGCCGGGCTGCCGGGTCATCTTTGGTAGCCTCAACCTCTCACAGGCGGCCTGGGAAGGGGGGCAGGCCGAGATCGCGGCCTACTCGGACCGCCCCGAGGTCTACCGGGCGTTGTGGGACTACTACCAGGAGGAGCGGGAGCGCTCCAGGCTGCTCTTCGGCGCCCGGGAACGCCAGCGCCTGCAAAAACCGCAGGGCCTGCTGCCGGTGCTGGTACAAGAACTTCCCCCGAAGGAGCGGCAGGAACTCCAGGCCCAGGCCGCGGGGCTGCTGGCGGTGAACCTGGCGCAGAACTTCCCGCAGGAAGCGCTGGACAAAAGCCGGGTTCGCCAGAAGGAGGGGCTGCGCGCCCTGCGCGAGTTGCAGAAGGAGACCGAGCACCTTGAGCACAAGCCCCACGAGGGCGGCAGCCCGCGCGACTTCGCCCAGCAGGTGAGCGAGGACCTGCTGCTGGCCTTCCTGCGGGAGGCCTATCCCGGCGAACGGGAACTCGAGCGGCTGCTCCAGGGCGAAGACCCGCTGGAACCGGCCCGCAGCTTTCTGCGCAGCCTGGGGGTGGCGGTGCCCGAGCGCCCGGTGGGGGATTACCGCGAGTACATGCGGCGCTGCTGGCGCAGCCTGTACTACACCCAGCGGGAAGCCTTCCAGGAGATCGAGATGCCCGACGCGCGCAGCGGGCGGCTGGTGCCCTGCTTTGTGGTGGAGAAGGAGCGGGTGGGCTTCCTCACGCCCTTGCAGGCTTTCGACAACGGAACGGCGGGGAACCACAAAAACTGCTTTTGCGCAAGGCCGAGTTTCTTAAGAGCATCGAGGCCCTGCCCGCTGGGGGCGGCTGCTGGGGCTGCGGCCGGGCCGGCGCGGGCCATGAGGGGGCTGTGAGGCGCGCTCACCGTCTGTACAGCTCGGCTACCAGGTGATCCACCTCTTCGCGCAGGAGCGTGAACCGGGCCTGCTTTTCCCGCACTGCGTTCTCCTCCGCCTGCAAAGCCTCGAGGGCTTTCCTGGCTTCCTCTGGGTTGCTGGGTACCTCCACTCCTTTCGCCTCGGCCATGCGCCAGGTGGTTTCCGGGTCCAGGGTTGCAAACTGCCGCGCCAACCACTCGAGCGCCTCCACGGGTGCGTCGGACTCAACCACCTTGCGGGTGCGGCGTCCACTCCCACGGTACAGGCCGCCCTGATCCGCCCAGACCCCATTCAGGCGGACGTCCTCCTCGAGGGGCCGCAGCGGCCAGCGCAGCCGGGCCCGGCCCAGGGGCAGCCGGGCGATGCCGGCAGGCAGGTGCGCCGCTCCCAGCACCTTCCCGTCCAGCTTCCAGCCCCGGCGACGCAGCTGGAAAAACTCCAGCCCCAGGGCCTGCAACTGCCTGACCTTTTCCACGATGGGGGCCTGCCGCGCAGGGGTGGCCCGGGAGATGGGCAGCGCTTTAAAGTCTTCGGGATAAAGATTGATGGGATCGCGCCTGTGCGCCCGAATCCAGTCCGAGGCCGCACGGGAGTTGATGACCCCCGCCAGGTATTCAAGCGCGAATTTCGCGGATAGACGCTCCTTTTTCTTTCTCCTGGGCACCTCCCCGATGCTTTTGTTCTCGATGCCCTGCAACGCATGCCAGGGCAGGGCCGGGAAAACGCCCTCGTGGGTGTATAGAAAACCTTCGATGCTGCCCTGATCGAGGTACGCCTGCCCCTGCGAGGGGTCGTCCATCGAGATGATCTTCCGGATCATCAGCTTCGGGCGTTCGTAAAGCTGGGGGAACGTCGGGCGCCGGATCATGGCCGGGGCGCGCAAACCCTCCCCATACTCCAAGTAGCGCAGGCGGAGCAGTGCATATGGGCCCAGGTCTTTGCTCTCAGCATACGGAACCGGATGAAAATCGTCTCTGGTATCAGCGATCAGATCGTCTTTCTTAAACGCACCCCTGGCCGTCTTTTCGTCGGCGTTCAGGGCCATCCCCGTGCTGATATAGCAGATACAGCCCAGGGGGATGCCCCGCCAACTGGCAGTCGGTGCGATCTGCTGCCGGAAGATGCGTTCCCCGAGCTCCACCTGGGAACGCCGCTCTGCCCGAACCAGGCTGTGCAGCCCGGGCTTCCCGGCAAACCATCTTCGCAAGGTTTGGTGGGTGGGGGTGGGGTCTTTGCGCGTGAGCAAAAAGATGGTGTTGGCGACGGCGGCGTCCTCGAAGAGACTGGCGCCCTGGAAAAAGGCCACCTCGTCTATCTGAGCGGTTTCCGCCAGGTGCTTGCTAAGCGCCCGGGCGTAGGGAACCGCCTCGATGGCGCTGGAGGTGATCATGCCCATCCGGCTGCCCTGGGCCAGCAGGTGGTGCCCCAGGGCCACAAACGGCACGAACAGATCCCACTTCTGTTGCAGAACCTTCCGCACCTCCTCGATGGGGTGGTGGGCTTTGAGATCGGCGCGATAGGCCAGCAGCCCTTCCTGTCCCTGGTCGGCCCTCACATAGGGCGGGTTGCCCACCACGAAAGCAAACCCCTTTTCGTATTCGCCCAGCCGGGCCTTGATCTGCTCCTCGGGGGGCAGCTCCTTCGCCCCGCCAAACCCTGTGAGGCTGCCCGATGTGGATCGGGCGAGAATTTCCCGGGTTTTTTGCGCGTAGCGCAGGGTATCGGTGTTGTAGATATGGAACCGATCGATGTGCACCTCCTGCCCGGCGGCGTAGGCGATCTTGAGCAGATCCAGCACCTGGATGAGCAGGTTGGTCTCGGCCAGGTAGCAGGCGAAGGGGTTGAGGTCGAGGCCGTAGATGGAGCTTTTAAAGGTCTCCACGAGTTCCTGTACTTTATCGGGCGGGATCTGACCGCGGTAGTAATCCCTGTACGCCTGCACGACCCGCCGCGCCGCCGAGACCAGAAACGTGCCCGAACCGCAGGCAAGGTCCAGCAGCTTCTTGCCCTCGATCAGGGCCGCGCCGGTAAAGCCCAGCCTGTCCAGAATGTACTCGACCACCTCGGGCGGGGTGTAGTACATCCCGGATTCGTGCTTGTGCTCGTCCTCCACATAGCGGCTGTACAGGTGCCCGATGATGTCGTGGTTGATGGTATCCAGGCTGTACCCCGCCAGACGGTGTAGCATCCGAACCACCAGGTTGCGATCCGGGGTGTACCAGTCGAACAGCCGCACACCGCTGTAAAAATGCGCGTAAATATGCTGGGCGCTGGCATAGGCCATGTCCAGCAGAAACTCGCTGCTGCGGCCCTGGACGTACTTTAGCAATGGTAGGTGGCATAGATATGAGCAGCCAGGCTCCAATGGAACCCGTAATTGAGCGAACGGAACCATCCTCGACCAACCCCTACGCGCGCTATAACCTGCGACCGCGACTTGAGGAGCCTGACTGGGAAGAGGTAGAGGCTCAGGGACTCCGACTACTGATTGAAAAACTGCCGCACCGAATACAGCCTATTGTGGAAGACCTGGGGCACAAGATCGAAGAAATCGTTCTGATTGAGAACGACTACGCCTCTTTTCGGATTGATGGCAAGGAGTACTACTCAAGCTGGCTGGTAGGGCCACACGAGATCGAATACATCAAGAGCAAACTGGGTAACATCAAATCCAACGGGCGGGTGGGCATTGAGGGTGCCCTGCACCGTATTTCCGTACGACGGGACGTACAGGGATTGATATATGGTGTCACCATTCGCATAGGGCGAGCCATCCGCGGTCTAGCTGAACCGCTACGGGATTACCTGCTGGAATCCGGCGGTTCCATCCTGGTAGTGGGTGCCCCGGGCACTGGTAAAACCACCTTGCTTCGGGATGCAGTTCGCATTGTAGCGGATCGGTATGGACGGCGGTGTGTGGTTGTCGACTCATCCAGCGAGATTGGCGGGGAGGGGCGCAAACCGCACCCTGTGTTGGCAAAAGCCAGCCGCATGGCAGTACCAGATCCAAAGGAACAACCAAACAAGATGCTTGAGGCAGTGGCCAACCATTCGGCCCAGGTGGTGGTGGTGGACGAGCTGGGCTGGATTGAGGACGCCCGCACCGTCGAGATTATAGCGGGTAAAGGCGTTAAGGTGATCGCCACCGTACACGGTTCCCATCTTGGTGAGGCCATCGCCAACCCCGCCTATTTCCCGGCGCTGGGTATCGGCAAACAACCCATCCAGCGGGTACTGGTACAGGAAAAACCGCCGGTTTTCAAGATCGCCATGGAGGCATTTCGACTGGGCCGACTGCGCCTCTATCTAGATTTGAACCGGGCCATTGAAGATATCCTGAAAGGCCGACCCACCGAAGTGCTGGAGTTCGATCTTAAAACCGGTCATTATGAACGAGTGCAGCACACCAGTGAAAGCATCAGCAAATGACACAGGAAGGAGATAACCGCCCACATCGCCCCCACCAATAAAAATAGATAAGCAACCGACCGTATCCTCCCCGTGGCAAAGAATGGGGAGGATGTCATCTTTCTCATAAAAAGGGGTACCCCCTATTGTGAAAAAGATGAGATAACGACGTGCGCCGGAGGAGCACATAGCATAGGGGGCGGCGGATGTGGGTTACAATCCTCGAAACCTGGAGCAGGGGGTTCCACCGGGCAGCCCGGTGGGTAAAACTCCAAACAAGCACCCGTGGCATCCGCCCCGCCAAGGCGGGGCGGGAAGCATTGCGCTCGCCTGCCGATACGGAGTCAAGGTTTTCTGGACTCGGACGGAGCCTTCGGATATAGCACCCGAGAAGCCTTGGACTGCCAGTCCGAGGAGTCGTCACAGCGGGTTCTGCAATTTTCTCAACCTAACCATGCGCGCCTTAATCGTCGAGGCCGAGCGCCTGGCTTTCAGTAATGAGCTGATCCAACAACTCACGCCCTCGCTTTTTGGAAGCCTCCAGGTAGTCAAGCACATCCTTGACCTGAACCCGCCGGTGGGTTCCCACTTTGCGGTGGGGAATCTTGCCTTCCTGCAGGAGGCGGATCAGATGAGGACGGGAAACCCCCAAAAGCTCTGCAGCCTGCTGGGTGGAAAGCTCGGCCTCCAGGGGGAGGATGCGCACGGGTTCACCGCGGGCGAGGGGCTCTAAAAGCTGGCGCAAAATCGCCACAAGTTCAGGGGTAAGTTCTAGGGAATGCCCGTCCATACGAAGGGTCTTACCCGGGGACAGGTTCTTCATGAATTTCTGCAACTCCTGTTCTTGTCCTTTGGATAGAACAGAGAAGGTCAAGGCATTCATGGCACTAGCTTAGCATATAAACGAAATAAACGCAACAAACGCAATAAAGCTAAAGGTGCTGCCGGTATGAAGCCAGAATCCCAGCAAGCTCCCTTAGGCCTGCCTTGCTGAGGGAATCGAGAAAAGCCTCCACATCCAACGGTGGGTTTTTGAGCTTGGAGCGTTGCTTTTTGAGAATTTCTAGCAGGGTGCCGGGCATAGAAGTCTGACGGATACAATCTCCTGCAAGCTCGCACAGGTAATCATCCGGGTGAATGACTGTTAAGTCCCAGGAGCCCAGTATCTCTTCAGGGAAATCCTTGTTGTTATATGTCAGTATGGCCTCCGCACCTCCCCAAAAGGCTGCGGCCACCACGTGGCGGTCGTTCTTATCAGGAAGATCAATTTTCTCGAGGATAACCTCGTAACCCTGCACCAGGGGTTCTTGAAACTCGAGCGCAGCCAACATTGTTTGCGGGACTGCTTTGACACGCTCTACCTGCTCTGGTTTTAGTTTTGAGGATTTGTTCTTGAGGAAGTTTCGAATCCACTCCTCCTGCACTTGCTGGCTCCATTTGAGTCGAACCCACCTTTCCAGGGCTAGGGCCATGAAAAGATCTCGGGTTTGGGCTGGGTAAAGCACGCAAGCGTCTAGAAAGAGGATGCGGGGAAGAGGAAGATGCATGAAAGTATTGTAGTAACTCGATCAAATAATTGTGTCACATAACTTTTCATCGTGAAAAAATGAACAAAATAGTAGCATCACTCCGCCTCGAGCCCCTCCACCCGCCGTTGCAGTTCCTCCCGATCCACCTTGGCGTAGATGGCGCTGGTGTTCACATCGGTGTGGCCCAAGAGGGTGGCCACGGCGTAGAGATCCCGCAGACCCTGGTAGTAGCGGGTGCCGGCGGTGTGGCGGAGCAGGTGCACCCCGCGGTAGCGGGCCGGGAAGCCCAGCGCCCGGTAATGCCCGGCAAAGCGGAGCTGCAGGTTCCGGGCGCTCATCCGCCGCCCATGGGCCTTGCGCCCGCCCAGGTTGATCAGGAGGGGGGGCTCGCCTGCGCGGGCGTGGAGCTGCCGCAGCTTCAACCAGGCCTCGAGCTCGCGCAGCAGGCTTCTGCCCAGGGGCACGCTACGGCCTTTGCCGCCCTTGCCCCGGCGTACCTCGAGCAGACCCTCCTCAAAGAGCACATGCCCCACGTCCAGGGCTACCACCTCGGAAAGCCGCAGCCCGGCCTCGCCCATCAGCCGGGCGGCCAGGTGATCGCGCCTGGACACCTCGTCCTCACCAGAGAGATGGGCCAGCAGCTTTGCGTACAGCCGGGCCGGCAGGGCCGGGCGGCGCTCGTGGGCCGGGGTGGGGTCGGTGG
>NZ_QWKZ01000061.1 GCF_003574085.1 Meiothermus luteus | reverse complement strand
GCCCTGGCCACCGACCTTTCGCGCTCCTGGAAAGACTGGCCAGGGGTCCCAGGCCTGCTGGGGGAGCTGCTGCGCTGGCTTGCCCAGACCCCGGCCCGCCCCCGGGTGCAGGCGGTGCGGGAGCCTGGGGGGGTGCGGGTGGTCCTGGAGGGCCAGTTTGAACGCCCGAGGCTGCGGGTTGGGGGCCTGGAGCAACCCCTGGCGCCGGTCGGTCCTTTGCGTTACGAGGCCCGCCTGCCGGGGGAGGTGTTGGGAGAGGCGGTGGTTTTGGAAAACGGGCGGCCCCGCGTACGCTTTGCCCTGCCCAGCCTGCCCGAGTGGCGGTTGGAGGATGGCCGGGAGAACCTAAAGCGTCTCTCAGAGGCCAGCGGGGGCCGCCTTCTGAACGATGTTGCAGAGCTTAGGCGCCTCCCCCAGCGGAAGGACCTCGCCCTGCGGGAGCCCCTCCTTGTGCTGGCCCTGCTGGTGTTCCTGCTCGAGCGTTACGCCGAGCGGCGCCGAAGGGAGCTTTCTTGGGTTAGAAGAGCTTGACTTTGCCCGCCGGCAGGGTAGTTTGGGGACGTGCGCTTTTGGTGGATGGCCCTTTTGCCCCTGTTCGCGGCCTGTGCCTCCTTGGGGGTGGCCCCTTCCATTCCCCGCGAGGTGGTGATGGAGGGAACCCGGGGCTCTTTTGTGCTGCGGGTAGGCTCGAGCGTGGCCTGGCGGCTGGACTCCCTGGACAACTGGCTCTTGGTTAGCCCATCCCAGGGGGTTGGCCCCCACACGGTGGAGCTGCAGGCCCGCTTTGAAGGGGAGACCGAGGACCAGGCCGAGTACCTGGGGGGCCTGCTCCTTTCGGGGGATGTACACGGGAGCATTGCGGTGCGCCTACCGCTGGTGCGCGTGGTGGGCCGACTGGAGGAGGTGGGGGGGTTTCGGGTCCAGGGGGCCAGGGGGCTGCCCAGCGGGGGGGTGCGCTCCCAGGCCGCAGCGGCGGGGCGGCCCGAGGTTTTGGTCAAGTACCGCGCCGACCTTCGGCAGGTGGCGCTGCCCCAGGGAAGCCGGGTCCTCTCCCACGACCGCATCAGCCGCATCACCCGTTTGCAAGCCGACCAGCCCGAGGCCCTCTTAGAGCGCCTGCGGCTTGACCCCAGCGTGGAGTGGGCCGAGATTAACGGCGGCGTGCAGGTGCTGGGGGAGCCGGCCGACCAGTACTACCCTGAGCAGTGGTACCTGCACAGCACGGGGGCCCGCTTCACCTACCTACAGAACTACAGCAACCCGGTTACCGTAGCGGTGGTGGACACCGGGGTTCGCTACGACCACCCCGACCTGGCCGGACGGCTCTGGCGGCCAGGGGAGGGCGCCTACGACTTTGTGGGCGACTCCGTAGACCCCAACAATCCTTGTGGCAGCCCGCCCCTTGGGGCGGTGGGCGACCCTGATCCCACCGACCCCTGTGACCAGGGCTTTCCTAGCGGTGGGAGCCACGGGACCCATGTGACCGGAATCATAGCGGCGAACAGCGGAAGCTTCCCCCCGCCCTGCCCTACCTGCTCCGACTCGGGGATTGTGGGGATGGCTTACAACGCCCCCATCAAGGTATTGCCCCTGCGGGTGCTGGACACCATGGGCAACGGAACCTTTGAGAGCGTGGCCCTGGCCGTGCGCTACGCCGCGGGAATTCCGGTGGAGCGTGGGGGGCAGGTGTTGACCAATCCGAACCCCGCTCAAGTCATCAACCTTTCGCTGGGTTCCACGGTTTATTCCAACGCCATGTGTGAAGCGGTGGCGGACGCGGTGGCCCGGGGGGTGCTGGTGGTGGCCGCGGCGGGCAACTACCAGCAGCAGAACCCGGGGGCTTTGGTCTACCCGGCGGCCTGTCCTGGGGCCATCGCGGTGGCCGCTACCGACCGGAACCACCAGGTGGCCCCCTACAGCCAACAGAACGGCTCGGTGAGCATTGCTGCGCCAGGAGGAGCTTTGGGGGGGGGTATTCTCTCCACCACCTGGGACTACACCACCGGCCTTCCCAACTACAGCTTCTACATGGGCACCTCCCAAGCCGCCCCCCAGGTGGCCGCGGCGCTGGCCATGCTGCTGTCTGCGGCCAAGGTTCACACCGGCCCGGAGGCCTGGGAACGTCTTAGGGCCACCGCGACCGATCTGGGGCCAGAGGGGCGGGATGACGCGTATGGGTACGGGCTTTTGAACCTTCCTGGGGCGTTTGCTTGGACGCTGCCTAAGGGGGGGTTTGCCTTGAGTTTCAGCGGCCCTGGCACAAGACGGGTCTCTGCCCCAAACGGAGTCTTTGAGTTGTATCTGGTGCCGGGCCCCTACCGGCTAAAGGCCTGCCGCGACGACTCCGGAAACGGCCTTTGCGACCCTGGGGAGCCCGGGCTCGAGCGCGACCTACAGGTGAACAGCGGGGGTACCCTTGACCTGGGCACCCTGCAGATAGGGCCATAGCAGGGGTTTCTTTGCTGCTGTGAGGATTCCCGATGACTGGCTTCGGCGCCTTTCCCTTTCTTGACCAGGTTAGGGCCCACGACGACGAGGCGCTGATGGAACGGGTGCAGGCCAACCCCTTGGGGTTTTCCTGGCTGGACGGGTCTACTTCCCCCCAAAATACTCCGCAAGCTGGTCGCGGGTAATCAGCACCTCCCGGGGCTTGCTGCCCTGGTGCGGCCCCACGATGCCCATGGCCTCGAGGGCGTCTACCAGCTTGCCGGCGCGGGCGTGGCCCACTGAGAGCCGCCGCTGGAGCCTGCTGACCGAGGCGTAGCCCTCCTCAATCACGATTTCGGCGGCTTTTTTGAGGAGGGGGTCGCCGAAGTCAATCTCGCCGGTCTCCCCACCCCCGCCCCCGCCCAGGTTCAAGGGGCCCTCAAAATCGGGGCCGTACTGCGCCACAAAGGTGTCCTCGAAGCTCTGCTCGCGCAGGAACTCGGCGATGCGGTGAACCTCGGTTTCCGAGAGGAAGGGCCCCTGCAGCCGCACCGGTTTGGGCAGGCCCGGCTGGTGGAAGAGCATGTCGCCCTGCCCCACCAGCCGCTCGGCCCCGTAGGTGTCCAGGATGGTGCGGGAGTCGAAACCCGAGGAGACCGCAAAGGCCATGCGGGCCGGGATGTTGACCTTGATGAGCGAGGTCAGGATGTCCACCGAGGGGCGCTGGGTGGCCAGAATCAGGTGCATGCCGGTGGCCCGGGCCATCTGGGCCAGGCGCAAGATGGCCTGCTCGACTTCCTTGGGGGCGGTGATCATCAGGTCGGCCAGCTCGTCAATCACGATGACCAGGTAGGGGAGGGTGGGCTCACCCGCCGCGCGCATTTTCTGGTTGAACTGCTCGAGGTTCCTGGCCCCCACCTGGCTCATCATCTTGTAGCGCCGCTCCATGTGGGCCACCGCGCCCAACAGCACCCCGGCGGCGTCGGCGGGGTTGGTGACCACCGGGCGTACCAGGTGCGGGATGCCCTCGTAAGGGGTGAGCTCGACCATCTTAGGGTCAATCATCAAGAAGCGCAGCTCGGTGGGAAGGTACTTGAAGAGCAGACTGGTAATGAGGGTGTTCACCGCCACCGACTTGCCCGAACCCGTTGACCCCGCAATCAGGAGGTGGGGCATTTTGGCCAGGTCGCGCACCCAGACCTCGCCGTCGATGCTCTTGCCCAGCACCATGGGCAGGATGTCCTTGCTACGGGCAAAGGCAGCAGACTGAATGGCCTCGCTGTAGCGCACCAGCTCGCGCTCGGCGTTGGGCACCTCGAGGCCGATCACGCTCTTGCCCGGAATGGGGGCCTCGATGCGCACCGAGCCCGCGGCCAGGGCCAGGGCCAGGTCGTTGTGCAGGTTCTGCACCCGGCTGATTTTCTCGCCGGGGGCGGGCTCGAGCTCAAACCGGGTCACGGTAGGCCCGCGCGACCAGCCCACCACCCGGGCCTCCACCCCGTGGTGGGCCAGGGTGGTGTTGATGAGCTCAGCCTGACGCCGGGTGATGAGCTCCAGGGCTTTGGGGTCGTGCCGGGGGGGCTCGGGGGGGTCAAGCAGCTCGAGGCTGGGGAGCCGCAACGCGGTGGTCTGCCTTGGGGCTTGAGGCGGGTTTTTGGGAGCCTCGGCCTTGGGGGCGCTGCGGGGGGTTTCCACCTTCTCGGGCTCAGGGAAGATGAAGTCGAAGTCCAAGGCTGGTTCTGGGGTTGTAGGGGCTCGAGCGGTGGCCACCTCAAAGGCCGGTGGCTCACCGCCCAAGCCCCTCTCCAGAAGGGCCCGTAGCCCCGCCGGGTGGGCCTCCTTTGGGGCGGCCCCCGCCCACTCGGCCCAGCGCAGCCAGCCGTCTGCTCGGCGCTCCAGGTCTTGGAGCAGCTCCTCGGTCTTCTGCCACTCTAGGAGGCGCTGGCGGTGGCTTTCTAGGGCCTCCAGCAGGCCTGGAGCGGTGATGGGCCCCTTTAGCGCCCGCGTGGCCCGCTCGGCTTGGCGGGCAAGGTTTTGGGACCTCTCGAGCAGGGCGCCAACCTCCAGCACCAAGGCCGCACGCTGTTCCTCTAGGGCTTGGGCCAGCCCTTCCCCAGGCAGCGGGGCGGCCAGCGCCGCGGCCAGGCGCTCGAGCCGGGCCGGGATGGGTTTGACTTCCGTGGCCAGCTTGCTCGCCAGCTCCCGTGCCCGCTCTGCACAGAAGTCCGAGAGCAGCTTGTCCAGGCCTCGTAGGCCCTCCTCATCGGAGGGCTGGCGCTGGAAGCGCAAAAGCTCGTCCTGCAGCGCGGTGAGGGCCTTGTGCTCGGGGTAGCGCTCGGCCAGGGCCCGGACCTCGCGCAGCAGCCGGGAGGCCCGCTGGGAGAGCCGATAGGCCCGTAGGAGGCGCCGTCCGGCCAGGACCACCCGCCGCAGGCCCTGGCCCAGCAGGAAGCCAGGCCGCTTTTGCAGGGCCAGGTCGGCCACCAGGCTCAGAGCCAGAAGGGGAAGGGCAAGGCCAAGGCCCCCCAAGCCGCTGGTCAGGAGGGCGTGAAACTGGGTTCCTAGGGTTCCGCCCAGGAATGGGTCGGCGTGGGCAGCTAAGGGCAGGGTAAGGAGCCCACCGGCCAGCCCCAGGAGGCTGGCCCGCAGGAATCCGCCCATGGGCTTTCCCAGAAGCAGCCAGAACCCCAGCACCGCCACCCAGGGCGGCAAGAGCCAGGACAGGTAGCCCAGGTTGCCTAGCAGGAGCCGTTGCAGCAGGCTGCCGAGCTGCCCCGCCAGGTTGGCGCCAAAATAGACTGCGGCACCCAGCAGCACCGCCAGGCCCAACACCAGCAAAGAGAAGGCTTCCAAGTCCCGCCGGTCCCCTCTCTGAGCCTGGCCTGTCTTCCCCTCTTTGGTTTTCCCCTTCGCCATCGGTTACGATTGTAGCACGTGGTCCCAAGGACTGGCCCAGACGTAAAAATCCGGGGCGGGAGGCGGCTCCCGCCCCGGGCAGAGCCCTCTTCTATTTGGGCAGGGCCTTGATGACGGCGTCGGTAATCTCCAGCTCCTCTGCCGCGTAGACCACCAGGCCGCTGGTGGCCGCCACCTTTTTGTCCAGGATGATGGCAAAGCCCTGCTGTTGGGCGATGCGCGCTATCACCTTGTCTATTTCTTCGGTGATGGGCTTTAGGGCTGTGTTGGCCCGCTCGGTCCACTTTTTCCCCGCCTCCTGAAGGCTCTGCGCGGCGATGCGGTAGTCCTGCTGGTCCTTGGCGGTGGCGTTGCCAGCGCGGATTTTGGCCTCTAGGGCCTGTATCTGGTCGCGAAGGGGCTTGAGCTCCCGTTCAGCTTGGTTGCGGATGTCCTGCACCTTTTTGAAGTCCTTGTGGGCCTGCACCACTTTTTCGGCGTCTACGTAGCCCACCCGGGTAGGGGTGGGGCGGTTTTGCGCCAAAAGCGTGCCTCCTAGGAGGAGGAAGGCTGTCATTGCCAGAATTGTCCAGTTCCTCATACTTCTCCCCGTTTTCTAACGCTTGGCCATTCCAGCCAGCACCGCCGGCGTCAGGTCTAGTTCACTCGCCGCGTACACCACCAGCCCGCTTTGTGCTGCAACCTCTTGGTCGAAGACCAGCCCAAAGCCTTGCTGTTGGGCGACTCGCGCCAAGACCCGCTCTATCTCTTGGGTGATGGGCGCCAGAGCGATGTTCTGACGCTCGGTCCACTTCCGCTCTACCTCCTGGAGCTTTTGCTGGAGGCTGCGGTAGGCCTGCTGCTCTTCTTGGGTGGCGCTTCCCGAGAGAATTTTGGCCTCTAGCCCCTGAAGCTCTTCCCGCAAGGGTTTAAGCTCGCCTTGGGCTTGGCCTTGAATCTCGCGGACCCAGCCAAACCCGGCGTGGGCCTCCACCGCTGCGCGGACGTTGAGGTAGCCGATTTTTTCTGCGGGCCTGTCCTGTGCCGAGATTAGACCGCTTAAAAAAAGCCCCGCCAGCGACGGCGCGAGCAGCGGGAAACGCCTCATATAGGCTTTACTGTAAGGCTTGGCCCTTAGCAAAGCGTGAGAGATGGGCCCCTGGTAGTTTAGGCCTTTGTGGGCTATGTTATCGCCTGTTGAGGCCAGGGGCCTCTTCGCAGAGGTGAAGCGATGCGACGTACCCTTCTTTTCGTCCTTTTGTTTCTGGCGGTAGCTTCAACCGGCTGGGCCCAGCGGGCCTTCCAGTTTAGGGTTTCGGTGCCCAATCCCAGCCTCGGCCTTGGTCTGGAGGCCAACCTACAGCGTGACCTGGTGGCCCTCCTCTACGGGGATGTGGTCTTCTCAGGCCCTCGCTTTTTGCTCGGAGGTGAGGTGCTCTTCAAGCCCGACCTGGGCCAGTTTGACCGCGACCTGCGGGGCATTAGGCCCTATTTCGGGGGCGGGCTGGGCCTGGGGCTGCCCAACGCCGAGTTTGCCCTTGCCTTGAGCGCGGGGGTGGAGTTTGCCCTGGACAGAAGCACCGGTTTGTTCATCGGTGGCCAGAGCCTCTTCCCCTTCAACGCCCCCTCTTACGGGCGGCTGCTTTTTGGGGCTACCTTCCGCTAGCGGGCTTTGCTGCCCACCCTGGCTTGGGCCGGGGTGGGCCTATTTTTTCTCCTCCACCCGTTGCTTCATTTCCTGAATGAGGTCAGCCAGGGCCAAGGCCCGGTGCTCCCGCACGTGCCGCTCACGCAGGTTGACCATTCCCGACTCGGCTTCTTTGTCCCCCACCACCAGGATGAGCGGCACCTTTTGTAGCTCTGCGTCGCGCACCTTGGCGTTCATGCGCTCGGGGCGGGTGTCTACCTCTGTCCGGAAGCCCTGGGCCCTAAGGGCCTGGGCCACCTCCAGGGCGTAGGGGTGGTGCCGGTCGGCGATGGGCACCACCACCGCTTGCACCGGGGCCAGCCAGAGGGGGAAGTCGCCCGCGAAGTGTTCAATCAAGATACCGATAAAGCGCTCCAGGGAGCCGAAGGGGGCTCGGTGGATCATCACCGGGCGGTGCTCAGCCCCATCCGGGCCCGTGTAGGTGAGCCTGAAGCGTTCAGGAAGGTTGTAGTCTACCTGGATGGTGCCAAGCTGCCACTCTCGGCCCAGCACGTCCTTGACCACAAAATCAAGCTTGGGCCCATAAAAAGCCGCGTCGCCCGGCTCAATGCTGTAGCGGAGGCCGGCCTCCTCGCAGGCCTGGACGATCTGCCTTTCGGCCGCGCTCCACACCTCTTCGGAGCCTACGTACTTATCCGAACCAGGGTCGCGAACCCCCACCCGGGCCCGGTAGCTGCCAAGGCCCAAGGTGGAGAAAACCTTGAGCACCAGGTCCAAAACCCCTAGGAATTCGTCCTTGACCTGCTCAGGGGTGCAGAAGATGTGGGCGTCGTCCTGGGTGAAGCCGCGGACCCGGGTGAGGCCGTTGAGTTCACCCGAGAGCTCGTAGCGGTAGACCGTGCCGAACTCGGCCAGGCGCAGCGGCAGCTCGCGGTAGGAGCGGGGTTTGTGGGCGTAGATTCGGATGTGGTGAGGGCAGTTCATGGGTTTGAGCATGTACTGCTCATTTTCGTTGCGCTCGCCCAAGTCCATGAGGGGAAACTGGCTGTCGGCGTAGTAGGGGAAGTGCCCGCTGGTCTTGTAAAGCTCCACGCTTCCAATGTGCGGGGTGGCGACGAGTTGGTAGCCGCGGCGCAGTTGTTCCTCGCGCATGAAGGCGATGAGTTCCTCGCGCAGCACGTTGCCCTTAGGAAGCCAGATAGGCAGTCCCTTGCCCACCAGGGGATCGAGGAGGAAGAGCTCGAGCTCCCGGCCCAGTTTGCGGTGGTCCCGCTTCTTGGCCTCTTCCTGCTGCCAGAGGTGGTTTTCCAGCTCCTCTTTGGTGCGGAAGGCGATGCCGTAGACCCGTTGCAGCATGGGCCTGCGGGCATCCCCCCGCCAGTAAGCCCCGGCGATGCCGGTGAGCTTGAAGTGAGGGGGGATGCGCCCTGTGCTGGGCACGTGGGGGCCCCGGCAAAGATCGGTGAAGCCGTAGTTGTCGTCGCCTTGCTGGTAGAAGCTGATCTCCTCCTCTTCGGGAAGCTCCTGGATGAGCTCGGTTTTGTAGGGGTCTACGTCCTGGTAGCGGGCTAGGGCCTCCTCCCGGGGGAGCACAAAGCGCCTTAGGGGGAGGTCGTCGGCCACGATGCGGCGCATCTTTTCCTCTATGGCCGGCAGGTCTTCCTCCCGTAGGGGAAGGGGGGCTTCCAGGTCGTAGTAGAACCCGTTTTCTATCACCGGCCCGATGGCCAGCTTCACGTCCTCGGGCTTGAAGCCACGCTCGGCGTAGAGCTCCCGAACGGCTTGGGCCAGCACGTGGGCTAGGGTGTGGCGGAAAAGCGCTGCGTACTCAGGGTCTTTTTCGGTCAGGATGCGCACCGAGGCCCCGTCCGGAAGCGGCTTTAGGAGATCGTAGAGCTCACCGTTTACGATGGCCCCCACTGCGGCCCTGGCCAGGCCCGGGCCGATGGAGCGGGCTACGTCAAAGGCGGTGGCCCCAGGGGAGAGCTCAAGGTTTCGTCCGTCGGGAAGCACAGCGTTCATACGCACCTCAAAAAAAACCCGGCCCCAGCAACTGGGCCGGGAGAACCCCACTCAGCCCTAGGGGTTCTCCCCAGCTTGGCAGGTCTGCCAGGGCTTCATCCTGCCAAGAGTTTACGGCCTACAGGGAAAGGGCGTCAAACCCCGGCCCACCGCGCAGCGGGTTTGGTAGCCAGGGGGCCGGGGCCGCGCGCTTGGGTTTAAACCAGCTTAGCCTCCAGGGTTATCTCTGGGACCGCGGCCAGGGCTTTGGAAATAGGGCACTTGGCCTTGGCCTCCTGGGCCAGCTCGAGGAACTTCTCCGGGGCTATGCCGGGAACTTTAGCGGTGAGGGCAAGCTCAATTTTGGTGATCGTGGGGCCTTCCCCCAAATGGACCCGGGCCGTGACGTTTAGCTCCTCCGGGGGTGTGTTGTGGTTGGTGAGGAGGGCCGAGAGGTACATGGCGTAGCAGCCCGCGTGGGCTGCGCCCACCAACTCCTCGGGGTTGGTTCCTGCGCTGTCGGCAAAGCGGGAAGCCCAGGTGTAGGGCCCCTCGTAGACCCCGCTTTCCAGCTTTAGATGCCCTTGGCCCTCCTTCAAGCTACCCTTCCAGACCGCGCTGGCTGAACGTACAGGCATAACCGGCTCCTTTCCCCTACCATCATGCCAGCTTTCCTAGAAGAAAGCAAAGCTGGCCAGCGCGAAAAGAACGCCCAACAGGGCCCCTACCGCGACCTCGAGGTAGGTGTGCCCCAGAAGCTCCTTCAAGGGCTCAGGCTTGGGGCCTTGCTGAAAGACCGCGCGAAACTCCTCAAATAGGTCGTTCAGACGTTGGGCGTGTAGCCCGGCTGCCCGGCGGATGCCGGTGGCGTCGTACATTACGATAATGGCCAGCACCACCGCGATGGCGAAGTAGGCACTGTCCAGGCCCTCGGTGAGGCCTACGCCGGTGGCCAGGGCGGCCACCGTAGCCGAATGGGAGCTCGGCATACCCCCTGTCTCAGCCAGCCGCTCCCACTCCCAACGCTTTTCAACCCAGTAGTAGATGAAGAGTTTTATGAGCTGGGCCAACACGCTGGCCAGGATGGCCGTCCAGAGCACCTGGTTGCTCAGAAGTTCGTGCATAGGCCGCGCCAGCCCGATTCTAACCTGCTCGCTCCCCGCGCCGCCAAAGGGCGGCCTTCACCGTGTTGTAAAGCAGCATGGCCACGGTCATGGGGCCTACCCCTCCAGGCACCGGGGTCAGCGCGGCAGCCACCTCGGCCACCCGAGGGTCCACATCCCCCACCAGGATGTCGCGGCCCCTTTCATCCTGCCCCACCCGGTTGATGCCCACGTCCACCACCACCGCCCCAGGCCGCACCATCTCGGGGGTGATGAGCCCCGGCCTACCCACCGCGGCCACCATTCTGCGCGGCGGCAGACCTCAGCTAGGTTCTGGGTCCGGGAGTGGGCCAGGGTTACGGTGGCGTTCTCCCGCAGGAGGAGGGCGGCCAGCGGCTTGCCCACCAGGTTGCTCCGCCCCACGATGACCGCGTTCTTTCCCGCTAGGGGGATCCCGTAGTGTTTCAGTAGGCGCACCACGCCCGCGGGGGTGCAGGACTCCAGCGCCTCCAGGCCCATCCACATCCGCCCGGCGTTCACCGGGGTCAGGCCGTCTACGTCCTTTTTGGGGTCAATGGCCTCCAACACGGTGTTGAAGTTCACCTGGGGGGGCAGCGGCGACTGGACCAGGATACCGTCCACCCCGGGGTCTTGATTCAACCGGACGACGTGGGCCAGCAGGGCCTCTTGCGAGGTGGACGCGGGGAAGACATCCACCTGGCTGGACAGGCCCAGCCGCCGGGCCTGGCGGTCTTTTAGGCGCACGTAGGCCACCGAGGCAGGGTCTTCCCCAAGCCGCACCACCCGCAGGTGGGGTGTGTAGGGCAGCCGGGTCAAGAGGGTTCGGAGCTCTTCGTAGACGGCTTCTGCTGCTGGAGGGCCGGCAAGTTTTAGCATACTGAACCTCAAAGGACCGCACACGGCACCTCGGGGCGGTAGCCCCTTCTCTTAGCTTCTGCTGTGGTTTTTAACCCCGCTCGAGCTTGGGGGCGGCCCGCAGCTCACCCGCCTCAATCCGCCGGTGGAGGCGGGCCAGCACCCCGTTGACGAAGCGGCCGGAGTCCTCCCCCCCGTAGCGCTTGGCGATCTTGACCGCTACCTCAATGAGGGGGGGGTAAGGGGTGGGCTCAAAGAGCATCTCGTAGGTGGCCAGCCGAAGCACCGAGAGGTCGGTCTGGGCCATCTGGCCGAAGCTCCAGCCCTCAATGGTGGACCTGAGGGCCTCGTCCACCGCTGCCTGCTGGGCCTGGTAGCCCCGCACCAAGCGGTCGGCAAAGGCCAGGCTCTCGGCGTCCAGGGGCTCCGCCTCGAGCTCGCCCTCCTCGGCGGCCTGGGCCTCAAGGGCGTGCTGCCAGGCCTCCTCGAGGGGTACCCCCCCCACCGCGTGCTCAAAAAGCACCTTGAAGGCCAGCTCGCGCGCCTTACGCCGCATGGGCCTCCTTGTACTCCACCGCCACCACCGTTACGTTCACGGCCTTTACTTTGAGCCCGGTAGCAGCGGTGACCGCTTCTGCCACCGCCCGCTGGGCCTCCTTGGCGGCTTCAATGAGCGAGCGGCCGTAGTCCACGGATAGGTTTAGGTCTACCGTCAAGGTGTCTCCCTCGCGCTCGATCCGCACCGGGCGGGTGCGCCGGGAGAGCACCTCCCCCACGCTCCTCGCACCCCCCGGGGCCAGCCGGATTCCCTTTTGCTCCTCTAGGGCCAAGGCGACCAGGCTCACCAGGGCCGACTCAGATAGGTCGTAGTCCACCATACCTGATAGTTTACAGCTGGACCGAAAGCCGGCCCTTTTTAGTAGGGCAGCGGCCAGGTGCGGAAGTAGTCGCGGATGCGGCCCCAAAGCCCCACCAGGCCACGGGGCTCCAGAATCAAGAAGAGCAGGATGAGCGCCCCAAAGGCCACACTGCGCCAGGCCGAAAGCTGGGCTACGTACTGCGGGCCAAAGGCCCCGGCCACCACGCTCAAAAGCTCTGGGATGAGCACGATGAAAAAAGCGCCCAGCACCGCTCCCAGAATCGTTCCAGCCCCTCCTACGATGACGATGGCCAGGTACTGGATGCTGAAGGCCAGCACGAAGTTGTCCGGGGTAACTGCACCCAGCAGGTGCATGAGGATTCCGCCCGCTACCCCGCCGTAGAAGGCCGAAAGGGCGAAGGCGGTGAGCTTGGAGCGGACCAGGTCCACCCCGGAGAGTTGCGCTGAGAGGTCGTTGTCCCGGACCGCGAACCAGGCCCGGCCGGCTCGAGTGGAGAGCAGGCGCTTGGCGTAGAAGAACATGGGGATCGCGAAGGCCAGGCCGATGTAGAAGACCACCCGGTCGTCGGCCAGGGGCAGCCCCAGGAAGGTGGCCTCGGCGGGCAGCTTGCGCCCCGCCACCCCGCCGGTGAACTCGGTCCAGCGTTTGAAGACATAGTCGGCCAGGAACTGAAAGGCCAGGGTGGCGATGGCCAGGTAGACCCCCTTGATGCGCAAGGAGGGGATACCCAGCACCACCCCAATCGCCCCGGCTACCAGCCCCCCAAGCAGGATGCCCAAGGGGGCCAGGTCGCCCGAGAGGTGGCTCGAGACGTAAGCTCCAATCCCCACAAAGGCGGCCTGGCCGAGGGAAATCTGGCCAGCCCCGCCGACCAACAGGTGCAGCCCTAGCCCCGCCAGGGCGGCCACCAGAATCTGGGTGGCCACGAACATAGGGTACTGGGGCAAAAGCAGGGGTAGGAGCAGCAGGCCCACCAGCGCGAGACCCAGCCAGAAGCGCCCCTGAGGGGTACTGGCGTAGGCCTCGTCCTGGCGATAGTCCTCTCGGACGGTTCGGGAGAAGCGGCGGCTAAAGGCGTCGGTTAGGGTCTGGCTTAGGCGGTACATGCGCTTTGCCTCCTATGCGCCTACCTTCGGTTGGGAGCCCACCGGCGGGCCCACATCGGCGATGCGCACCTCGGCCTCGAGGGTTCCCTGCCCTTCTAGGTAGCGGATGGGCAGGGTGAGGCGCACCTGTGTAGAGCCGTCGTAGAGGGCCTGCAAAAGCTCAGCATAACGGGCCTCCACCGTGCCCCGTTTGACCTTTCGGGTGCGGGTGACCTCTTCATCGTCGGCGTGGAGTTCCTTGGGCAAAACCGCAAAGCGACGCACCCTTAGCTCCTCAGGCAAGCTGGCGCAGGCCATGGACAGCTCCTGGGCGATGAGGGCGTAGACCTCGGGGTGGGCGGCCAGGCTTTGATAGGTGGTGAAGACGATGCCCCGCTTGCGGGCCCAGTTTTGGGTGTTCTCTGGGTCAAGCTCAATGAGGGCGGTGACGAAGGGGCGTCCGTGGCCAATGACCACCGCTTCGCGGATGTAGGGGGAGTATTTGAGGCGGTTTTCCAGAAACTGGGGGGCAAAGCGGGTGCCGTCGGCCAGGGCCCCTACCTCCTTAAGGCGCCCCAGCAGGATGAGGTGGCCGTCCTCGTTGAAGAAGCCCGCGTCCCCGGTACGGAACCAGCCGTCCTCGGTGAAGCTATCCCGGGTGGCGGCCTCGTTTTTGAAATAGCCGGCAAAGACCTGGGGTCCTCTGACCTGTATCTCGCCGTCGGGAGCGATGCGCACCTGGGTGTTGGGCAGGGGTTTGCCCACCGTCTCGGGGGGGGTGTCCCCTGGGAGGTGGGCCACGGTGGTCGCCGCGGTTTCGGACTGGCCGTAGACCTGCCGGATGTCCACCCCCAGGGCGCGGAAAAAGGTGAAGACCTCAGGGCCCAAGGGGGCTCCGCCGGTGGCGGCGATGCGGCAAGCCGCCAGGCCCAGCCGGGCCCGGATGGGGCGGGCCACCAGGGGGTAGGCCAAGGCTCGAGCCAGGTTCAGGCCGAAGCCGATGGGTTCGTTGCGAAACTCCCGCTGGGCGCACTCTAAAAGCGCCCCCATTCCCCAGCGGTAAATCGCCTTTTTAAGACCATCGGCGTCCTCCATGCGGCTTCGCACCAAGGCCGCAGCGTCCTCCCAAAGCCGGGCAGGGGCCAGGTAGAAGTCGGGCTGGACCTCCTTTACATCCTCCCGCAAGGTGATGGGGTCCTCGGGGAAGTGGACCACCGTGCCGTCGGTGAGGTTGCGCACCACGGTGAGCATCTGCTCACCAATCCATGGCAAGGGCAGGTAGGAGAAGACCCACTCCCCCCCGCGGATGCTGATGGTGGCCCGTCCGGCCTCGGCGCCGGCGATGAGCTGAGCGTGGGTGAGCATGGCCAGCTTGCTGCGGGCGGTGGTTCCGGAGGTAGGGGCCAAGAGGGCCACGGTCTCGGGCCCTACCCGGGCCTTGGCCGCCTCCACCTGGCCGCGGTGGTGGGGGCCTCGAGCCAGAGCGCTGCTAAAGGGACGTACCTTCTCGCTCCAGTATCGGCTCATTCCGGCCTCTTCCCAGACCAAGACAAAGCGCAACCGGTCTAGATGGGGCAGCACCTTGTCAAGCTGCTCCTCGTCGGAGACCACCACCCCCTGGCACTCCGAGAACTCTATGAAGTAGCCCACCTCCTCGGGCATGGCATCGGCGTAGATGCCCATCGGCATGACCCCCAGGGTCTGGGCGGCCAGCTCGGCCTCCACCCACTCGGGGGCGTTCTGCCCCAGGATGGCCAGGACCCCCCCGGGCTCCAGGCCAAGCTCCAAAAGCCCCCCAGCTAGGTGTTCTACCTTTTCCCGCAAGCGGGCCCAGGGGGTGGTTTCCCATACCCCATAGCGCTTGACCCGCATGGCCGGGGCCCTGGGGCGGACCTCGGCGTGGTGGGCCAGATAGTCCAGGAGGGTTCTCATGCCGACCTCCCCAGGTAGGCCTCGGCCACCCGCCGATCTTCCCGTACCCCAGCGGGCTCACCCTGATAGAGCACCTCGCCGTAGGACATCACCATTACCCCGGTGGAGAGCTCCAGCACCGCTTTTAAGTCGTGTTCTACCAAGACCAAGGTCACTCCCCATTCGCGCCTCGCATCCAGCAAGAAGCGGGCTAAGTCCTGTTTCTCCTCGAGGCTTAGCCCGGCCATAGGTTCGTCCAGCAGAAGGAGCTTGGGCCGCCCAGCTAGAGCCCGGGCCACCTCCACCCGCTTTTGCAGGCCGTAGGGAAGGGCCCCCGCGGGAACATGGCGGTAGGGGGAGAGGTGAAGGTAGTCGAGTACCTCCTCGGCATGGCGGCGGATCCTCCACTCTACTGAGGCTTTGGGCAGCAGGTCGGTGTAGGTGCCCACCGCCAGCTCGGCCCCTAGCTTGACGTTGTCCAGCACGGTCATTCCTCGGAATAGCTCGAGGTTTTGAAAGGTGCGCCCCAGCCCGCGCCGCACCCGCTCCTGAGGGCTTAGGGGGGCCAGGTCTTCCCCTAGAAAGCTCACCCGGCCCTGCTGGGGCTTGTAGAGGCCCGACAACACGTTCAGAAGGCTGGTCTTGCCTGCTCCGTTGGGACCAATTACTGCGAACAGGTCCCCCTCCGAAACGCTGAAGCTTATCCCCACCAGGGCTTTTACCCCCCGGAAGGAGAGGTGGAGGTCTTGGGCTTCTAGGAGTACCTTAGCCAACGCGCACCTCCTCTAGACCCACCGCTTCCGCCTGCGGTAGCGCTTAGCCTCTGCGAAGCCCCCGGCCACCGCTCCGCCCAGGTAGAACTCCATCACGTCCGCGTCGGCCTGGGCTTCTTGTGAAGTGCCTTCAAAAACGATGCGCCCCTGCTCCATGACGTAGACCCGCTCCACAATGGAAAAAGCTGCCTTGGCGTTCTGCTCCACCAGCAGCAAGGTTAGACCCTTCTCCCGCCGCAACTCGTCCAGCACCCGCATCACCTCTTCGGTGAGCTTGGGCGAGAGCCCCAGGCTGGGCTCGTCCACCACCAGGATTTTGGGCTCAGTTAGGAGGGCCATGCCTAGCAGCAGCATCTGTTGCTCTCCTCCCGAAAGGTAGCCGCCTTGCTCAAAACGGCGCTCGTAGAGCCGAGGGAAGCGCGCGAAAATCTCCTCGGTGATTGCCTTTTGTCGCTCAGGAGGTAGCTTGTGCCCGGCGGCCCGCAGGTTTTCCACCACGGTTAGGTAGCGGAAGATGGGGCGACCCTCCAGGATAGCGGTAAGCCCCAGCGAGGCTACCTTCAGGGCCGGTAGGTGGTGGCTTTCTTGGCCGTTTACGAGGATGCGGCCGTCCAGAATCCGCCCGTCGTATTGGGGTAGAAGCCCCGCCAAGGAGCGTACCAGGGTGCTTTTGCCTGCCCCATTGGGTCCCAGGAGAGCCACCGCCTCGCCCGCCCCGGCCCGCAGGCTGACCCCTTGGAGCGCCAGAATGACCCCCCGGTAGACCACCTTCAGGTTCTCCACTTGTATTTCCGCCATATCACACCCGCTCAATGCGGTGCTGCCCGAAGAGGCCGTATGGCCGGAACAACAGCACCAGCAGGACGATGAGGAAGGGGATGGCCTGGGTTATGCCGGGGAGCAAGGACTCTAGGTAAAGTTGGGAGAAGGCCTCAATAAGCCCGATCAGCAGCCCCGCCACCACCGCCCCGGGTACTGAGTCAAAGCCCCCTAGAATGGCCACTGGAAAGACCACCAGCCCCAACAGGATCAGGTGGTGCCCAGGTCTCCCGCCGCCGGC
>NZ_QWKZ01000060.1 GCF_003574085.1 Meiothermus luteus | reverse complement strand
GGGCTAGGGGGCGGGCTGGGCTCGGCAGGGCCCGGGTCAGTAGGTGCTTGGCCCAGCAGGGGGACCAGGTTGCCTTGCACGCGGTGCAGAGCCTGGGGAAGGGTTAGAGCGGCCTGGGGGTCTTTTCCTTCGGCCACCGCAACCATCTGCCCCAGCACTTCGATTCCTTCCAGCACCACCTGGGCGACCTCGGGCCCCCAGGCCCGCCGGCCTTCCCGGACCTCCACCAAGAGGTCCTCGAGCTGGTGGGCGAAGGCGCCGATGGGCCTGCAACCCACCGAGTAGGCTGCTCCCTTGACGGTGTGCATAGCCCGGAAGAGGCTTCGGAGGGCCTCCTCGGTCTGCCCTTCTCCTTCCATCTGGAGCAGGGCTTGGCTGGCCAGGTCCAGGTTTTCCAGGGTTTCAGGGGCAAAGAAGTCCCAGAATTCCTGGTTTTGCTGGTAAAAGCGGGCCAGCTCCTCGGCTATCCCACCGCCCTCAGGGGCAGGGGGCGCCTCAGCCTCGCTTTCCGCCGAAGTAGGGAGGAAGGCCTCCGGGTTGAGGGCGGTCAGCTCCCGGATGAGGTCGGCTGCGCCCAACCGGCCCAGCTCGAGGCCCACTTGCCCTTCCTTGCCGGTTATAGCGATGTTCTCCAGGGCGGTGGTGAGCACTGCCGTGGCCTGCTGGACGAACTCGACGACCTTTTCCCGCTGGGCCTCGGTGTAGCGCGGGGCGCCTTCTAGGATGCGTTCAACCAGGGCCCCCAGGTGGGCGGTCTGGGGAAAACCGTAGAGGCCAGCCGAGCCCTTGAGCCGATGGGCCATGACCACCAGGGGCTCGTGCCGCCCAATGGCCAGGAACTCCGCGGTCTGCTCGAGCATCGCCACAGTCTCCCAGGCCTCGTCCAAAAAGCTTTGAAGGAGATCGGGCGTTGCGGTGGACATTTAGAACCCCTACGACAGGCGGAAGCGGGCCAGGTTGCCCGCGAGCTGGGCGGCCAGGGTGCGCATCCCCTCGGCTGAGCGGCGGCCCTCCTGGCTTTGCGCTTGGGTTTGCTGAGCGGTCTGGGCAATCTTCTGCACGGCCTGGTCTACCCGCTCCACCGCGCTCACCTGGGTCTGGGCTAGGCTCGAGATTTCCTGGGCCAGTCGGGCCGACTGGGCGGCGAGCTGGGCGATGTCCTCCAGGCGGTTCCCTGCGCTCTGGGCCACCGCGTGGCCGGTCGTGGCCTCTCGCACCCCCTCCTGCACCCGTTCTACCACCCGGGCAACCTCGCCTTGCACCTGCTGCACCAAGGCGTTGGCCCGGGCGGTTTCTCGGGCCGATTCCTCGGCCAGCTTGCGGATTTCTTCGGCCACAACGGCAAAGCGACGTCCTGCCGGACCCGCCCCGGCGGCCTCAAAGGCGGCGTTCAAGGCCAACAGGTTGGTCTGGGAGGCAAACTCCTCCAGCACCCGGGTAATGCCCTCAATTTCGGCCGAGCGCTCCGCCAGGCTCTGCACGCTCTCGGCGATGGCCTGCATCTCACTGCGGATGTCGCTCATGCTGGAGAGGGTCTGGGTTACGGCCCGCTGGCCCTGTTGGGCGGCCTCGAGGGTCTCCTGGGCAGCCTGGGCAGCGCTTCCGGCCCGCTCGGCCATCTGCCGAATCCCCTGGCTGAGCTGGTGAGTCTGCTCCTGCACTTGCCGGACTTCCCCAGCCTGGGCGAGCGCGCCGGTGGCGATGGAGGCGGTGAGCCGGTCTACCTGGGCTGCGCTTTGGTTCACCGATTCGGCGGCTTCCTTGACCTCTTTGAGCAGGTGGCCAATCTCCTCTACGGTGAAGTTGACCGCGTCCACCACGCTCCCCAGCACGTCCTCGGTGACCTCGCCGCGCCGGGTCAAATCGCCCTTGGCTATCTCGGTGGCAACCTCCAGAAAGCGGCGCACATTTTCTTGCAGCCGCAAGCCCCGCTGGCGCTCCGCTTCCTGCTGCTCCATCAGGCTCCTTAGGGTCAGGATGGACTGGTTGAGGGTCTTGCCCACCAGGCCCAACTCGTCCCTCGAGCGCAGCCGGACCAGCGAGGAGAGGTTTCCCCGGCCCAGCTCAACCGCGGTTTTGCTCAGCTCACCCAGGGGGGCCAGGATGGAGTTGAGCACCCCGAGGATCAGCCACAAGGAAAGGGCCAGGGCGGAGAGTACGATGAACAGGCTGAGCACCTGCCGGTTGACCAGGTGGCCCTGCCGCCCGTCGAGCGCGCTGTTGAGTTGGTTGAAACCCGCGTTTTGCAGGGCGAAGTAGGCCTCAATGGGCCGACCTAGCTGCTCGTAGAACAGCGCGGAATCCAGGCCCATGCGTCGGCTTAGCACCTCCCTGCGGGTTAATTCAACCGCTCCTTCGGTGATGGCTCGAGCTGAGGAAACCTGCTCGCCAAGGCCGCTCTCAAGGCTGGGGTTGGCCTGCAGGGCATTTTGGATGGAGCGCTCCAGGCTGGCCGTTACCGAGGGAACCTCCCAGGGCTGGCTGCTGCGGCTGGTCAGGGCCATCAGCAGCCCGCTGAGCCGGCGTTCCTGTTCGGGGGTAAGGCTTTTGGACTGCAGCACAGCGCTGCCCAGCCCCTGCACCAGGCTCAGGGCCTCCATAACCTGAGGCAGGCGGTAGACCACGCTGTCCACCAGCCAGTAGACCTGGACGGTGGGGTCCAGCAGAAGGTTTGACTGGGAGGCGATCTGCTCGTTGAGAGCGAAGAGCTGCTGGATGAGCTGGGTGTGCTCCCGGATGTATAGCTCGGCGTTGGTGTTCAGCGCCAGGGTGGTATCCCACCGTACCTTTAGGGCCTCCAGCCTCCTGCCTAGGCCCAGGGGGTCCCCCTGGCTGCGAAGGGTCTGTTCCAGTAAGGCAAAACCGCGGTTGACCTCCTCGGCCTTTTGGCTCCGCGAAATCGCCAGTTCCTGGTTCCCAGAGAGAACCGCCGCGCTCATGCTGCGGTGTTCGGAGATGTTTTTGATGAGGGCGCTGGTCTGCTGCAGCAGCAGGGCCCCTTGCTTTTCCGCCCGCACGAAGTTGATGTCGGCTTGCTGCTCCAACACCAGCGAGAAAAGCAGGTAGAAAAGGGGGAAGAGCAGGGGCAGCACCAGGAGGGCCAGCTTGTATGGGATACGCAGGTTTCCAAAAAATCCGGTGACGGGCGCTTCCAGAAGCTCAGCGTCTACCCGCAGCTTGCGCGACTGGGCCCCCAAGAGCCCCACTTGCTTGACTTCGATTTCGCGAAATTCGCGCTGCAAGGCCATAATCCCTCCGCATTAGGCGGGCAGCCGGAAGCGCGAGAGGCCCTGGCTTAGCTGCTGGGCCAGCGTTTGCAGCTCCTCGGCAGTTTGACGGCCCTTGCGGCTTTCCTCGTCGGTTTGCAAGGCGGTATCGTAGATGTCCTGCACCAGACCGGTTACCTCCTCCACCCGGGCCACCTGGGCCTCTGCGGCTTCGGCCACGCGGCGGGCTGCTTCTGCGGTTTGCTGGGAAAGTGCGGCGATTTGCTCGAGCTTGCTCCCGGCCTCGGTGGCGATGCGGTAACCCTGCTCCACCTCGCGGGTACCGCCTTCTACCGAGATCACCACACCTTGAATCTCGCTTTGGATGCCCTTGACCAGCAAGCTGATCCGCTGGGCCGCGCGGGCGGCGTCCTCGGCCAGCTTGCGCACCTGGTCGGCCACCACCGCGAAGCGGGCCCCGGCCTCGCCGGCCCCGGCCGCCTCAATGGCAGCGTTCAGGGCCAGAAGGTTGGTCTGCTTGGCAATCCGGGAGATGGTGTCCACCACCTCAGAGATTTCCAGCGAGCGGTCGGAAAGCCCCTTGATGCTCTTGGAGATGCTCTGCACTTCTCGGCGAATATTTTGCATGCCGAAAAGGGTGTTCTGCACAGCGGTTTGCCCTTCCAGCGCCACCTCCTTGGCCCGCAGCGCCAGGGCCGTGCCCTGCAGGATTTGTTCGGCCATCTGGCGAATTTCATCGGTGGTGTCTAGGGCCTCAATACGGGCCCGGGCCGAAAGCTCGGCTTGCGACTCGGCCTTTTCTTGGACCCGTCTCGAGCTCTCGGCCATCTGGGCCGCGCCTAGGTTCACCCTCTCGGCGGCGCTTTGCACCTGTTTGAGCAGGTGGGCAATCTCCTCCACGGTAAGGTTCACCGCGTCCACCACGTTGCCCAGCACATCCTCGGTTACCCGGCCCCGCTTGGTCAGGTCGCCTTGGGCGATTTCCATGGCCACGTTCAGGAAGGCCGCGATGTTTTCCTGGAGCAACCGGCTTTGACGGAGCTGCTCGGCGTCGGCCTCGGCCTTGGCCCTGAGCTGGGCCACGCTGTCGTTGAAGGTGCGGGCCAGTGAACCCAGTTCGTCGGCTGATTGCACCGGTACCTGCACGCTCAGGTCGCCCCTACGGAGCCGGTTGGAGGCCGCGAATAGCTGGGCCACCGGCCGGGCGATGGAGCGGGCCACCGCGCCTACCAGGGTGAAGGTGAGGGCCAGGGCCAGGGCGATGCCCACGAAGACCAGAAGCTGCTCTCGCAGAAGCGTGGCGATCCGTTGCTCCACCAGCCGGTCTATCCGATTCATTAAGGCCAGGTTGTAGGTTTCCAGCCCTTCTAGGGCCTGGTCAAAGGCCGCGGCGTACTGGCTGGGACGGTAGGTAAGACGGGGTGGGGTAGCCACCTCGTTGACCGCTAGGGCGTAGGCGTCCCGGACCAGGGCATCGGTCCGGGCGTAGTCTTCCAGAAGGGGCTCCAGGCCCGGGTTGAGCCGGGCCGCACCCTCTAGCTCCCGGGCCAGTTCGCTCAGGGCTTGGTTGATGCGGCGGGCCATGGCGCTTACCTCCACCCGCTCGCCTGGGCTGAGGCTGCCCCGGCTCAGGGCGTACTGCCCCAGGCTGCGCAACCGGGAGAGCTCTTGGTGCAGGGCTGGGAGGCTGCCGATTACCGAGCGCTGCAAGTAGTGGATATCCACCCCGGAAAGCATGGCCAGGCCCGACTGGTTGCCGATTTCCTCCATCAGGTCGCGGATTTCCTGGGCCAGCACCTGGCTGGCCTCAAAGCTGTTTAGGGCGCTAATGGTTGGGCCTTGGTTCTTGATCCGCTCCCAGTCGTAGCGGATCTGGGCGATTTTTTCGGTTAGCCCCCAGCCCCAGCGCTCGCCTAAGGTGGTGTTGAGCCGGTTTAGCTCCTCTAGCCAAGCATCTACCTGGGCCGCGATGGCCTCGGCTTGGGCGCTTTGGCCTTCCAGGGCCCGCTGGTATTGGCTGGCGCCAAAGAACAACTGCTGAGCCACCCTTAGGTAATCCAGACCGATGTAGGCGCTGTAGCTGGCCTCAAAGCGCTGCGCGTTCTCGCGGTACAGCAGAACCGTGGTCAGGGCGATGGGAGCCAGGAAGGCCAGGCTGATGAACAGGAGCTTCTGCCAGATTTTGAGCGAGCCCAGCACCCCCCCGCTGGGCAGGAGCAGGGTGGTCCCGGGGGATGCAGCACGCCGCCAGGGGGGGCGCAGGGCAGTGGGCTTGGGGCCGTGCTGGGTCATGCTTCCACCTCCAGGCTGCGCTCACTGGCGCTTTCCAGCAGAAAGCCAGCGAAAAGGGGCAGCGCGCTAAGCGCGACCGCTAGAAGGATGAAGAAATTGAGGGAAAGGAGCCCCTGGAAGGCGAGCTGAGCGTGGGAGGTGTCGGGGTTGGGCGTGAAGCGGACCGCCAGCATGGCGGTGTAGTGCATGAAGGGGATGGCCAGGCCAGTGAGGGTGGCGGCGAGTAGGTTGCGCAGGGGTATCCGGTCAAAAGCGGGGCTGGTGAGGCTCCACATCCCAAAAGTGCCCAGCACTACCGCCACCAGCACGGAGAGGGCCACCAAGGGCGGGTCAAAGCTCATCTTGGCATCAAGCCGCATGGCCAGCATGCCGGTGTAGTGCATAGCCCCGATGCCGATGCCCAGGAAGAACCCCGCTCCCAGCACCCCAAGCCCCCCCACCTGGGGCCTGCGCACCATCTGGAAGGCGGCCGCAGCCCCCAGGATGGCCAGCAAAACCGAGACCAGGGTGAGCAGGGGGTCGTAGGAGGCCAGCAGGTCCTCCAGCTGCAGGGCGATCATGGCGGTAAAGTGCATCGCCCAGACCCCCATTCCGTAGGTGAAGGCGCCCATCCAAAGCCAAGAGGGGCTTTGGTGTCCCTGGCGCATCCGGCGGATGACCACCAAGGCGGCGTACGAGGCGAATATGGCGATCACGAACGAGGCTCCTACCAGCAGGGGGTCGTGGTGCATGGGAAGGTGGTTTTGCTCCATTGACTAACTCCTTTCCACCTGGCCTTGGAGGCTTGGCCGAAGGAGGGGGGTGGGGGGGAAGACCTCCTGGGAGAGGTAGGTAAGAAGACGGCCAACGTCTAGGAGGCCAATGAGCCTGCCCTCTTCTTCCACCAGGCCGCTGAGGACAGGGGTTTCGCTGGGTCTTGTTTCTGAAAGGATGCGGATGAGCCCGACCACCTCGTCAATCCAGAAAGCCAGGGGTTGCCCTGCCGCGTCCACCAGGGCGGCCAGCCCTGGCCTGGCCGGGGTGGCGTTTAGAACCTGGCTCAGGTCAAAGAGGGGGATCACCTGGCCCTGATAGGCGAAAAGGCCCAGCAAGGGTCTGGGGACCAGCGGTACGGGGGTGAGTTGATCCACCTCCAAGACCTCCTTGAGGGCCTTTGGCTCCACCCCCAAGAAAGCCTCGCCTAAGCGCAGTACCCAAATTGACTGGAAGGCGGCAGGGGTCATATTAGAGCAGCTCTTGCACGGCTTTGCGCAGCGCCTCGGGGGTGTAGGGCTTGGTTAGGTAACCGTTGGCCCCTTGGCGCTTGCCCCACTCAATGTCAGTGGGCTCGCCCTTGGAGCTTATGATGAGCACCGGGATGTGCTTGGTGGCCTCGTTGCGCCGCAGTGAGCGCAGGATTTCATAGCCGTTGCGGCCGGGCATTACCACGTCCAGCAGCACCGCATCTGGCTTTTCCGCCTCTATACGCTGCTCCGCGTTTTCACCGCCTTGGTAGAGCACCACCTGGTGGTAAGGGGAGAGGGCGCTTTCAATGAGCTTTAGGTCGGCCAGGGAATCGTCTATAGCGATGAGTTTTGCCATGGCTTCCTCCGCTTGTGCGGGGTTAAGGGCGGCTATCCCCGCAGGGTACCCCCAAGTTACGCGAACCGTGACCCCCCTCCTGTGATGGATGCACAACCCGGTTTTGCCGGGGCGTTACGTCGGCTAGGGGTAGGCAGTCTATGGGAAAATTAGGGGGCGCTATGTCTGGCCAAATTTTGCTCGCCTACGACGGTTCACCGCACGCCCGCAAGGCCGCGGCAATAGCCTCCGACCTGGCCCGGCGCTACCGGGCGCGGGTGTGCTTGGTGTACGCCTACGACCCTATATCAGGCTACCTGGGGGAGCCTTTCCTGCAGGAGGCTACTGAGGCGGCGGAAAAGATTGTGCAGGAGGCCCGCTCCCTTTTGGGGGGAGGGCTCGAGGTGGAAGTAGAAACCCTAGAGGGCCCCCCAGCGGAGGCCATTCTGCGGGTGGCAGAGGTGCGCAAGGTGGACCTGATTGTCATGGGGACACGCGGCCTAGGCCGGCTCGAGGGGCTGCTCTTGGGCAGCCAGAGTCAAAAGGTTCTGACCCACGCCCAAAGCCCGGTGCTGCTGGCCAGGTGAGCCGCCGCGCTATCCCTTGGGCGTTGGAAAAAGGCTTAGCTTTTCCTACCCAGGCGCTCTTGGACCGCCTTGGCCAGTTCCTCGGCTTTGGCCCTAGCCTGCTCGGCGGCTTGTTGTACCTGCTCGCTCAGGTGTTTGAGCTGGTCGGGTACCCCGTCTTGGTCCTTGTCCAGGCTGGTTTTGAACTCCTCAAAGCGGGTCCTGGCCTGCTCAGCGGCCTGCTTGGCCTGGTTTAGGAGGCCCTGAAGCTGGTCCGGGACCCCGTCTTGGTCCTTGTCCAGATTGGCCCGGACCTCACCGATCTTGGCCTCGGCTTGCTTCAGGGCGTTCTCGGCGGCTTCGCGGGCTTTTTGGGCGAGTTCTTTGAAGTCCATACTCCCTCCTCGAGCCATCGTAGCACTGGAGGATGAGCAGGAGGCAAGCTTAGGCTTCGGCCCAGCCCCGGGCCCGCTCCACTGCCCTCTTCCACCCGCGGTAAAGCCGCTCCCGCTGAGCTTCTGGCATCTGGGGAGTAAAGCGACCCCCGGCGGCCCACCGCCTGGAGATCTCAGCCTTGGAGAGAAGCCCCGCCCCCACTGCGGCTAGGTAGGCGGCCCCCAGCACGGTGGTTTCAATGACCTTCGGGGCTGCTAAAAGGTCGGCTTGGAACTGCATAAGAAGCTCGTTGGCGCTGGCCCCCCCGTCTACCCGCAGCTCGGAGAGCTGGAGACCCGCGTCGGCCTCCATGGCCTCTAGCACCTCCCGGCTTTGGTAGGCGATGGCCTCGAGGGCTGCCCGGGCAAGGTGGGCGGCGGTGCTGCCCCGGGTAAGACCGATGATGGTGCCCCGGGCGTAGGCGTCCCAGTAGGGGGCCCCCAGGCCCACAAAGGCGGGGACAAAGTAGACCCCCTCGGTGCTCTCCACCCGGCGGGCCAGGGCCTCCACCTCGCTCGAGCTTTGGATAATCCCAAGACCATCCCGCAACCACTGCACCGCTGCCCCAGCCACGAAGACTGAGCCTTCTAGGGCGTATTCGGGCGCTTCTCCCTCGAGCTGCCAGGCCAGCGTGGTGAGTAGGCCGTTTTTTGAGGCCACCGGCGCTTTCCCAGTGTTCATCAATAGGAAGCAGCCGGTCCCGTAGGTGTTCTTGGCCATGCCCGGGGAAAAGCATGCCTGGCCGAAAAGCGCAGCTTGCTGGTCGCCGGCTACCCCGGTGATGGGGATGGCCGCGCCGAGCAGCTCTGGTAGGGTCCGGCCAAAAAGCCCTGCCGAAGGCCGTATTTCCGGAAGCAAGGCTTTGGGAACCCCTAGGATGCGTAGCAACTCCTCGTCCCAGCTTAGGGTCTGTAAGTTCATCAGCAGGGTGCGGGAGGCGTTGGAAGCATCGGTGGCGTGTACCTGGCCTCCAGTTAGGTTGTAGATGAGCCAGCTGTCCACCGTACCAAAGCACAGCTCACCCTTTATGGCCCGCTCCTTGAGACCCGGCAAGTTTTCCAGCAGCCAGCTTACCTTGGTGCCGGAAAAGTAGGGGTCCAGCACCAGCCCGGTTTTCTGGCGAAAAAGGGCCTCGTGGCCCTCCTCCTTCAATCTCTCGCAGGCCCTTGCCGTGCGCCGGTCTTGCCAAACGATGGCCCGATGCACCGGCTTGCCGGTGGTCCGCTCCCAGATTAGGGTGGTCTCGCGTTGGTTGGTGATGCCCAAAGCCTGAATCTCCCCCGGCTCTACCCCGGCCCGCGCGATGGCCTTGCGGGCTACCTGAAGCTGGGTGTGCCAGATTTCCATGGGGTCGTGCTCCACCCAGCCAGGCTCGGGGAAGTGCTGGGCAAACTCCTGTTGGGCTAGGCCGAGCGGCCTTCCCTCCAGGTCAAAGATGATGGCGCGGCTGCTGGTGGTTCCCTGGTCTAGGGCCAGAACGTAGGGCATATCTCCTCCTAGATGGCGATTCTAACGCAGGCTGTTCCCATTAAGATTTTAGATTTATAATCTAAAAGATGAAACGCAACAAGGAGTTCGCCAACCGGCTGCACGCCCTCTCCCCCCGTTTTGCCTACATCCCCAAAGAAGACCGCTTCTTGATGGACCCAGGCCCCCTCAAGTACCGCTTCAACGTCATCGGTGCGGGGGTCAACGGCCAGGAGCACATCGCCGTGACCATGCTCGAGGGCCGTTGCACCGTCCATGGGGTCTACGACCCCAACCCCTCGAGCGTGGAGGCCGCCCGCCGAGTCAAGGCCCGTTTCTCAGACGAGCCTTTGGTGGTCTACGAGAGCCTCGAGGCGGCCTGCTTGGACCCTCAGGTGGATGCCCTCATCATCTGCACCCCCAACCATACCCATTTGGAGGTGCTCAAGGTGGCGGTCCAATCGGGTAAGCACATCCTCCTAGAAAAGCCCATGGCCACCAACATCCCCGACGCCTACGAGATATGGCAGATTGCGCAAAACTACCCCAAAGTGCTCCAGATTGGCCTGCAGTACCGCTATAAGCCCATCTATGTGGAGGCCATCCACGAGGCTAAGGTGCGCCGGAGCCTGGGGGAGATCAAGACCATCACCATCCTCGAGCACCGCGAGCCTTTTCTGGACAAGGTGGGCCAGTGGAACAAGTTTTCCAAATACTCAGGAGGAACCCTAGTAGAGAAGTGCTGCCACTACTTTGACCTATTTAACCTCTTTGCTGAGTCGCGACCGGTGAGCGTATACGCGGTGGGCAGCCAGGCTGTGAACTTCAAGGACTTTGAGTACCGCGGGGAGCGCTCCGACATCCTGGACAACGCCTTCGTCATCGTGGAGTACGAGAACGGGGTGCGGGCCAACTTCAACCTTTGCATGTTCGCTCCCATGGTCTACGAGGAAATTGTGATTTGCGGTGACGAGGGCCGCCTCAAGGCCAGTGAGGGGGTGAACGGCCAGGCCTACTCCAGGTGGGCCAACTACCTAGAGGTCATTGCTCTTCCCGACCGCACCTCCCGCACCATGACCCCGAGCTACCCGGCCATTATTGAGGAGACCGGACATAGCGGGGCCACCTACCACGAGCACCTGCGCTTCATTGAGGCCATGGACGGCCAGCCCTCCTCCGCGGCCACCGCAGAGGAGGGCTTCTGGAGCGTGGTGGTGGGGGTAGCCGCGGAGACCTCGGTCAGGCGGGGGGGGAGGGTGATGATTGGGGAGCTGCTGGCGGAAAACGGCCTGGGCCACCTGGCCTGAGCTTAGCCGAAGCGGCCGGTGATGTAGGCCTCGGTACGCTTGTCCTTTGGGTTGGTGAAAAGAACGTTGGTGGGGCCTTCTTCAATCAGCACGCCCAGGTGCATGAAGATGGTGCGGTCGGCGATGCGGGCAGCCTGCTGCATGTTGTGGGTGACGATGATCAGGGAGTAGTGCTGCTTTAGCTCCAATAGCAGCGACTCAATTCGCTCGGTAGCGATGGGGTCAAGGGCGCTGGTAGGCTCGTCCAGGAGCAGCAGGGGCGGTTCTGCGGCGATGGCCCGGGCGATGCAAAGGCGTTGCTGCTGGCCTCCCGAGAGGCGCAGGGCGATTTCGTGAAGCTTGTCCTTGACCTCCTCCCAAAGCGCAGCCCTGCGCAGGGCCTGCTCCACCACCTCATCTAAGCCCTCCTTTTGCCCCTGCAAGCGTAGGCTGAAGACTACGTTTTCGTAGATGGACTTAGGGAAGGGATTGGGTTTTTGGAAGACCATACCGATGTGCCGGCGCACCTCCACCGGGTCTACCCTCGGGTCGTAGATGTCCACCCCCTCGTAGATGACCTTGCCCTCTATGCGCACCCCGGGGATCAGGTCATTCATGCGGTTGAGCGAACGGAGCAGGGTAGATTTGCCGCAACCGGAAGGCCCGATAATGGCGGTGATTTTGTTGCGGGGGAAGTTGACCGAGACGTTGTAGAGGGCCTGGTGCTTCCCGTAGTAGAGGTTCAGGTTTTGCACCTGAATAACCGCTTCCTCGGCCGGCACGGGCTCCCAGCGTACGGTTTCGTGACCTATGGCAACCTCTTGTAGCATCATGCTTACCACTCCACTCGGTAACGGCGCCTTATCCAGAAGGCCAGCGCATAAAGCCCCGCCAAGGTAACCAGCAGGACGATGATGCCTGCGGCGGCGGTGTTGGCGAACTCGCTGAGGTTAGCTGAAATCCAGAGGTATATCTGCACTGGAAGGACGGTGTACTCGGAGAAGATGCCCCTTGGAACGAAGGCTACATAGGCCGCGGCCCCAACGATAAGCAGAGGGGCAGCCTCACCGATGGCCCGCGTTGCGGCCAGGATGACCCCGGTGGCGATGCCGGGGATGCTGGAGGGGAGTACCACCATGGTCACGGTCTGCCACTTGGTGGCCCCCAGGGCGTAGGCCGCGAACCGTATGGAGTCTGGCACGGATCGCAGCGCCTCGCGGGCAGCTATGGTGATGGTGGGCATGATTAGGAGGGCCATGGTCAAAGCGGCGGAGATGATGGTGGGCCCGAACTCCATGCCTCGTACGAACACGGCCAGCCCGAGGAGGCCGAAGACGATGCTGGGCACCCCGGCCAGGTTGCGCAGGTTGACCTCAATGAAGCGGGTCAGGCGGTTTTTGGGGGCGTACTCCTCTAGGTAGATGGCGGTGCCCACCCCGATGGGGATGCTCATGGCCAAAGTGAGGCCTAGCACCCAGAGCGTCCCGAACAGGGCCACCCTGAGCCCCGCGGATATGGGGTTGCGCGAGGGGTCGCGGGTCAGAAAGGAGTAGTCCAGCCAGGGGTTCAAGCGAAGCTGTTGGTTCTCCTGAAGCCCTTCTTTGAGCTCGTTCCAGCGCCGCAAGCCCTCAAAGAGGCTGTAGTTGGCTATCCGCTCGTCGTCAATGCTGCTGACCACCCAACGCAGGGGGCCTTCTTGGGTGGCCCACATCAGCTCAACCCGGTTGCGCAGGCGGAAGACCCGCATCTCGTCGGGATCGCTCATCAAGGCAGCTACTTCCTCTGGGGACTTGCCTTGCGCCAGGAGCTCGAGGCGGATTACCTGGTCGGCGGTGAGGGCTTGACTGAGCGCGAAGCTTTTGCCGCTGGTTTCGGTGACCTCCACCACCTGCACGGACACCGTATCGTAAAGGGTGTCCAGCAGCAGCACCCCGATAAGAGCTAGGGCGATTACGGTGGGTATGACTACGGCTCGAGCGAACAGGCGGTTGATGCGGTCGCGCCTGAGGTTTTGCGGACTTTGGGAGGAATCTAGGGATAGGCCCTTTTGCATCACTCGTACCTCTCGCGGTAGCGTTCCACGATGCGCTGAGCCAGGATGTTGAAGGTTAGGGTAAGGACAAAAAGTGTTGTTCCAACTGAGAAAAGCGCCCGTGAGGCTAGTGATCCTGCGGGCTGGTCGCCGGTGGCCGCCTGGACGATGTAAGAGGTCATGGTGGCGATAGTTTCCCGGGGGTCTAAGGTGAGCATAGGTCGCTGCCCTGCGGCGATGGCCGCGATCATGGTCTCGCCTATGGCCCGGCTGGTGGCCAGGATGATAGCCGCCACAATGCCGGAGATGGCTGCGGGGAAGACCACCCGGGTGACCACCTCAAACTTGGTGGCCCCCAAGGCGTAGGCGGCCTCCCTTAGGCTACGGGGTACGGCCATCATGGCGTCGGAGGCTACGTTGGAGATATAGGGCAGGATGGCAAAGCCCAGCACCAGACCCGCGGAGAGCGGGTTGAAAAGGTTGAGTCCTGGAATCAGGTTTTGGAAGATGGGGGTCACAAAGAGCAGGGCAAAGTACCCAAAGACCACCGTGGGAATCCCTTCCAGTAGCTCCATAATGCCCTTGACCCGCACGCTTTGCTCAAAGGGGGCGTACTCCGATAGGTAGGCGGCGGTGAGGAGGCCTAGGGGGATAGCCACGACGAGGCCGATGGCGGTGAACAGAAAGGTGCCCGCCAGCAGGGCCCCAATCCCGTAGCGCGGCTCGGCGAAAAGGGGGGTCCACTCCGGTGCGAAGAGGAACTCGAGCAGGGGAACCTGGCGGAAGAACTGCAGGGTCTCCCCGAAGAGGGTGAAGATGATCCCGGCGGTGGTGAGCACCGAGACCAGGGCTAGGAGAAACAAAACCAGCACAACGGCGCGCTCTTTTAGGCTTTTGCTGGGTTTTTTCTGGGCCCACGCGGCAGCGTTCATAGCAGCAAGAAAATATTACCCTGCCCCCATGGGAAGAGGGCAGGGTAGATAGGGGTTACTTAGCTTCGGCCTCGAGCTTCTTCATGACCTCGATCAGCGGGGTGCCCGGCTCTAGGCCGCTGAAGACCGAGCCTTTGACCCGCTTGTCCACCAGCACCTTGTTGATCCGGTAGGCTTCGTCCGGCAGCAGCACATAACCGGTCTTGCGGATAGCGGTGCGGGCGCGACTGTTGGTGAGGTAGAAGTTGATGAAGTCTTGCAAGGAGCGCTTTTCGTTCAGGCTCTTCAGGTTGACGTAGATGAAGAGCGGGCGGGAGAGGGGGCTGTAGGTGCCGTTGTTGATGGTGGCGTCGGTGGGCTCAACGCAGCCCTTGCCGTTGTCAATGGCCAGGGCCTTCAGCTTGCCTTTTTCCTCCACGTAGTAGGCGTAGCCAAAGAAGCCCATGGCGTCAACGTTGCCTTCCACCCCGCGCACCAACACGTTGTCGTCTTCAGAGGGGAAGTAATCCTTGCGGATGGCCTTGGCCTTGCCGTTGATGGCCTCGGTGAAGTAGTCAAAGGTGCCGGAGTCGGTGCCTGCCCCATAGAGCACGAGCTTGCGGTTGGGGAAGTTGGGCCGCACCTGGTTCCACTGGGTGATCTTGGAGTCAGGCTCCCAAATCCTCCGAAGCTCGGCCACGGTCAGGCACTGGGCCCAGGTGTTCCTGGGGTTGACCACCACCGTAAGGCCGTCAAAAGCCACGGGCAGCTCAATGTACTCAATGCCGTTCTTACGGCACTCGTCCATCTCGGCCTTGGTGATGGGACGGCTGGCGTTTTGCAGGTCGGTTTCGCCCACGCAGAACTTCTTGAAGCCCCCGCCGGTGCCCGAGAAGGCCACGGTGACCTTTACATCCGGCCGGATGATGTTGAACTCCTCCGCCACGGCCTGGGTGATGGGGTAGACCGTGGAGGAGCCGTCGGCCCGGATTGGCTGGGCTTGGGCCAGGCTGAGCAGGCTCAGGATTCCAAGAAGGAGGACTTTTTTCATATATGCCACCTCCGCTTGAGAGTATCGTGGGGTTTTGTCATGTTTGTGTCATTTGCCCCATGACCGGAGGATGTAGAGGGCCTTGGGGTTGGGGCCGGTGTACGATGGGGTGTATGCCAATTTGGAGCGGGGCTGTGCTGGCTGGGGGACATTCCAGCCGCTTTGGTCAGGATAAGGCACTTTACCCCTACCGTGGTCGGCCCTTGCTGGCCTGGGTCTGGGAGGCTATGGCCGAGGCCGAGGAGCGCTTTGTGGTGGCCAACCGGCCCTACCCTGGCTTTACGGTTTACCCCGACCTCCGCAAGGGAGGGGATACCCTCTCGGGCCTGCACTCTGCCCTGGCCCACGCCCGCTGCCCGTGGGTGGCGGTAGCGGCCTGTGACCAGCCCTTTTTGACCGCGGAGTTCTGGCGGTTTTTGCTGGAGCGGGTGCAGCCGCACCTTCAGGCGGTGGTGATAGGCCTAGAGGGGGCTTTGGAGCCGCTCGGGGCCCTATACCACAAGTCCTTGGAGGCCGAGGCTTTGCGGAGGCTTGAAGGGGGTCTGCTCAGGCTGCAAGACCTTATACAAAGCGTTCCTCACCTTGTCCTGGACAAGCGCGAGGTGGAGGCTCGTTTTGGCCCTCGTCTCTTCCTCAACGCCAATCGCCAAAGCGACCTGCCCTAGTCCACCTATGCCCCTCACCCACAAGCCTGTAGAATAAAGCGCTATGGCTGGCTGGTTCTCGTTTCGCGGGGAAGACGTGGGCATTGACCTGGGCACCGCCTCGGTGCTGATTTACATGCGCGGCAAGGGCATTGTCTTGCGAGAGCCTTCGGTTATCGCCATGGTGAGCGACACCAAGGAGGTCAAAGCGGTGGGGGCAGAGGCCTACCGGATGCTGGGGCGCACCCCGGGCAACATCGTGGCGGCCCGTCCCTTGAAGGACGGGGTGATTGCCGACTACACCCTAACCGAGCGGATGCTCACCTTGTTCATCAAAAAGGTCCTGCCGCCCCTGCGCTTTTTCCGGCCCCAGGTGATGGTGGGGGTGCCCTCGGGGGTGACCGAGGTAGAGCGGCGGGCGGTGGTGCAGGCCATTGTGGAGGCCGGGGCCAAGCGGGCCTACCTGATTGACGAGCCGCTGGCGGCGGCGATTGGGGCGGGGATTAAGATAGCTGAGCCCACCGGGAGCATGGTGGTGGATATAGGGGGGGGCTCGAGCGACATCGCCGTAATCTCTTTGGGCGGCATCGTGCGCTCTACCAGCCTGCGCATCGCCGGAAACGAGTTTGATGAGTCCATCATTCGCTATGTGCGCAGTAAGTACAACCTGTTGATCGGTGAACGCACCGCCGAGGATCTGAAAATCAAAATTGGCGCGGCCAAGCTGGCCCCGGGAGAACAGGAGATGGTGGCCGAGGTGCGGGGGCGCGACCTTATCTCGGGGCTGCCCAAGAGCATTGAGGTGACCACCGGGGATGTGGTGGAGGCCTTGAAGGAGCCTCTGGAGAAAATCGTCCAGGGGGTGAGGGGGGTGCTCGAGACCACCCCTCCTGAGCTGGTGGCGGACATCATTGACCGGGGCATCCTGCTTACCGGCGGGGGGGCACTCTTGCGCAACTTAGACCTGCTCCTGCAGGAGGCCACCGGGGTGCCGGTGGTGGTGGCCGAAAACGCGGTGGAGGCGGTGGCCCTAGGAACCGGAAAGGCCCTGGATATGCTCCATGTTCTGCGGGACGCCCTAGTCACCTCCGACAACGTGCTGAGGCGGTAAGCGCGAGCTGCCATGTGGCTTTCCGAAATTGCCCAGCGGCTAGGGGGGTGGCTCGAGGGGCCTGACCTTCGGGTCTCCCGGCTGGCCCCTCCGGAAGAGGCTCGGCCAGGCGAGCTGGTGGTGGTGCGGGATGAGCGCTACCTGGAGGTGGCCTTGGCCAGCGGTGCAGCTTTGTTGCTAGAAGAGGGCCTGCCTTGCCCTGCCTCCACCGGTTGTGTGCGGGTGGCTTCGGTTTACCAAGCCTGGCCCCAGGTGCTGGCCCTGTTTGAGCGGCCAGAGCGTTGGGCTGCCCCAGGCATCCACCCTACCGCCGTGGTGGAGGCGGGGGCCCACATAGACCCTACCGCCGCGGTGGGGGCCTACGCCTATGTGGGCCGGGGCGCCCGTATCGCTGCTGGGGTGGTGGTGGCCCCTTACTGCTACGTGGGGGAG
>NZ_QWKZ01000006.1 GCF_003574085.1 Meiothermus luteus | reverse complement strand
GGCAGGAGCCCAGCCCCAGCATCTAGTGAGGTGACCATGGAAGCCCAAAAGTCCCCCCTCGAGCCCCAGGCGGTGATGGAGGCCGCCGCGAAGCTGCGCACCCTAATTTTGGAGGTCAAGAAGGTCATTGTAGGGCAGGACCTGATGCTGGAGAGGATGCTGGTGGCCCTCCTGGCCCGGGGGCATATCCTCATTGAAGGGGTGCCTGGTCTGGCCAAGACCCTGGCCATCAAGACCCTGGCCGAGGCCATTGGGGCCAGCTTCAAGCGCATCCAGTTCACCCCTGACCTGGTGCCCGCCGACCTGGTGGGCACCCGCATCTACAACCCCAAGGAGGCCAGCTTTGAGGTGGAGTTGGGGCCCATCTTCGCCAACCTGATTCTGGCCGACGAGATTAACCGCGCCCCGGCCAAAATTCAGTCTGCCCTACTGGAGGCCATGCAGGAGCGCCAGGTGACCATCGGCCACCAGACCTATAAGCTGCCCGACCCTTTCTTGGTGCTGGCCACGCAGAACCCCATTGAGTCGGAAGGCACCTACTTCCTGCCTGAGGCCCAGGTGGACCGCTTCATGTTCAAGGTCTGGCTGGACTACCCAGCCTTCTACGAGGAGATGACCGTGGTGGAGCGGGTCTCCTCCAAGTTTGAGCCGGTTGAGGTGGTGCTGAGCGGCGACGAGCTGCGGGCGCTTCAGGCCATGGCCGACCGGGTGCACGTTCATCCGGCGGTTACGGAGTACGCCGTGCGCCTGACCCGGGCCACCCGGGACCCTGGAGAGGTGGGGCTGGCCCAGCTCAAGAAGTACATCAGCTACGGAGGCAGCCCCAGGGCCAGCGTCAACCTGATTCTGGGGGCCAAGGCCCTGGCCATCGTGCGGGGCCGGGAGTACGCCCTGCCCGAGGATGTGCGCGACCTGGCCCCGGAGGTGCTGCGCCACCGGGTCATCCTCTCCTACGAGGCCCTGGCCGACGAGGTGCGGCTGGAGGAGGTGGTGCAGAAAATCATCGCCGCTACCCCTCTTCCCAAGGTGCACCTGGGCGACCCCTACCGCGATGCCCGCCCGTCCGCAGAGAACCCCTCGGCTTGAGCCTGGAACACCATGCTTTGGCGCCGCAAGAGCAAGATTGAGGTTGCCCTGCCCCCGGAGCCCGCGGGGCTGAGGCCGAAGGAGCTGCCCGCGGAGCTGCTCAGGCGGCTCGAGTTTCGTGTGCTCAAGCGGCTGGATGGTTTCCTGTTTGGCGATTATACGGGCTTCTTCTACGGCCCCAGCCTGGATTTGGCCGAGGTGCGGGAGTACCAGCCGGGCGATGAGGTGCGGCGGATTGACTGGAATGTGACCGCCCGCACCGGCCGGATTCACATCCGCCAGTACCGCGAGGAGAAAGAGGTTACGGTTTGGTTGCTCCTTGACCTATCGGCCTCCATGCGCTTTGGGACGCGGCGGGTGCTCAAGGTGGAGGAGGCCTTGGAGTTCGCCGGGGTTGCCGCGGCCATCGCGGCCCGGCACGGCGATAAGGTGGGGGCCATCGGTTTTTCGGAGGCCGGGCTGAGGGTGGTGCCGCCCGGAACCGGGCGCAAGCAGGCCTTGCGGGTGTTGCACGAGATGCAGCGGCACCTGGAGCGGCCAGGCCGGGGAGGAGGGGGGCTCGAGCCGGCCCTGGAGTACGCGGCGCGGACCCTGAAGCGCCGGGGGCTTTTGTTCGTGGTCTCGGATTTTCCCTTGGCCTCGGAGGAGCCGGCGTGGGTGCCTTTGCTGAGGCGGCTTTCCTACCGGCATGACGTGGTGGCGGTGCGGGTCTTGGACCCAGCCGAGCTCGAGCTGCCCAACGCGGGGGAGCTGCGCTTGCGCGACCCTGAGACTGGGGAGGAGGTCTGGGTGGATACCAGCGACCCCAGGGTGCGCCGGGCCCACGCTGCTTTCGTAAAGGCTCGGGAGGCCCGGCTCGAGCGGGCCCTGCGGGCGTCCCGGGTGGATGCCCTCACCCTTCTGACCGCCCAGGAGATCGTAGAACCCCTGCTTAAGTTCACCCTGCGCCGAAGGGGGCAAAGATGAGCTTCACCTGGCCCGGATTCCTTTGGTTTCTCCTCTTGATACCGCTGTTCTTGGGCTTCTTGCTCTGGACACGCCAGAGGCGCCAGCGCACCGCCGAGACCTTTGCCGAGGCGCGCCTGCGGGCTTTGGTGGTGCAAAAGCCGCCCCGGGCCCACGTGCGCTGGCCCTTGGGGCTGCAGCTTCTGGCCCTGTTGCTCCTGCTCCTCGCTGCGGCCCGTCCGGTGGCCAGCCCTCCTTTACCCACCAACAAGGCCGCGGTGGTGCTGGCCATAGACGTTTCCCGCTCCATGCTGGCCTCTGACCTGAACCCGAGCCGCCTCGAGGCGGCCAAGGCTACCGCCCGGAAGTTCGTGGAGCTGGCCCCGCCCACCACCCAGATTGGCCTAGTGAGCTTCTCCGATGCTACGGCGGCCCTGGTGCCCCCCACCACCGACCGGCAGCGGCTCTTGGAGGCCATTGACCGGCTCAAGCCGGCCCAGAACACCTCGCTGGAAAACGCCATTGTGACCAGCGTGAGGCTGCTTCCTGGAAGGCGCGACCTTAAGCCTCCGGCCGAGCTGGCCCCTTCGGGGCCGAATTCTCCCGACCCGCTGCAGGGGGTTCCGGAGCTGCCGGCCTCCCCGTCCTCCTCCCCCCAGGACCTTCCCCCGGGCAGCGTGGTGATCCTCTCCGATGGGGTTTCCAACGTGCGCAGCGACTTCAGCCTGTCTACCCGGGCCAGCCTGGAGGCCGCGGCCCGTTTTGCCAAGGAGAGCAATGTTCGGCTTTACACCTTCCCCATGGGCCAGCCGGGGGGGACGGTCATGCAGCTCGAGGGGCGGAACTACTACGTGCCCTTTGAGCCGCGCAACCTCGAGCTGTTGGCCCAGCTTAGTGGGGGTAAGAACACCTACCCGCCCACCGAGGAGGCCTTGCGCCAGGTGGTCCAGGAGCTGGGTGTCCTTATCCGCTGGGAGGCTACTAGGACCGAGGTTGGCTTCTTGTTCTCGGGGCTGGCGGCTCTGCTGATGGTGCTGGGGGCGGGGTTAAGCCTGCGCTGGCAGCGGCGCGTTCCATAGGGGGTAGGGATGGCGTTTTTGTGGCCCTGGGCCCTGGGGTTGTTGCTGCTGCTGCCGCTGTTGGTGGCCCTGTACCGGTGGGCTCGGCGTTTTCCGGGAGGGGCGGCGGTGCTCTACCCCGATGCGACCCGCGCCCTTCGGGGGCCTGCCGAGCAGCCCAACCTGGGGCAGCGCCTGCCCCCTTTGCTGTACCTTTTGGCCCTGGCCCTGGCTCTTTTGGCCCTGGCCCGGCCTGTCCTGCCCGCGCCACGGGCTGACCCCAAGGCGGCGGTGGTGCTGGCGGTGGACGTGAGCCTCTCTATGGGGGCCACCGATGTGGCGCCCAACCGGTTTGAAGCCGCTCGGGAGGCCTTGCGGGCCTTTATAAGGGGACTGCCCGAGGGGCTGCGGGTGGGGTTGGTGGCCTTTGCCCGGGATGCCCACCTGCTGGTTCCGCCCACCGTTCGCCGAGAGCAGCTTTTAGAGGCGGTGGACCACCTGCAGCTCACCTTTGGCACCGCCATAGGGGAGGCGATTCTGGAGAGCCTCTCGGCCTTGCCCCCTCTTTCCGAGCGGGCCTCGGCCAAGGACCCTTGGAGCCTGGCCACCATCGTTCTCCTCACCGATGGCCGCAGCCTGAGCGGGGTAGACCCTGTTGAGGCCGCCTTGGAGGCGGCCCGCCAGAAGGTGCGGGTGCACACCATCGGGATTGGTCGGCCTAGCAAGGGGCCGGTGCCGGGGCTGCCCGACGAGTACGCGCTGGCTGCCCGTTTTGACGAGGAAACCTTGCGTGAGGTGGCCCGCCTGACCGGTGGGGAGTACCGTTTTGTGGACTCGGCAAAGGAACTCGAGGAGGCCTACCGCGCTTTGGAGCTGGGGGTGGAGGTTCGGCTGGAACGGGCGGAGGCGACCGGCTGGTTGGCCCTGCTGGCAGGAGTTTTTCTGCTCTTGAGCCTGGCCTTGGCAGAGTTCAGGCGGCGTGTGGTCTAGGCCTCAGCGGGGTGGCCAGCGAACGAGCCTTGGCGCATGAGGGCCTGGGCCAGCTCGAGCCGCGCCAGCAGGGAAGGCGCTTCCAGCAGGGCCTGCTTGTCCAGCGCAGGGACCCGCAGGTTGACGCACAGGAAGGAGGCTTGGTAGAGGGGGTCATCGGGCAGGTTGGCGATGGCCTCCTCCAACGCCTTAGGGTCGGCCACCCCGGCCATATAGCTGCGGAAGGTCTCCAGAGCGTCCCAGGCCGCCACAATCTCCTCGCTGCGGGTGGCGCGCTCGAGCGGATAGGGGAGGTCTAGGGTGGTCTGGTAGAGGGTGTTCTCCAGCGTCCCCACCCCCCCTACCCGGCAGCGCTCTCCCCCGCGGCAGACGATGTTGAAAGTACCGTCGGGATTCTCCGAGGCGGCCAGCAGGTCTACGTAGCCCCCCACCTCCCGGAGGCCTGCGGGGGTGGTCAGGGCGATTACAAAGCGCCTGGGGCCCTCGCTTTGGGCCAGTAGATGGCGAACCATCTGCTTGTAGCGCTCCTCAAAGATGTAAAGCGGGATGAGCAGCCCTGGGAAGACCACCGTCTCGGGCAGCGGGAAGAGGGGCAGTCGCCTCACGCCCTTAGGTTAAGGAGGCGGCCTCCGGTTTGCCAACCTTCTGAGGCCCCAAGCCCGTTTTGGGTTTCTAAACCAGCTTTTGCCAGGCTCTTATCTTTGTTCTCCAAGGCCTGCCTATACTGCTGGTATGAGACGCCTTTTGGGCCTAACCGTGCTGGTGGGGCTGGTCCTGGCCCAAAGCGGGGCCCAGCTTTACCAGCAGAACTGCGGCTTCTGCCACGGAGAGGCCGGGCAAGGGCGGGCGGGGGCCTACCCTCCTTTGGCCCAGCACACCCCGGAGCTGGTCAAGACCCCAGAGGGCCGGGCCCACCTCCTGAGGGTCATGCTCTACGGGATGCAAGGTCCGGTGCGGGTGCGGGGCCAGGTCTACGATGGGGTGATGCCGGCCTTTCCCCAGCTCAGCGATGAGCAGATTGCCTCAGTGCTCAACTATATTCTCACGGCCTGGGGCAACGACCGGCTGCTCCCCCGTGACCACCGTCCCTTCACCGCAGCCGAAGTGGCCGCCTTGCGGGCCTCGGGGAACCGGCTGTCCCCCCAGCAGGTAGGGGAGGCCCGGGCGCGCCTCCAGGTGCCCTAGGTTCTTCAGCCTCGAGGGGTCCGTGGCCTACCGGCTTTCCACTACCGACTGGGCGGTGTTGGTGGCCCTTTTAGAAGGGGTTTCTCACGGCTTCCGGCTTGCGGCTTTGTTCTCCCCAGCCGGGGAACTCGGGGATATATGGCGCATTCAGCGGCCCCAGGTCTATCGGGCCCTGGAGCACCTGCGCGCGCGGGGGCTGGTGCGGCAGGTGGGGCAGGAAGAGGGGGAAGCGGGGCCGCCCAGGACGCTCTTTGACCTCACCGAGGAGGGGCGGCGGGCGGCTTTGAAGTGGCTTTACACCCCAGTGGAGCGGCTGCGCTACGGCCGCTCCGACCTTCGGCTGAAGCTCGCTTTTCTCCTACGGCTCTCCTTGGACCCCGGGCCCCTTTTGCAAGCCCAGCGGGAGGTTTTCGCCCAGATTCTGACCGGGCTCGAGGTCCGCCTTCCAAAGGCCCAGGGCCTCGAGCGGGTCTCCACCCTTTGGCGCCTGCAGATGGCTCGAGCCAGCCTGGAATTCATCCAGCAGATGATGGCCGAGGAGACCCGCTCCCCCTTGCGGCAATAGCCCCTTGGGCCTATAATGCTCCCATGTAGTTACACTGTAACTAAATGGGAGGAAGCGATGGGGCGTTGGTGGATGGTGCTGGGCTGGGTGGGCCTCTTCTGGGCCCAGGCCCAAAGCGTGCGGGTGGTGGCGGCTTCCGACCTGCAGTATGCGCTGCCTGAGATTGTTCAGGCCTTTGAGCGGCAGAACCCTGGGGTGCGGGTGGAGCTCAGCTTCGGTTCCTCCGGCAAGTTCTACACCCAGATTATGCAGGGCTTACCGGCGGACATTTTCTTCTCCGCCGATGCGGCCTTCCCTAAGCGGCTCGAGGAGGCCGGGCGCACTACCCCAGGAGCCTTGCGGCTTTACGCGGTGGGGCGGGTGGTGGTCTGGGTGGCCAACGCCTGGGCGCAGCAGGGCCTTGACCCTCGCCGGATGGGGCCCCGGGTCCTGCTGGATGGCCGGGTGACCCGGGTGGCCATCGCCAATCCGGTGCACGCACCCTATGGCCGGGCCGCGGTCAGCCTGCTGGAGCGCTTTGGCCTCATCCGGCCAGTTCGCGAGGTGGCCTGGGAGGAGATGACCGAGGGCGTGGCGGCTTACTACAACCTCTCCGTGCTGCGACAGGGTAAGCCTGGCTTTGAGTTTGTCTACGGGGAGAATATCTCCCAGGCCGCCCAGCTTGCCCTCTCCAGCACCAATGTGGGCATCCTGGCCTTCTCCATCGCCCGCAGCGAAGCCATGCAGCGGGCCGGGGTTTACTGGCTGGCCCCCCTGAGCAGCCACCTGCGCCTCGAGCAGACCTACACCATCCTGCGGGGGCAGGACCGGCCCGAGGTGCGGCGCTTCTACGAGTACATCGCCACCCCCGAGGCCCACCGTGTGCTGCGCAAATACGGCTTCCTTTTGCCCGGGGAAAAGCCGGAGGAATGAGCGACCCAGTCTTCTGGGAAACCCTAGCCCTCACCCTGCGGGTGAGCCTGGTCAGCACCCTTATCCTTTTGCTGATGGGCCTTCCCTTGGCATGGGTGCTGGCCCACAAGCGCTTTTGGGGGAAGCGGGTGGTGGAGTCGGTGGTGCTGCTGCCCCTTACCCTGCCCCCTACGGTGCTGGGCTTTTACCTGCTTTTGCTCCTGGGCCAAAACGGGCCCATAGCCCAGACGCTGGGCTTTAGCTGGGCCTTTCGCTTTGAGGGCCTGGTGGTGGGTTCGGTGCTGTTCAGCCTGCCCCTTGCCCTAAACGGCTACCGCGAGGCCTTCCGTGGCCTGGATTTGGACCTCATCCAGACTGCCCGCACCCTAGGGGCGGGCTGGCGGCGGGTGTGGCTCGAGGTCATCCTTCCCCTTACCTGGCCTGGCATTCTTTCTGGCTCCATCCTGGCCTTTGCCCATACCCTTGGGGAGTTTGGGGTGGTGCTGATGGTGGGGGGCAGCATTCCTGGCAAGACCCAGATGGTGAGCATCTACATCTACGATCAGGTGCAGGCCCTGCGCTTTGATCGGGCCAACCAGGCGGCCGGCGTGCTGCTTTTGGTGAGCTTTGCCCTGGTCTATCTGGTGCGCAGCTTGGAGGAGAGGTGGAGATCGCGTACGCCCTCAAGCGTCCGGTGAGGCTTAGCCTTCGGCTTTACATCCGGGGGTTCACGGTGCTGTTGGGGGAGAGCGGGGTGGGGAAGACCAGCCTGCTCAAGGCGGTGGCCGGGCTGCTGCCGGCCGAAGGGGAGCCCTTTGGCGGCTTGCCCGCGGAGCGGCGGCCGGTGGGCTACCTGCCCCAGCACTTCGCGCTCTTTCCCCATCTGAGGGCCTGGCAGAACGTGGCCTTTCCGCTGGTCCACTGGCCCCGGGCCCAGCGGAAGGAGCGGGCCTTGGGGTACCTGGCCCAGATGGGCATTGCTGAGCTGGCGGAGCGCTTTCCCCGCGAGCTGTCCGGCGGACAGCAGCAACGGGTGGCCCTGGCCCGGGCGCTGGCCCGTGAGCCGGTTCTGCTTTTGCTGGACGAGCCCACCAGCGCCTTGGATATAGGCACCCGGGAGGAGGTTTTCTCAGGGGTGTTGGAGCGCTTGAGGGCCTTGGGCATCCCAACCCTGGCCGCTTCGCACGACCCCTGGCTGGCCCAGCGGGCCGACTGGGTGGGGGTGCTGACCCGAGAGGGGCTGGCCCAGCAGGGCCCCCCGGAGGAGGTCTTCGCCCGTCCGGCCAGCCTTGAGGTGGCCCGGCTGGTGGGGTTCCGCAACCTTTTCCAGGCCAGCGTGGGGGCCGTGGAGGAGGGATGGGTTTGGGTGGAATCCCCCTTGGGCCGGTTGAAAGCGCTGCGCCCAGCTTGGGCCCGGCTGGGCCAGCGGGTCTGGCTGGGGATGCGCTCCGAGGAGGTTTTTACCCTAGAAGGAGAAGAAAACCGGCTGCGAGGAAGGTTGCTGGCCTTTTGGCCACAAGGGTTGCGGTGGCGGGGACGGCTTAGAGTAGGCCAAGCGGAGCTGGAATTCCTGCTCCCCCGCTACCGACTGGAAGAGCTGGGGCTAAAGGAGGGAGAAGAGGTAGGGGTGCGGCTCGAGCCTCGCTTCCTACACCTGATGCCACACTAGGACTGCTTCTGCTCGGGCTTGGCCTCCTCGGGTTTTTTCTCCTCCTCGCTGATGGCCCTGCGGAACTCGCGGGCCGATTGGCCCAGTCCCCGGGCCAGCTCGGGCAGCTTGCGCGCCCCAAAAAGGAGCACTACGATGAGCAGGATGATCAAGAGTTCAGTTGGGCCTAAAGGCATGGCTTCCTCCTTGGCTTAGAGTATACATTTTTCAAGCTAGCTTTTCTTTGGGCAAGGCTGCCTGGTTGATTGCTGGGGCGGGGTGAGGTTTTGTTGGCTCCTACTTCCAGACCCCAGACTGAAGTCGTCTTAGCTTAGGCAGGTTATAATCGGCCTGGCTCGAGGCGTTCCATGGCCCTGACCTTTTCCCAAGCCCATTCCCTGCCACGTAACCCTGGCATGCCCCTTGACCTAGGCATGGTGGAGGAGGCTCGGGTCAACCGCAGCGCGGTTGAGCGTCGGGCAGCCACTTTGCCCGCACGCCGGACGGTGAAAAAGGCATGGCAGGCAGCCTGGCTCTTGCACGCGGTGAAGACCCTGGATCTCACCACCCTCTCTGGTGATGATACCCCGGGTACGGTGCGCCGTCTTTGCGCCAAAGCCCGCCGACCGGTTCAGCCTGACCTCTTGGCGGCTTTGGGGGTAGAGGGGCTTCGGCTCACGGTTGGCGCGGTGTGCGTCTACCACGAGATGGTGCCCACGGCGGTAGAAGCCCTGGCCGGCACGGACATCCCGGTTGCTGCGGTTTCCGCGGGCTTTCCTGCCGGGCTCAACCCCCACCGGCTCAAGCTGCAGGAAATTGAAGCCTCGGTGGCGGCTGGGGCCCGCGAGATTGACGTGGTAATTTCGCGCCGCCACGTGCTGACCGGCAACTGGCCGGCCCTTTACCAGGAGGTGCGGGAGTTTCGCGAGGCCTGCGGGGAGGCCCACATGAAGGTCATCCTGGCGGTGGGCGAGCTGGGCACCCTCAAGAACGTTTACAAGGCCAGCGTGGTGGCTATGCAGGCCGGGGCCGACTTCATCAAGACCTCCACCGGCAAAGAGGCGCTCAACGCCACTTTGGAGAGCAGCCTGGTCATGCTGCGGGCCATCCGGGCCTACCACCAGGCTACCGGCTACCAGGTGGGCTTCAAGCCGGCCGGGGGTATCCGCAGCGCCAAGCAGGCCCTGGACTGGCTGATTCTGGTGAGGGAGGAGCTGGGGGTGGACTGGATGCAGCCGCGTCTTTTCCGCATAGGGGCCAGCGCCCTCCTGAACGATATTGAGCGGCAGCTGACCCACCTGGCCTACGGCCGTTACGCCTCCATGCAGTACCAGCCCCTGGGGTGAGAATGACCGTTGCTGAGATTATGCAGACCCTGGAGTACGGCCCCGCGCCCGAGGCCGCCGAGCCTGCTTTGGACTGGCTTAGGTCGCACCGCAACCGCTTTGGCCTCTTCATAGGGGGTAGGTGGCGTGCACCCAAGAGCGGCACCTGGTTTGCCACCCTGAACCCTGCCGATGGTCGGGAGCTGGCCCAGGTAGCCCAAGCAGGCCGCGAGGATGTGGAGCTGGCTGTACGGGCGGCCCGCCGGGCCTTTGCAGCTTGGGGAAAGACCCCTGGGCACTTGCGGGCCCGCTACCTTTACGCGTTGGCGCGGCAGATACAAAAGCACGCCCGGCTCTTCGCGGTTTTGGAGACCCTGGACAACGGCAAGCCCATCCGTGAGACCCGCGACATTGACATCCCTTTGGTGGTGCGGCACTTCTACTACCACGCGGGCTGGGCCCAGCTCATGGACTCGGAGCTTTCAGGGTATGAACCCCTGGGCGTGGTGGGGCAGATCATTCCGTGGAACTTTCCCCTGCTCATGCTGGCCTGGAAGGTCGCCCCGGCTTTGGCCATGGGCAACACGGTGGTCCTAAAGCCCGCCGAGTTTACGCCGCTTACTGCCCTGCTGTTCGCGGAAATCTGTGTTCGGGTGGGGCTGCCGGCTGGGGTGGTGAACATCCTCACCGGGGATGGCCGCACCGGGGCGGCCCTGGTTGAGCACCCCGGCGTAGACAAAATCGCCTTTACTGGCTCCACCGAGGTGGGCCGTCTCATCCGCCGGGCCACCGCGGGAAGCGGGAAGCGGCTTTCCCTGGAGCTGGGGGGTAAATCCCCGTTCATTGTTTTTGAAGATGCCGACCTGGACAGCGCGGTAGAGGGGGTGGTGGACGCCATCTGGTTCAACCAAGGCCAGGTCTGCTGCGCCGGCTCGAGGCTCCTGGTCCAGGAGGGGATCGCCGATGGGTTCTACCAGAAGCTCAAGGCCCGCATGGAGAAGCTGCGCGTGGGCAATCCCCTGGACAAGGCGGTGGACATCGGGGCCATCATTGCCCCGGTGCAGCTAGAAAAGATAAAGCGACTGGTTCAGAGAGGCTTGGAGGAAGGCGCTGAGCTCTGGCAACCTTCCTGGGCGGTGCCCAAGGAGGGGTGTTTCTATCCCCCCACGCTTTTTACCAACGTGGCTCCCAGCGCCACCATCGCCCAGGAGGAGATATTTGGTCCGGTGCTTGCCGCCCTTACCTTCCGCACCCCCGAGGAGGCGGTGCGCCTGGCCAACAACACCCGCTATGGCCTTGCGGCCAGCGTCTGGAGCGAGGACATCAACCTGGCCCTGGATGTGGCCACCCAGATTAAGGCCGGCACCGTCTGGATAAACAGCACCAACCTGTTTGATGCGGCCAGCGGTTTTGGGGGGTACCGGGAGAGCGGCTTTGGCCGAGAGGGAGGGAAGGAGGGGCTTTGGGAGTACGTGAGGAGGGTGCGGCCTAGAACGCCTTTGGCCAGGAAAAAGGCCTCGCCGGCCCGGCCTCAGCGCCCAGAGGCCCTCCCCCCGATAGACCGCACCGCCAAGCTCTTTATTGGGGGCAGACAGGTTCGCCCCGACTCCGGCTATAGCCGGTTGGTCTATGGGCCGGACGGCGGCCTTCTGGGCGAGGTGGCCCTGGGCAACCGCAAGGACATCCGCAACGCGGTGGAGGCAGCCCGCGGGGGCTTTGAAGCTTGGCGTAGGGCTTCTGCTCATCATCGCGCCCAAATCCTCTACTTTTTGGCCGAGAACCTTTCCGAGAGGGCCGCCGAGTTCGCCTATCGCATCGCTCAGCAAACCGGCCAGGAGGGGCGTGAGGAGGTTGAAGCGGCCATAGAAGCTCTCTTTTCTGCCGCTGCTTGGGCCGACAAGTACGAAGGGGTGGTGCACCCCACCCCGTACCGGAACGTGACCCTGGCCATCCCTGAGCCGGTGGGCGTGCTGGGTATCCTCTGCCCCGACGACTGGCCCCTTTTGGCCCTAGCCCGGCTGGCGGGGACGGCCCTTGCCCTGGGCAATGCCTTGGTGGTAGTGCCCTCCCCGCAGGCCCCCCTCACCGCCACCGACTTCTATCAGGTCCTGGAGACCTCCGATGTGCCCGCGGGGGTGTTCAACCTCATCACCGGGGAGCGCGATGAGCTGGCCCAGACCCTGGCTGAACACGACGATGTGGATGCGGTCTGGTATGCCGGGCCCCAGGAGGGTCAGGCCATGGTGGAGCGGTCCAGCGCCGGGAACATGAAGCGCACCTGGACCCTGCCCCAGACTGGCCCGCTGCCCGAGGTGGAGGAGGTGCTGCGCCAGGCCACCCAGGTCAAGAACATCTGGGTGCCCTATGGGGCCTGAGCTTTAGGCGTATACTTGAGGGGTGCGTCTACTCGCTGTTTTCTCCCATCCAGACGACGAAATCGGGGTAGCCGGTACCTTGGCGAAGCACGTGCGGCGGGGAGATGCGGCCATGCTCCTGTGGCTCACCCGGGGCGAGCTGGCCAGCCAGTTTGGCGATACCCCTCCTGAGGAAGTGGGCCGCGTTCGGGAGGGACACGGACGGCAGGTTGCGGAGATGATCGGAGCCGAGTATGGCTTTCTCGGCTTTCCCGACAGCGGGCTCACCGGTGGAAGGGAGGAGGCGTTGGCCATTGCCCGGGTGGTAGCGGATTGGAAGCCTGATGTGGTCATCACCTGGAACCCCCACGACGTTCACCCGGACCACCGCGCGACCTACTGGGCCACCCTTTCGGCTCTTAAGTTCTGCCGCATCCCCAAGCTGGTGGGCCGACCCCACCGCGAGCCCGTTCGGCTGCTGCACTACTACCGCAGCGACATTCCCCGGCCCGCGGTATACGTGGACATCGGCGAGGAGGGCCAGGCCGTGGCCGAGCAGGTGTTCGGCTTTTACCAAGGCTTCTACCGCTGGGACTACAGCCTGGAGGCCTTCAGGGCGAGCCGCTTGAGGTGGGGGGCGGAGGCTTCTGTAAAGTTTGCCGAGCGCTTTCAGGCAGAGGCTCCGCTGCCCCATTCCTATCTGGGTTAGCGCCTTCTAGCTCGAGGCTGCCCTTGGGGCTGGTGAAGGTGTAGGCGGCGAAGGCCGCTGTAAGGCTCAGGGGCAAGAGGCCGTACCCCCCTATCTCCCCAGCCAGTACGACCGCGGCGAAGGGGGCTCGAGCCAACCCGGCCAGCAGCGCGGTGATGCCCACTAGGGCCGCGGTGGGGGAGGAGGGAACGATGGAGGGAGCGGCCTGCCCCAAAAGCTCGGCCAGCACCAGCCCGCTCAGCCCCCCCAGGGCCAAGGCTGGGGTGAGCTGGCCGCCGTAGGCCCGCACCCCTCCGGCCAGGATGAGGAGGGCAAGCTGGACCAGAAGGAGCGCCCCCAGGAAGGGGAGGGTCAGGATGGGCGAGGTGCCGAGCTGAACCCAGGGCAGCCCGTTGCCTAGAGCCTCGGGCAGCAGCAGCAGGGCCAGGGCCAGCATGGCCCCAAAGAGGGCGTGCCGCATCCCGAAGCTCAGCCGCCTTAGAAGGCGCTGCAGTAGACGCTCGCTTTCCAGCCACAGGGTGCCCACCCCGGCGCAGACCAAGCCGGTGATGAGGCCGAAGAGTAGCTGGGGCCAGGTGAAGGGGCCTGGGGTCAGCTCCAGCAGGGGGCTGTAGCCGTGGAAGAGGCCGTATAGGGTGAACCCGGATAGGGCCCCGATGAGGGCCGGGGCCAGTGCGCCTACCTCGAGGGCCAGCCCGCGGTAGACGATTTCGCTGGCCAGCAGGGCCCCGGCCATCGGGGCGTGGAAGGCCGAGGCGAAGCCTGCGGCCATCCCAGCGAAGGGGAGAAAGCGGCTTGACTCTCCCAAAGGGATGCGTCGGCCCAGGGCACTCCCTACCCAAAGACCCAGCGCGGCCATGGGTCCCTCTCGCCCCATAGGGGAGCCTGCCCCGAGCTGCACCAGGGCCCCCAGGATGCCCCGCAGGTATTCCATCGCCCGCACCGGCTGGCTCGAGCGGTAGGCGGCCAAGAGCCAGCCCAGCCCCCGGCCCGAGCCTAGGTAGCTCGAGGCGGCGAAAACCAGCGGGAGGAGCAGGGCCAGCCAGGCGGGGCTGGGCCCCCGGAAAACCTGGGTCAGCCCCCCTTCCCCGGGCAGGCCTGGGGGCAGGTACCCTAGGGTTTCGCCCAGCAGATAGCGCTCTATGAGCCTCAGCAAGAATACAAACCCCGCAGCGAAAGCTCCGGTGAGGGCACCCACAAAAGCGCTGTACAGGATGAGCGCGCCAATCTGCATAAAGGGGCCGGAGGTCTTCCGGCTACCAGGATTGTACCTGGGAGACTGGGGTGCCGCGCGTGATGCGAGGGGTTTCCAGGCCCAGCACCCGGTAGCCGCCGCGGGTGGCGGCCCGCACCAGCGCCCTGGGGTCCACCCGGCCCCAAAGCCACAGGGCCTCGTTGCGCACGTCCAGGTCGGGGCTGCTGGCCAGGGAGTCGGTGCCCAGGGCCACCTCTAGGCCGTGTTTCAGGTAAAGCCCCCAGGGAAACACACCGCAGCCCAGGTTGGCGTTGCTGCGCGGGCAGGATACCACGCGGCTGCCGCTTTGGGCGAGGATGCGCACCTCTTCCTCGTCCACCTGCACCCCGTGCACCAGGGTCAGGTGGGGCCCCAGCACCCCCAGCTCCGCCAGGTAGCGCACCGGGGTAAGCCCAGGGAGGTCCTGGTAGGGGGGAAGGCCCAGGCTTTGGGGAATGGCCTGGAGGGCCCCTGTACCCTGGGTCATCAGCTCGGTTTCCTCGGGGCTCTCCGCCACGTGCATCTGAAGGGGGAACCCCTCCTTTTGGGCCAGCTCGGATAGCCTTTTGAGCAGGGGGGGGCTCACGTTGAAGGGGGTATGGGGCGAGAGGCCCACCCGCAGCCTGGGGCTCCTCTCCTGGAGTTGGGCGACCAGGCGGGCCAGGCGGCTGGCCATCGCTTCGGCCTCCTGGGGGTTGCGGTGGATTACCTCCAGGTAGACCACCCCCGGCAAGGGGCTGTGTTCCACAAGCCAGGCGGCTCCCTCGAGGCTGTGGGCGATGTCGCCAAAAGCTCCCACCCCATGCCTTTGGAGCTCAGCGAGGCCTTTTTGCACCGCCTCTGGGGTGCGCCTGGAGCGATGCGCAATGACATGGCGGATGAAGCCGGGGTAGGGGCCTTGGAAGCGGGGGGTACTGGAGAGGTCCAGGTGGGTGTGAGCGTTGACCACCGGGGGGGTGAGGGCCTTTCCCTTGTGGACCACCTCGGCTTGGGGGTAACCCTGCCGTAGCTCATCCAGCGGCCCTGTCGCCACCACGTAGTCCCCTTGGACTAGAAGCCCTCCACGGCGCATGGGGGTTCCAAACCCGGTGTAGACCACTTCGGCGGTCCATATCTGCGGCGGGCTCAAGGTACTCTTCTCCTTGCTTAGGGGGTGGGCCGGCGCTCCAGGACGTAACGGTTGGGCCCCCTCGCGAACCCTACGGCCCGGTAGCCCCGGCCCAGGTAGTGCCCGAAGACCAGCCGGCTGTGCTCCCGCCAGGCCAGGGCCAGTCCGGGGTCGGTTCGCAGGATGGCCCCCCAGTCCTCGGGAATCTGGACCAGAATGCGGGGCTCGGAAAGGTCCAGCCGGGCCCCTATAGGCACCTCCCCCTCCACCCGGTTGGCCAGGGGCAACCCGGCGGTCTCCGGGGGAGGCGGGGGAGCGTACAGCCGCTGCAACACCTGAGGGCTTCTCAGCTCCCAGGTGGCGTAGACCCGGTCCGAAGGTGCCCCGGCGTTGATGCCCCCCATAGGGCCATAGCAGTTGGGGATGTAGCGGTCAAAGGTGGCCCCCAGTTTCTGTAGGTTGAAGTGGGCGTTTGCCCCCCGCAGCGGGTCAAAGGTCCAGACCACCCGCTCGTAGCCCCGGGCCAGCGCCCAGTCGCGCTGGTAGCGCTTGAGCAAAAACCCGACGCCCTTGTCTTGGTAAGCGGGCAGGACCCCGGCCATGTGCGAGTGGTGGTCGGTGGGTCGGTTGGTGGGGAAGCTGAAGATGAAGCCCACCAGCTTTTCTCCGCTTCCCTCTTCCCGGGCATAGGCCCCGGCCAGCAGGGCCCCTTCGTGCACCAGGGCGATGAGGGTGCCTGGGCGGATGCCCTCGTCGGGGTCGTTCCAGATGGCCCGCTCGAGCCTGGGGATTTCCAAAGCCTCCTCGGGCAGTCTTACCTCGCGGATAAGAATCTCTAGCATGGCGGTTTTCGCCTCAGCGGGCGGTGAGGTAGGCGGTTTTCTCGGTGATTTTCTCCACGAAGTCCCGCTTCAGGGTGATGCCCAGACCGGGCCCTTGGGGCACCGGCATCATCCCTTCGCGGGCCTCTAGGGCCTCCTCAATGATGTCCTCCTGCCAGTAGCGGCTGGCGCTGGAGGTATCCCCCGGCTTGACGAACATGGGCAGGGTGGCCACGTGGATGTTCGCCGCGCGGCCGATGCCCGCTTCCAGCATCCCCCCCATCCAGACCGGCAAGCCGTAGCTTTGGACGATGTCGTGGACCTTCCGGCTTTGCAGGATGCCGCCTACCCGGGCGGGCTTCAGGTTGATGACCCGTCCCGCCCCGATTTCCAGGGCTTTGCGGGCGTCCTCAGGGGAGGTGATGGACTCGTCCAGGCAGATGGAGGTGGCGATGGCCGACTGCAGCTTGGCGTGGTCCAGGAGGTCGTCGTAGGCCAGGGGCTGCTCAATGTAGTCAAGCCGTGCGGCGTCTAAAGCCCGGAAGGTGGCGATGTCGTTTAGGCTGTAGGCCGAATTGGCGTCCACCGTAAGGTTGGCCTCGGGGAATGCCTCGCGAACCGCCAAGGCTAATTTTACATCCCAGCCCGGTTTAATCTTGAGCTTGATTCGCTTGTACCCATCGGAAAGCCCTTTGGCCACCTTATCCAAGGTGGCCTCGAGGCTGGGCTCTATTCCCAGGCTTATGCCCACCGGTATCTCCTGGCGCACCCCACCCAGCACCTTCCAAAGGGGCTGCCCCAGGCCTTTGCACCACAGGTCCCAGAAGGCCATCTCCAGGGCCGCTTTGGTCATCCTGTTGCCGCGGTAGCCGGCTATCTCGCTCCAGAGCAGCTCGGGGTTGGCGAACTCCCTGCCCAGCACCCTAGGCAGCAGGAGCCCTTCCAGAAGGGCCCAAGCCCCCGGAAGGGTCTCCTCGCGGTAGTGCGGGGTGTACTCCATCACCGTTTCGGCGTAGCCCTCTAAGCCCTCGCCGTAGAGGGTGAGCACGATGATGTGCCGCTCGGTCTGCACCCCAAACGAGGTCTCAAAGCGGAACTTAAGGGGCAAGGAGATGAGCCGGAGCTCGGCGGCTTCTATTCTCATGCCCGTATGCTAAGCGACCCCCAGGACGGCTTGTCAAACCGGCCTTGGGGTATACTCCTGGCCATGGTGCGGATTCTTTTGGTAATTTCGCTGGTTTTTGGCTTTGGCCTGGCCTCTGCTCAGGAGGTCTACAAGCTGCGGGTCAGGAGCTGGAGCTGCACCTACGCCGGGGGGGCCATGGTCGCCCAGGGGGTGGTGGAGAACATCTCCAAAAGCCGCATTCAGGGGCTCCGGGTCCATTTCCGGCTGGTGGAGAAGGGGCTTCAGGGGGTGGAAGGGGTTCCCAGCAGCCGGACGCACGGCACCAATTCGGCCCCCGTCGCCAGGTCCAGCCTGGCCCCGGGGGAGACCAGCCCCTTCTCGGTCCGGGTACCCACCAGCCGCCGTGACCTAGCCTGTCAGCTCTGGTTCCGCAACCCGAGCGTGGTACAGATTCCCACCCAGGTGCCCAGGCTCTAGATGCTGCGGATTTTAGGCGGTACTGCCCGGGGGGTACCCCTCAAGGTGCCGGCCTCGGCTCGGCCCAGCCCGGTCCGTCTCCGCAAGGCCCTTTTTGACTACCTGCGCTACCGCTACCCGAACCGAGGCCGCTTTTTGGACCTCTACGCAGGCAGCGGGGCGGTGGGGCTCGAGGCGGCCTCGGAGGGCTTTGAGGTGGTGCTGGTGGAGAAGGACCCCGAGGCCATCCGTTGTCTGCGGGAGAATGCGCGTAGGGCTAGGCTTTCCGTGCGCATAGAGGGCAAGCCGGTGGAGCGCTACCTGCTAGAAGCCCAGCAGAGGGGCTTACGCTTCACGGTGGCCTTTATGGCCCCCCCTTACCCCCACGACCTGGTGCAGGACTTTGAGCGCCTGCGCCAGGCCTCGGTGGTTGAGCCTGGGGGGCTTTGCATCCTTCAGCACCCTGCCGAGCTTGCGCTGCTGTTGGGTGAGCGCCGGGTGTACGGCCACAACGCTCTAACCATCGTGGAGGTCGGTGAGTGAGACGCCCGGTGTTTTGGCGTGGTAAGCTACTGGCAAGATGGGGGAAAAAACCTTTGAAGAGCGGGAACTGATTCTGGAGCTGTTCCCTGGAACCTCCCCGGAGCTTCTGCCTCCGGGGGAGGTGCTTTACTACCGCGATGGGGAAGGGCGGGTGCACATCCAGGAAAACCCGCTCCACCTGGTGCTGGAGCCTTTGGACGCTGCCCCAAGCATTACCCCCTTGGTTTGTGAGGCCTGCTTGCGGCATATTTCCCGCTCTTCGGGGCAGTTTTTCCGCTTTGGGGTAGGGAGCAGCGGCCGCCACTTCCGCTACGTGGCCCTCTGCCGGGATACCGAGCGCTGCTCGGGCTCGGCCCGGCCTGGACGTTTGAGGGAAATCCTTCTCAGGGGTATACTACCCTGAGCGCGCTGTGAACCGGGCTCGGCGGGGGAAGGCCGGGCCTCTTCGTTGGGCCAAGGGGGCTCTCATGCAATTTTCAGCCGATTGACGCAGCATCGTGAGCGTCTTACCAGGAGGCCGGATGGCACGTGAAGTAAAACTCACCAAGTCGGGGTATGAGCGGTTGGTGGCCGAGCTCGAGCAGGAGCGGGCTCGTTTGCAAGAGGCCACCCGGATACTGCAGGAGCTAATGGAGTCCTCCGATGACTACGACGACTCGGGCTTGGAGGACGCCAAGCGGGAAAAGGCCCGCATAGAGGCCCGGATAGAGTCCCTTACCGACACCCTTTCCCGTGCCCAAATTATTGAGGAGGAGGGGCATGAGGTAAGCGTGGTGACCCTGGGGGCGGTGGTCCAGCTCAAGTCCAAGGAGGGGGACCTGATGGAGGTGCAGGTAGTTTCTCCGGCCGAGGCCAGCGTTTTGGAGCGCCCCATGAAAATCTCCGATGAAAGCCCCTTGGGCAAGGCCCTCTTGGGCCAGAAGGTGGGGGCTAAGGTGATGCTGGAGACCCCTAAGGGGAAGAGGGAGTTCCGGATAGAGTCCATCCAGCACTGAGGCATTACCGGGCCGGGCACCGAAAGGGGGGTGGTTCCGGCAGGGTGGCGGCCACCTCGAGCCGGTAATGGTCGGGCGCCGCCAGGGGGCGCAGGAGCAGCCCCACCCCCTCGCCGCCCCGGGCCATGCGGAGTACCCAGTAGGCCTCGCCCAGCAAGGAGAGGCTCTCCCGGGCACAGCGGAAGGTGAAACCCTGGGCCTGAAGCTGGCCTTGGAGCAGCTCGCCTATCTGCTGCAGCTCGTCCAGGGTCCTGGGCCGGTATCCGTTTTGGGGCTCGTAGTAGAACTCGGTAATTTCCACCGGTCCTTCCTGAATTCGGGCCAAAAGACGGGCGTCCGGCACCACCAGGCCGTAGCGCTCGGAGACCGATAGGGTCTGGCTGCCCGGGAAAAGGGGAGCGCACCCTGCCAAAAAAGCGCCAGAAACCCCCGGTGCACAGTCAAATTATATTGGCCTCTGGGGTGGCATAGGCCGGGCTGCACTATAATCAAGCAGCTTTGGAGGGGTATGCCAGAGTACAGCGAACAGACCCAGCAGCGTTTGGCCAACCTCGAGGCCCTGGTAGAGGCGGGCTTTGAGCGCTTCCCCTACCGCTTCCCAAAGACCCACGACGCCGCCCAGATTCTTTCCGCCCACGCGGGGGCTGGTCCCCAGGAGGAGTGGCCCGAGGAAGAGGTGCGCCTGGCCGGTCGCCTGATGACCTTTCGCCACATGGGCAAGGCCAGCTTTGCCCACCTGCAAGACCAAAGCGGCCGGATTCAGATCTACCTGGCCCGCGATGTTACAGAGCGCTACGACCTTATCAAGAAGCTTGATATTGGCGACATCATCGGTGTGGAAGGAACGGTCTTCACCACCAAGACCGGTGAGATTACCGTAAAAGTGCGCAGGTTCACCCCCTTGGTGAAGTCGCTCCACCCTTTGCCCGATAAGTGGCACGGCATCCGCGATTTGGAAACCCGCTATCGGCAGCGCTATTTGGACCTTATCCAGAACCCAGAGGTGCGGGAGGTCTTCCGGATTCGCAGCCGGATGGTGCGCTACATCCGTAATTTCTTTGAAGAGCGGGGCTTCTTGGAGGTGGAGGGCCCCACCCTGCAGGCCATCGCCGGAGGCACCGAGGCCAGGCCCTTCAAGACCTTCCACAACGCGCTGGGGCACGAGTTCAACCTGCGGATTGCCCTGGAACTGCACCTCAAGCGCCTGCTGGTAGGGGGGTTTGAGAAGGTTTTTGAGATTGGCCGCAACTACCGCAACGAGGGCATCTCTCCCAAGCACAACCCCGAGTTCACCATGCTCGAGGCCTACTGGGCCTATGCGGACTACCAGGACATGATGGGCCTGGTGGAAGACCTGCTTTCGGGCCTGGTGCAGCACCTTTTTGGCACCACCCAGATTCACTACGGCGGGCACCAGATTGACTTTGCTAAGCCCTTCCGGCGCCTTGACTTTGTGTCCACTCTCAAAGAAAAATCCGGCCTGGACTTTGACCCTACCGACCTGGAGCGCCTGCGTGCTTGGACCGACCAGAAGCACCCTGAGCTGAGGGGTGTGCCAAGCTACAAGCTTTTGGACAAGCTCTTCAGCCACTACGTGGAGCCCAGCCTCATACAGCCTACCTTCGTGGTGGACGTTCCTCTGGCCATCAGCCCCCTGGTCAAGCGGCACCGCGACCCTGCCAAGCCCAACCTCACCGAGCGGGCCGACCTGTTCGTGGCGGGCTTTGAGATTGCTCCTATCTACTCTGAGCTCAACGATGCCTTGGACCAGCGGGCCCGTTTTGAGGAGCAGGCCCGGCGGCGCGAGGCCGGTGACGACGAGGAGCCTGAGATTGACGAGGACTTTCTCCTGGCTCTGGAGTACGGGATGCCGCCCGCGGCGGGGATGGGGTTGGGCATTGACCGCCTGGCGATGGTCCTCACGGGCCAGGAGAGCATCCGGGACGTGATTCTCTTTCCCCTGCTCAAGCCCCGTAAGGAAGGACAGCCGGAGGAAAGCTAGGCCTAGGTCTCAGGTGAGCCGGCCGCCGTCGGGCGGCTTTTTTGTTGAGGAGCGCCGAAGTTGCGCGTAGGAGACTAAAGTTTATGAATATGTCCGTTTGGAATGTGCAGATTTGGATGACCTGTAGACCTGGGACTGCTAAAGTAAACACGAACGATTATGCGAAGGGAGCTTCCAAACTATGTGGTTCATGCGCGGCTGCGCTTTGCTCCCGAGGTGGCAAGGCACCGTCTGGAAAACGCCTATCCCAACCTGCGCCTGTTGGAGCAGCTCGAGGGTGGCCACACTCTCGTTGAAATTGAACTAGACCCCGGCAACCATCCCTTCGGATTCCCCCTCGAGCTGCTCTCCTGGATACTGAGCTGGGGCGCGCGGGTGGAGGTGCTGGAGCCTTTGGCTTTGCGGCGGGCCTGGTTGGAAGAGGCCAGGACGATAGTTGAGCGCTACGCCTCAACGTCCGTGATACCCAGCCCCTTTACATTCTGGGGCCACTCTCACCCCGACCCTTCCCGCTGGCAGCCTTTGAGGGCGCACCTGGCCCAGGTGGCCGCCCTTGCCGCGGCCAAGGCCCAGCCCTTCGGCGAGGAGGGAAGCGCCCACCTGGCCGGTCTGCTGCATGATCTGGGTAAGTACGGCGACCGGTTCCAGCTCCGGCTGCAGGGTAAGCTTTCCGGCCTGGACCACTGGTCGGCAGGGGCGCATGTGGCGCTCTTTGAGTATCGCGCCCCGGCGGTGGCTTTGGCCGTGCAGGGCCACCACCTGGGGTTGCAAAGCGGGGCTAAGGAGAGCCTCAAGGGCATGTGGCTGCGTTCGGATGGACGGGGTTTTCCAGAGGAGCTGCGGCTTAGCGAACTAGACTTAGACCTGCTCAAGCGCCGCCTTCAGGAAGACGGCCTCGAGCTGCCCCCCCCCAGCGAGGCCCCTATAGAGGCCCCCAGCAGTGCCGCAGCCATGCTGGATACCCGGATGCTCTTCTCAGCCCTGGTGGATGCCGACTTTTTGGACACCGAGGCCCACCTGCGGGGTCAGGACCACCGCCCCACCCCACCTTTGCTGCAGGTGGGCCAGGCTTTGGCCCGCCTGGAGGCGTACCTGGAGGCCTTGGGCCAGGACGAGCGGATTCCCGCCAAGACCCGGGCCCTGCGCAAGGCCCTGTCCGACGCAGCCGCAGAGGCCTCCAAGCACTCCGGACGACTCTTTACCCTCACCGCCCCTACGGGCCTGGGCAAGACCCTGGCCATGCTCCGCTTCGCCCTGCGCCGGGCCCTGCGCGACCCCCGCATTCGGCGCATCGTGGTGGTGCTCCCGTACCTTTCCATCCTTGACCAGACCGCTAAAATCTACCGCTCGCTGTTCTCAGACTTTGGCCCCCACTACATCCTGGAGGACCACAGCCTGGCCTACCGACCCCTGGGTCAGGAGCCCTCCGACGAGCAAGACCTGCAAGAGCGTGAGCGCCGCCTCCTAAGCGAGAACTGGGAGGCCCCCATCGTTCTCACCACCCATGTGCAGCTTCTGGAAAGCCTGCACGCGAGCCGCCCCGGGGCCTGCCGCAAGCTGCACAACCTGGCCGGGAGCGTGCTTTTGTTCGATGAGGTGCAGACCCTGCCCACCCACCTGGCCGTGCCCACCCTCAAGACCCTCTCTCACCTGGCCAGCGAGAAGTACGGCGCGGTGGTGGTCTTCGCCACCGCCACCCAGCCCGCCTTTGAGGTGCTGGACGAGAAGGTGCGTCAGGGTGAGCCTCAGGGTTGGCGGCCGGTGGAGATGGCCCCCGAGCCCGAGGTGCTCTTCCAGCAGAGCCGGCGGGTGGGGGTGGACTGGTGGCTCAAAAGCCCGTTGCCCTGGTCGCACCTGGCGGCCCTGTTGGCAGCCGACCCCCAGGCCCTGGTGGTGCTCAACCTCAAGCGGCAGGCCCACACCCTCTTCCGCCTGGCCGAGGCGCGGAGCTTAGAGGGGCTTTACCACCTCTCCACCGCGCTGTGCCCGGCCCACCGGCTACAGGTGCTGGGGGAGGTGCAGGCCCGGCTTGACGCGGGGGCACCCTGCCGCCTGATTGCCACCCAGGTGGTGGAGGCCGGGGTGGAGCTGGACTTTCCCCTGGGCTACCGGGCCTTGGGGCCCCTGGAGGCCATCGCCCAGACCGCAGGCCGGGTCAACCGGCATGGCCTGCACAAGGAGGGGCGGCTGGTGGTCTTCCTGCCCGAAGACGAGGGGTACCCCGATAAAGCCTACGAAAAGGCCGCCAAGCTCACCCGGGCCTTGCAGGCCGAGGGGCCGCTCGAGCTCACCCCCGCCACCTTCCGCCGCTACTACCAAAGCCTCTACAGCCTGCAGGCCGTGAGCGACCCGGAGATTGAACGCTGCATCCTGACCCAAAACTACGCCGAGCTCGCCCGCCGCTACCGCATCATCGAGTCGCCCGCGGTGAACGTGGTGGTGCCCTACAACGACGAGGCCAAAGCGCTCATGCAGGAGGCGCGCGACCGGGGCATCGCCGCCGACTGGGTTCACCGCGCTAGGCCCTACACCGTGCCCTTCTTCCTGCCCAAAGGAGGACCCCCTGCTTTCCTCGAGAGCGTCTTTCTGCGCTACGGGCGGGGTGAGGCCCCGGACTGGTACCTGTGTCCGGACGAGGCTCTCTACGATTCAAGACTGGGCTTCACGCCGGAGGAAGGGGGTGGCTCAGGACTGGTCCTATAAGCCAGCGGTTCTTCGGCGATTGGATTTGCTGAGGCCAGAAAAGGAGGTGCCATGCGACGTTTTCGCCTGGAAGTTTGGGGCGAGCTGGCCTGCTTTACCCGGCCCGAGTTCAAGGTGGAGCGCTTCAGCTACCCCATCATCACCCCCAGCGCCGCCCGGGGCATCTTCGACGCCATCTACCTAGACTTTGACCCCCAAAGCAAAAAACCCCTCATGTACTGGCAGATTGAGCGCATTGAGGTGCTGCGTCCGGTGCGCTACATCGCCCTGATGCGCAACGAGGTGAAGGAAAAGGTGAGTGTGCGCAGCGTCCAGAGCTGGATGAGGGACCCCAGCACCTTTGAGCCCCTTTTTGCCGATGCCACCAAGGACGACACCGGCCAGGACACTAAGGGCCGCACCCAACGCCAGACCATGGCCCTCAAGGACGTGCGCTACCGCCTGACCGCCCACGCGGTGCTCTACCGCGAAGATTATGCCCTGCGCCAGAAGATCGAACACAGCTTTGAGCGCCGGGCTCGATCCGGGCAGTGCATCTACCAGCCCTATTTGGGCTGCCGCGAGTTTAGCGGGTATTTCCGGCTGGTGGAGCCGGGCGAGGAGGCCAAGCCCGTGCCCTACAGCGAAAAAATCGGCTGGATGCTCTACGACGTCTTTGACCTTTCTAGGCCGGGGGCCCCGTTGCGCCCCGACAAGGGCGAGAAGCCCAGCGTGAGCCTCTTTGAGGCCGAGGTGGTGGAGGGGGTGCTCGAGGTGCCCCCCTACGAAAGCGAGCGGGTGCGGAAGGGGGTGGGCTGATGCTTACGCCGCTGGTGGAGTACGCCCGGCAGAAGGGCCTGGGCACGGAGCCCGGCTTTACCCAAAAGGAAATTCGCTGGCTGGTGGGGGTGAGCGCGGGCGGGCAGTTTACCGAGTTGATTCCCCTAGGTCAGGCCAGACCGGCCCCCGACCTCTCCCAGCCCGAGATGATCGCCATGCCCGGCTACCTACGGGCCCAGGGGTACCCCGCCGAGCAGGCCGCCCACTTCCTGGCCGATACCTGTGCAGTGGTGTTTGGGATGGCCGAGCGGGATAGGGAAGGAAACATCAAAAACCCCAAGGAGCATGCCAAGAACCTGCAAAAGCAGCAGACCTTCCGGTTGCTGGTTGAGCTTGCCGCAAAAGAGGTGCCTTTGCTCTCGCCCATCGCCCAGGCCCTCTCCGACCCGGCGCAGATGGCAGGGTTTGCCAAGAAGCTCGAGGCCCAGACTCAGCAAAAGGGCTCGGACAAACTCAAGCCCACCGACAAAATCTCCTTTTTCGTGCAGGAGAAGTGCGTGCTGGACTTCCCCGACTGGCACGACTGGTGGCGGCAGTTTCGCGCCCAAGCTTTCCCGACCTCGAGCGCCAGCGGCAGGATGCGCTCGTTTGCCACCGGGAAGCTGGTTTCCCCCGCTTCCACCCACCCCAAGGTGACCAAGCTGGGCGGCGGTGCCTTCGGGCACGCCCTGGTCACCTACGACAAGGAAGCCTTTGAGTCTTATGGCCTTTCCCAGGGTGAAAACGCCGCGGTGGAGGAGGAAGCCGCCACCGCCTACCGGGCCGGGCTAGACGCCCTTTTGGAAGGGGCCCAGACCCTGGGCGAGATGAAGGTGGTGGTCTGGTACGACCGGGCCATCCCCGAGGAGGACGACTTCTTCCGCGACCTCTTCGCCCCCAGCAGCGGTGAGGTTGAGGAACTGCAGGCCTTGGAGCGCGCCCGCAAGGTGCTCCAGGCCCTCAAAACCGGCGAGGCCCCCCCCAGCCTGCAGGGCGCCCGCTTTTTCGCCGCAGCCCTGAGCCCGGCCTCAGGGCGGGTGATGGTGCGCGACTGGCAGACGGGTTCGCTGGAAGAGTTCATTAACGCCGTGAAGACCTGGTTTGAGCACCTGGCCATCGTGCGCAAAAGCGGCGACCGGGCCGCTGGCCTGCCGGGCCTGAACCGCCTTTTCCTGAGCCTTCAACGCCCCAAGACCCCCGAGCAAAACTTCGACGACTACCTCAAACCCATCAAGACCCTGCAAGTCCCCCTCTGGCGCGCGGCCTTGAACCCCAGCCTACCCATTCCCTATGGGGCCCTTGCCCGCATCATGGAGTCCCACATCGCCGAGGTGATGACCGGGGCCTTTAGCGAGGCCCTCAGCGCACAAAAAGCCGACGCCGCCGCCCTGGGGCGCATCTACGCCCGCATGGGGCTTCTGAAGGCTTACCACATCCGCAAAGGAGGAACGATAGGGATGGCGCTAGACCCCAACCACCCCAGCCCGGCCTACCACTGTGGCCGCTTGATGTGCCTGCTGGCCCAGATTCAGGAGGCCTCCGCCGAATCCGATATCAACGCCGGCGTGGTGCAGCGCTACTACGGCGCGGCCAGCAGCACCCCGGCCATGGTGCTGAGCCGCCTCACGCGGCTCTCTCAGCACCACCTGAGCAAGCTGGTCAAGGACTCCCCCGGCCTGGCCTACTGGTTCCACACCCAGCTCGCTGAGGTCTGGAAGGTCCTGGGCCCCACCCTGCCCCGCACCCTGAGCCTGGAGGAGCAGAGCCTTTTTGCCCTGGGCTACTACCAGCAGCTCGCGGCCAGCCGCGTTAAGAAGGACGACAAACCATCCGGCCCCGAAACCGCCTAAGGCCCGAAAGGAGATACCCCATGTCCCAGCCCATCCAAAACCGCTACGAGTTCCTGCTTTTCTTTGATGTTCAAGATGGCAACCCCAACGGCGACCCCGACTCGGGCAACGCCCCGCGCATTGACCCCGAGGACGGCCACGGCCTGGTGAGCGATGTGGCCTTAAAGCGCCGTATTCGCAACTATGTTCAGGCGGCCCGCCAGGGGGTGCCTGGCTTCGCCATCTTTGTGCAGCACGGCATCAACCTCAACCGGCCCATCTTCGAGGCCCACGAGCGCACCGGGGGCTTTACCGGCACCAAGACCAAGGACAAGGTGGAAGCCGCCCGCCGTTGGATGTGCCAGAACTTCTTCGATGTGCGCACCTTTGGCGCGGTGATGAGCACCGGGGCCAACGCCGGCCAGGTGCGGGGGCCGGTGCAGCTTACCTTTGCCAGAAGCCTAGACCCCATCTTCCCCGCCGAGTTCAGCATCACCCGGGGGGCGGTGGCCGAGGACGTCAAGAACGCCAAGACCCTGGAAGACTACCTGAAGTGGGAAAAAGAACAGCCCGAGGACAAGCTCCGCACCATGGGCCGCAAGAGCCAGGTGCCCTACGGCCTCTACTTAGCCAAGGGCTTCATCAGCGCCCACCTGGCCCAGGGCACCGGCTTCAGCGAGGCCGACCTGAAGCTATTGGTGGAGGCCCTTTTGAACATGTTTGAGCACGACCGCAGCGCCAGCAAGGGGCATATGGCCACCCGAAGGCTCTACCTCTTCCAGCACGTGGGCACCGACCCCAATAACGCTGAACAGAACAAGCGCCAGGCCATGCTGGGCTGCGCCCCCGCGCACCGCCTGCTGGACCTTGGCGAGGTGGTCTCGGCGCGGCTCCTGGACGAGAGGAAGCCCCCCCGCCGCTTTGCCGACTACGAGGTAAAGGCCGACCCGGCCCGGCTACCCAAAGGGGTGCGGATGCTGGAAATGGACACCTGGGACGAGGCCCGGTTTGACGCCTGGATGGGAGGGGCCCATGCCTAGGACGGTTCCTCACCCGCCGCCGGAGCTAAAAAAGCCCGAGCTGACCACCTGGACGCTGAAGCTCAAAACCATTACCCCCATGTTCGGCGGCAGCGCCACCCCCCGCGAGGTAGACCCCGCCAACCCGGTGCGGGCGGCGAGCGTGCGGGGGCATCTGCGGTTTTGGTGGCGGGCTACGGCGGGGGCGCAGTACACATCTGCGGAAGAGCTTTTCAAGGCGGAGGAGGCGATTTGGGGGAGCGATAACGTGCCTGGCAAGGTTTGCATAAGGATACTGGAAGTAGCTGCTTCAGACCCAATCCCGTGCTGCACTTACTACCACCGACGCAAAGATGGAGGAACAGAACTAAAGACGTACCCATATTTCAGTGATTACCCCGGGTATGCGTTGTTCCCATTTCAAGGAAAGGCGAAAAGGGATAAGAAAACTCGCCAGGTTGCGGGAAAGCTGAGAAAGGGCCAAGACAGATTTCAAGGAAAGGCGAAAAGGGATAAGAAAACTCGGGAGATCACCATTATTGAACCGCCATCCAACTGTTTCAAGGAAGGGAGCGTAAGGTTTACCCTCTGCCTCTTATTTCCGAACGAGGTTAAGCACGATGTTGAACTAGCTGTAGCGATGTGGGTGCGATTTGGAGGAATAGGTGCGCGCACCAGGAGGGGCTGCGGGAGCCTCGAGCTAATAGAAGGGTCTTTGCATATTGAGGATGTAGTGGCCCAGCGTGAAAATAGCCTTCTTACAAAGGCACCAATAGTGTGCCTTGTAGGCAAACCAAAAGGTAAGGCCGTCAAGGCGTGGAAAGATGCGGTGGAAACGTATAAGGAGTTCCGACAAGGCAAGGCTTTTGCTAGAAACCCGGGCTCGGATCCAAAGAACCCTGCAAAACTCGGTCGGTCGAGGTGGCCAGAGCCGGATACTATTCGCGAATGGTTTCCGGATATGGGCTGGAAGCATAAGCCAGAGCACCCAGCAAGGGGCTTTCCTAGGGCCGATCTGGGACTGCCCATTGTTTTTCACTTTCAGGAAGAGGGCCCTGAAGATGAGAACTTTGTTCTGGAGTCCAACTACACACCTTCCTCAGAGTCAGAACATGAGTTGGGTTCTCGGTTTGCCTCTCCAGTTATCACAAAAGCAATAAAAACCGAGGAAGGCTATCTGCCTGCAATAGTTCTTCTTGATTCTCCTCATGTTTGGCAAGCGGGCAAGCTGACGCTGAGGTTTGAAGAGCATGGGCAGCGGGTAACAGAGGAACTCGTCAATCTTTCTCCTCAAGAGAGGGAGAAGGTACTCCCACTCAAACAGTTTGGCTCTAAGTCCATCCGAGAAGCTTTAGTGGAGTTTGTGAAATCAAAAGGTTACAGGCAGGTGTAACCATGACCCACCTCCTCTCCATCTCCATCGGCCCGGTGCAGGACTTCATCGCCGCCGCCCGCCGCACCGCCGACCTGTATGCGGGTTCGCAGATTTTGCAGGAGCTTAGCAAGGAAGCCGCGCGGTATCTGCACTCTAATGACGCCAAGCTCATTTTTCCCGCAGACCAGGACGCCGACGGGGCCAACAAGATTCTGGCCCAGGTAGAGGGCGACCCCAAGGGGTTGGCCGAAGGCGCGAAAAAGGCGGTTCAAAAGAAGCTCGAGCAGCTCTGGAAAGACACCATCGGCAAGCTTCCCCAGGCGTACCAGAACCAGATAGACCAAGACCGGGCCAAAGAGCAGCTAGACCACTTTCTCGAGTTCTATGCCGCCTGGGTTCCCCTAAGGGGCAGCTACCCCGAGGCCCGCCTGGCGGTGGAGCGCCTGTTGGCCGGGCGCAAGGCGCTACGCGACTTTGGCCCCACAAATCAGGGGGACGAGGGCGTGCCCAAGTCGCCCCTAGACCCCGCTCGAGCTGCCGTCATAGACCCGCGCGACTGGGGCGAGGCCAACATCCGGCTGGAGGATGGTACGTATCGGCCCTTGCGCATCAAGCCCACCGAATACCTGGACGCCATCTCGCTGCTCAAGCGCTGCTACGGCGCGCTGAAGTCGGCCAAGGTGGTGGACACCCGTACCATGGCCAGGCGCTCCTGGAAACCGGAAGCGGAGCCTGATGAGCGCTATGAGGAAGAAGACCGCATCCCAGAGCCCCAGCCCTACTTGGCCATCCTGGTAGCCGATGGCGACCGCATGGGTGAGCTAATCAGCCGCCAGGACGACCCCGAGGCCCACCGCCGGCTTTCCAAAAGCCTAGACGAGTTTGCCCAAGAGGCCCGGAAAATTGTCCCCAAGTACCGCGGCTTTATGGTCTACTCCGGCGGCGATGATGTATTGGCCTTTTTGCCGGTGAACCAGGCGGTGGCGTGCGCCAAAGAGCTTTCCGAAGCGTTCCGGCACCAGGTGAAGGGAACCCTCTCTGCGGGAATAGCCATTGTGCACTATCGGGAACCGCTTTCTATCTCCTTGGAAAATGCGCGGGAAGCTGAAAAAGCCGCCAAGAACGGGGGCCGGAATGCCCTGGCCGTAGCCCTGCATACCCGGGGCGGCGCACCTATCGTCACCGTGCAGCGCTGGGACAAGCTATCTTGGAACGAACTCCTCGAGGCCTACCAAAACCGCAAGATTACCCGCGGCCTAGCCCACGAGCTACACAAGCTGGTGCAGGAGTGGCAAGACGACATGCGGGCCGACTACCTCTACAAGGAGGCCCAACGGGTCTTGGCCCGCAAGGAAGCCCGCGACCTGAAAATCCCCGCCCCCACCAGCGACACGCCTACCTACCGCAAACAACTGCTGACCTTTGTGGAGCAGCTCATCATCGCCCGCTTCCTGAGCGGCATAAAGGAGGAAGCCCATGCCGGAACGGGTGCTTGAAATCCACGCCCTGAGCCCCCTGCTCTTCCGCGATGGCCGGCCCTTCAGCGCCGCCGACGGCAGCGAGACCGCTGCCCGCAGCCTGCCCTTGCCCCTGCCCAGCACCCTGGCCGGCTTTGTGCGTACCCAGATTGGCCTGGCCACGGGCAAGGGTTTTGGCCACGAGCAGCTTAAGAACCTTCATGGGCTACAGATTTGTGGGCCTCTTTTAGCCAGAGGAAACGAGGTTCTGCTGCCGGCCCCGCGGGACGCGGTGATTTACAAGGATGGCGATAAGCTACGGGTGATGAAGCTCCAGCCCTGCACCCCGCCCGAGGGCGCGGGCTGCGACCTACCGGAAGGAATATTGCCCCTCGAGGTCACCCAAGACATCAAGCCTGAGAGCGGCTACAACTTTTGGACGACGCGGGACATGGAGCGCTGGCTTTTGGGAGAGACCCTCGAGCCCGAAAAAATCCAGGGCCTCCCCACCGAGACCCGGGTGCACGTGGCCATGGACCCGCAAAAGGGCAAGGCCCGGGAAGGGCAACTCTTTAGCGTGGCCTATCGGCCCTTGGAGATGGGCAAAAGCCCCGAGGACTACCGGCCTGCCAGCCTGCGGGTGCGCCTTTCGTTGCCCAACGGTGAAACACCGGCCCCCATTGGCCACCTGGGGGGCGAGCGGCGTCCGGTGGCGGTGGAGGTGAAGGAGAGCCTATCGGATTACTGGTTCGACTGCCCAGAATCCATCAAGAAGCGATTTGCCAGTTTAGGCAAGGGCGCCAGGGTGCGGCTGGTGCTGGCTACTCCGGCCCTGTTCGAAGGCGGCTGGAAACCCGGCTGGATTGAGAAGTCGGGCTCGGGCGAGCTTCACCTGCCCCGCGGCCTGAGCAAGGTGAAGCTAAAGCTGGTGTCCGCAGCCGTGGGGCGGCGCGAGCCGGTGAGCGGCTGGAATCTGCGGGAAAACCGGCCCAAGGCGGTGCGCTGGATGGTGCCGGCGGGCAGCGTGTACTTTTTCGAGGTAGAGGACGGCAACCCCGCCGACCTTTTGAAAAGCTGGCTTAGGCCCGTAAGCGACAACGAACAAGACCGCAAGGACGGCTTTGGCCTTGCACTGTGGGGGGTGTGGCAACCATGCAAGCAAAACTGATTTTCTGGCAGGCCCTTACACCCGTGCACCCGGGCACGGGGCAGGACTCTAGCAGCGTGATTGACCTTCCGGTAGCCCGCGAGGCGGCTACGGGCTTCCCGGTGATTCCGGCCAGCAGCCTGAAGGGGGTGCTACGCGATGGGCGCGAGGATCAAGAAGCCAACAAGGTCTTTGGCTCGCTGGAAAACGCTGCCGAGCTTACCCTCACCGATGCCCGGGTGCTCTTCCTGCCGGTGCGCTCGTATGCGGGCACCTTTGCCTTTATTACGTGTCCGCTGGTGCTGGAACGCCTTAATCGCGACCTAAAGGCCCTGGGGCTCTTTGGCTTGCAATCGCCCTTTCCCACGCCAGAGCAGAACACTGCCCTACTTCCGCAGAACTCCCAGATTGTCCACAACAATCAGGTCATCCTCGAGGATATCGACCTCACCGCCAAGCCGGATGCGGCCAACAACCTGGCCGAAGAGCTGGGCCGCCTGGTCTTTGGGGACGAGGTCAGCTACTTCCAGTCCCGCTTCGCTCTGGTTTCCAACGATGTGTTCAGCTATTTCTGCGAGATGGGCATGGAGATTATTGCCCGGGTCAAGCTGGATTCGGATTCCAAAACCGTGGTTAGGGGCGGGCTTTGGTACGAGGAGGCCATCCCGGCGGAGACCGTGTTCTCGAGCTTCGCCATCGGCACAAGCGGCTTTGAGGAACTCAACCGGCCCTACCTCCAGCTCGGCGGGCAGGCCAGCGTGGGGCGGGGCTTGTTGCGGCGGCTGGGGGGTGGAGCATGAGCCTTGTGACCCGTGCTCAGCAGGATATGAAAAAGGCCCTCGAGCTCGTGCGGAGCCTCGAGAACGAAGATGCCGAGGTCAAGAACATCTACGGCGGCCTCTGCCACAACTTCCCCATCCTGGTGCGGCAGAGCGGGCTGTGCCAGGCGTTGGCGTTTAGCGCTGACAAGGCCTCGGGAGAGGGCCACCGGGCTAGGGCGCATCAGAAGCTGCTCGAGCACGTGGCGGCAATCCTGGGAGCTAAAAATGCCCTTGAGACCGTGCAAGGGGCCGACGCCATCGGCTACATGCACCATACCCGCCGCGTGCTTTCGGCCTGGGTCTACTTCAAGCGCTTCGCCGCCAGCGTGCTAGGCGTACACACGGGGGGCCGCGATGCGGGCCAGTAGACTTGATCTTCCCCCACCCGCCCACGCCGGGCTGGCCTTGCAGCGCTACCTGAGGCAGCATGACGACGACCATTCTGCGGCCAAGGAGTTGCTGAATCACATCGCCCAGAGCCAGGTGCCCGAGATGTACCAGAAGGCCTTTGAGCGCTGGCGGGAGAGCCTGAAAGACGCGGTTTGGCTCGAGGCCACCACCAAAACCCCCCTGGCCATTGGCCTAGGGAATGCCAGCCCCATCGAAAACGGCCTGGCCATCCACCACACCTACGGGGTGCCCTACCTGCCGGGCAGCGCCCTCAAGGGGCTACTGCGCCGGGCCGCCGAGCACTTTGGCCTGTCCGAAAAGGAAAAAGCCGTATTGCTGGGCGAGGGGCCAGACCCCAAAGGCAAAACCCCGGGCAACGCGGCCTACCTGGTCTACTGGGACGGCTGGTTGGATCCAAACAGCGCCCAGCCCTTCCAACTGGATGTGATTACCGTACACCACCCCGAGTACTACGGCAAAAAGGGCGCGGTCTGGCCCACCGACTTCGACGACCCCAACCCAGTGGCCTTCCTTTCGGTGCGGCCTGGGGTGAAGTTCTATCTTCCCATCACCTGCCCCGCCCAAGACGCCCAGGGCTGGCCCTACAAGGCTGCCGAGGTGCTGGCCTGGGCGCTGGAGCACCTGGGCTTGGGAGGAAAGACCAATGCGGGGTATGGGTATTTTGCATGCGAGTTTGGGAAGTCGGCGGAGGAGGAAGCACGAGAAAGAGAAGAATCAGCAAAACTACTGGAAAGCCTAACCTCAGAGATTGAAAAAATTCAAAACTCAGGCTCTGCAAATAAAGCTATTCAGATTGCCAGGCAGCTCGGGGATGTGCCTCCAGGCATACGGAAACCTACACTCGAGCGTCTAAAGCAACAACTCGTGTCAAAAAATTTGTGGAAAGAGGACAAGGAGTACACAAAACTAATCGATAAGCTGCTGAAAGATATAAAAGGTGGGTGCAAATGAAGGTAGTTGTGTCTATCCTTGGATTAGGCCGGTGGGACAAGGACGAGAGAAAATACATCTACGAAGAGACCCAGTATGGCTGGGGCGATAAGGATCAGGTAAAAACCACCCTGATACAAGAAGCGTTTGCAAAATGGTTTCCCGATGCAAAGTTTTTGCTTCTTGCTACAGAAAAAGCCCAACAAGAACGCAGTGATGGAATTAGAAATGTACTAAGCGGAAGAGACCAGGAGTTGGTTTCCATACCGGATGGAAAGAGCGCCGATGAGTTTTGGGATATTTACAACGCTCTTACGAATAACCTGCAACCTGACTCGGAAGTAATTTTGGACATAACACACGGTTTTCGCTCGCTAGGCATGTTGGCTTTTCTGGCGATAATTTTTTTGCAGGCTGCGAAGCGAGTGAAACTGCTGCATGTGCTATACGGTGCTCAGGAGGCAAAGGGTGCAGACGGTACCACGCCGATATTCGACCTTACTCCATTCGTAACTATGCTGGACTGGGCAAGTGCTACCAATCGCTTTCTGGAAACAGGTTATCCGCAAAAGCTGGCGGAACTTGCACGGTTAGATTCAAGCTACGGAACTTTTTTCCAACCGCTGAGTAACTTCTCGCTCTCTATGCAACTCCACGATCCTGTTAGAGCTGGTAATGAGGCCAAAAATGCTATAGAAGCATTGGAAGCATTACGCTTGCGTCTCAACGGGCCAATGGAAATTCTTGGTGACCAAATCGTTAATCAGCTTACCCCCCTGGCCTTCACAAAGGGAGACCCTGATAAAAAACAGCTTCAAGCAATCTATGCCCAAATAGACTGGTACATTCAGCATCAGCATTACGAAAAGGCAGTTGGGCTTGCAAAAGAGTGGATATATCTTTTCGCTCGATGGAAGTCTAACATGAAAATCTGGCCCGATTCTGTAGAATGCAAGTTCTCACTAAATAGCTTCTTGAAGCAACAAGAAAACGAGCCACTGAAAATTAGCTATGACCAACTGAAGTCACTGCGTGACCAGATGATGCACTGGCGTGGTTTCCCTTCAGAGGAAGGCGAATTCACCCCAGATAACAGCAGCTTTGAAACCGTAACTGCAAAGGTTCGAGATGCACTAAAACAGCTTAGTACTACCGTGGCTCAGATGGGCCTCGAGCTTCCGGAGGTCTTATAAGCACCGTCATCCTCACTACCGTAGGCACCAGCCTGCTTTTGAACGCCCGCCGCGATGGCCTGGTGCAGGACGGGGAGATTTTAGAGTACCTGAAGCACGACCCCAAAAAGGCCAGCGCCGAGACCAACTCGCTTTTGTGCGTTTTGCAAGCGGGCGACGAAATCGTGTTGCTGCACAGCGATACCTTCGAGGGAGCGCGGGCGGCGGAGCTTCTGGAGCAGTACTGGCAGCAGCAGGGGGTGCCTTGCCGCCGGGTTCGCATTCCTGGGCTGGCCTACGAGGCCCAGGGCTTTGTGGACTACGGCCTGAAAAACTTTGTGCGCACCCTGGCTGGCGAGATACGCAAGGCCGCGCGGGCGCAAAAAGAGGTGATCATCAATGCCACCGGGGGCTTCAAGGCCGAGATTGCCTACGCCACCGCCCTGGGCTTGGTGTTCAAGGTGCCGGTCTGCTACATCCACGAGAAGTTTGGCGAGATCGTGACCTTGCCGCCTTCGCCTTTTGGTTGGGATAGTAGCCTGTTTGTCTGGTACGCCGACTTTTTTGACTGGCTGACCGAGGGCGAGGGTGTTCGCCCCAAGGCCGAGGTAGCCCCCCGGGCCGCGCTGCTGCCGGAAGATGCCCAGGTTTTACTCGAGGACTTCGAGCTAGACGGGCAGGTGTATGTGGGGCTATCCCCTCTGGGAGACGCCTACCTCGAGGCTTTCCGGGGCGAGCTCGAGCAAGCCCAAAGCGTGCCCATTTACCTGGCCCCAAAGGCCTTAGAAACCTGGCAGAAGCTGGAGCCCACCGCCCAGGAGCGCTACCGCAAACTCTTGCAGCGCCTGCGCCTGCCCAACCGCGCCGCCAACAGCGAGCTCAAAAGCGGCGGGGGCGATGCGCTGGGCTTTCCCAAGGGCAAGACCGACGAGCGGGTTTTTTACGCCGAAAAGGACGGGGGGCTCTACGTCTTCGCCCTCACCCGCCACGGCCCGGTGTACGACCGGCTGTGCCGGGAAGGCTTTTATTGGCGTGATTACAACGAAAAAGACTTCACCCCCTGGGAGGGTTAGATGGACGACCTGGACGGCCTTCTGCCCCAAACAGCCCTCACGGCCCCCGCCGAGGGCGAGCCCCTGCCCATCAGCGCCCTGGCCCAGTACACCTACTGCCCCCGCCGGGCCGCGCTGATTCTGCTGGAAGGCGAGTGGGAGGACAACGAGTACACCCTGCGCGGCGCGCGCGCCCACGAGCAGGCCGACATCCCCGAAGGGCTGTTGCGCGAGGGGGTTCGGATTGAGCGGGCTTTGCCCCTGTGGTCGGAGCGGCTGGGGCTAGTGGGCCGAGCCGACGTGGTGGAGTTTGTGGAGGGGGTGGCCGTAGGCCATACCGGCTTTGCCGGTAACCTAGAGGGGGTGCCCTATCCGGTGGAGTACAAGGTGGGCAGGCGCTGGCCCAAGGAGCTGGCCCGCCAGGCCGCCGAGGTGCAGCTTTGCGCCCAGGCTTTGTGTCTGGAGGAGATGTTTGGCCTGAGCGTGCCGGAGGGGGCCCTTTTCAGCAGAACCAGCCAGCGCCGCCGCGAGGTGCGCTTTACCCTCGAGCTGCGCGCCGCTACGCTGGCCACCATCAGCGCGCTGCGCAAGCTGTTGCAGCAAGACCGCCTGCCCCCACCTGCCGCCGATGAGCGCTGCCGGCACTGCTCGCTCATCTCTGTTTGCATGCCCCACGTGCCCCAAGCGCTGCTAGAGTGGCAGGCCCAGCAACCATGACCACCGAGCTTCTGAACACCCTCTACGTGCAGACCCAAGGGGTGTATCTGCGCCTCGAGGGCGACACCCTGCGCATCCAGCACGAGGAGGTAACGCTCAGGAACGTGCCCCTGCATCACTTGGGCGGATTGGTGATGTTTGGCAACGTGCTCATCTCGCCTTTTTTGCTTCACCGCTGTGCCGAGGAGGGCCTCGAGGTTGCCTGGTTCACGGAGTCGGGCCGCTTTCAGGGGCGGCTTTCGGGGCCGGTTTCGGGCAATGTGTTGCTGCGGCGGGCGCAGTACCGTGCGCTTGACCACCCCTCGAGCGCTTTGTACCTGGCCCTGCGCTTTGTAGAGAGCAAGCTCAAAAACAGCCGCCTGGTGCTCCAGCGGGCGGTACGCGAGCGGGGCGAAACCGAGGCCCTGAGCGCCGCGCTGGCCGAGCACGAGGCTGCTTTGCGAATGCTGCCCCAGGCCCGCACGGTAGACGAGGTACGGGGCTTGGAAGGCCAGGCCGCCAGCGCCTACTTTGCCGCCTTTGGCGACCTTTTGCTTTCGGGTGAGTTCCGCTTTGATGGGCGCAACAAACGCCCCCCGCGCGACCCTGTAAACGCGCTGCTGGGTTTCATATACGCCCTACTCACCACCCAGTGCACCGCTGCTTTGGAAGGGGTGGGCCTCGACCCTCAGGCGGGTTTCCTGCACGCCCTGCGGCCTGGGCGTAATGCCCTGGCGCTGGACTTGCTCGAGGAGTTCCGGGCCTGGTGGGCCGACCGCCTAGCGCTTTCGCTGCTGAACCGCAAACAGCTCTCCCCCAAGCACTTTGAGGAGCGCCCCGGCGGCGCGGTGCTGCTGAACGAGGAAGGCCGCAAGGTGGTGATCACGGCCTTCCAGGGCCGCCGCCAGGAAACGGTGCAGCACCCCCTGTTCAAGGAACCCGTACCGGTGGGGCTTTTACCACACATCCAGGCTAGGCTTTTGGCACGGTATCTGCGGGGCGACCTGCCCGAGTACTCGCCCTTTGTGGGGAGGTAGGCATGGAGCGGATGGATATTCTAGTCACCTACGACGTAAACGTCACCTCGGAAGACGGCCAGGCCCGGCTGGCCCGGGTGGCCAAGGTGTGCAAGAACTACGGCCAGCGGGTACAGATGTCGGTGTTTGAGTGTCGGGTGACGCGGGCCCAGCTCGAGGAAATGGAGGCCAAGCTGCTCAGAATTATGGAACCCGACAAGGACAGCCTGCGCATCTACACCCTTGTGGGTGGCCGCGAAAAGTGCCTGCGCGTCCACGGCCAGGACAAGTACACGGACTTCGACGACCCCTTGGTGGTCTAGGCCACGAGGGGGTGGCCGTAGGCCATACCGGCGATGCCGGTAACCTGCTGGCGCTTGCTTAGCTGCGCGAACCCCAAGCAAGCGCCAAAACCTAGGGGGGTTCGCGCAAGCCGAGAAATCGGCTAGGGGACATTGAAAACTCGTTTTTCCCTCACCTTCCCCCACCCTGCGTCGGAAGCCTTTTTTGGGGGGTTCGCGCAAAGGCTCCCTTGAACCCTGTCCAGCACGCGCGCTAAAATGGGGCCGTTGCACTCGGGCGAAAGCTCGAGTGAGGATTGAAACCTGCCATACCTACGAGCTGCGCGTGGGGCACCACCGGTTGCACTCGGGCGAAAGCTCGAGTGAGGATTGAAACGGGGGATTCCCCCCCTTCCACCGTTTCCCTCAGCAGGTTGCACTCGGGCGAAAGCTCGAGTGAGGATTGAAACGCTTTGGAAGAGCTACGGGCCAGTGCCGCCCAAAGTTGCACTCGGGCGAAAGCTCGAGTGAGGATTGAAACTGCCAGGAGCTGCAGGGCTTCGGCTTTCCGGTGGATCGTTGCACTCGGGCGAAAGCTCGAGTGAGGATTGAAACTAGGTGTTGTGATTGGACGCGCGCGCCTATTTGCGGGTTGCACTCGGGCGAAAGCTCGAGTGAGGATTGAAACCGCTACAACTTCTACACCACTCTGGAGCGCACCCCCGTTGCACTCGGGCGAAAGCTCGAGTGAGGATTGAAACCTGGCCACCTCGAGCAACTCTCCCAGCTCAACCTCGTTGCACTCGGGCGAAAGCTCGAGTGAGGATTGAAACTGGCCGACTCTAGAGCTGGACAGGGAGGTTGGCGAGTTGCACTCGGGCGAAAGCTCGAGTGAGGATTGAAACTTGGGATGCTTCGCCACCGCCTTGCGCACCTCCCGGTTGCACTCGGGCGAAAGCTCGAGTGAGGATTGAAACGGCGACGCTGACAAAAATCGTTCAGGCGTTGGATATGTTGCACTCGGGCGAAAGCTCGAGTGAGGATTGAAACTAGGCCTCCTCCAGGAGCTTTGTGGCCACCTCTGGGTTGCACTCGGGCGAAAGCTCGAGTGAGGATTGAAACTTGCCAACACTTGTTGGCCCTCGACCTGCAAGTAGGTTGCACTCGGGCGAAAGCTCGAGTGAGGATTGAAACGAACCAGTCCCGGCCCCCCTCGGCTCGCCGGATATGTTGCACTCGGGCGAAAGCTCGAGTGAGGATTGAAACGGTAAAGTCGGAGACGCTGCCGTCAATCCGCTCGTGTTGCACTCGGGCGAAAGCTCGAGTGAGGATTGAAACAGGGTGCCCCGCCCCCGCAGGCGGGCCAGCCCCCGCGTTGCACTCGGGCGAAAGCTCGAGTGAGGATTAAAACCTCCCACTCCGGCGGAAGGAGATACTGCTCGTCGCCAATGGCCACGGGGGATATTTGCTAGTGTTTCTTACGACCATTACAACCCCCTGTAGAGATTATCCAGCTCTGAAAGCGGGGCCTCCTCAACCTGGCGGCTCTGGGGACGGGTGAGCTGGGGTAGCACCCGCTCCACATCCTCTACCGTTTTGAGATGACCCAGATTCCACTGACCTAGGGCCTCCGGGAAGTAGCTGGGGTCCTCCAGGTATTCTTTGGCCTCCTCCGGGGAGGCCCCCGTCAATCGGGCTACAAAGTATCCGCTAAGATTTATCTCACCCATACCGTCCATCATAACACCGTTATCAGCAAACGAGCGGCCCTCATCCCAGCGCCCCAATATCTCACCCCAGTTAGACGGTAGAACAACCGGGTGAGATACACCCCCGAACCGGTCGGTCACCTGTTTGGGGGCCGGGTTTTGGGTGATGGCCGTGTAATAGCCCCCGTTACCGGCCGCCGTCCACTGGTGGGACTCGCAGGGGGTTTGTTGCACTCGGGCGAAAGCTCGAGTGAGGATTGAAACACATTACTCTGGGATTTATGCTGAGGCTGCCCTTGGGGCGGGGCTTGAACTGAGGCCTAGGGGGTTTGAATTTGCCGGGGTGGCGGAATGGTAGACGCTACGGACTTAAAATCCGTTGCCCGCAAGGGCGTGTGGGTTCGAGTCCCATCCCCGGCACCAATCTTTTGAATAAAACCCACTTCTGTGCTAACGTAATAGCTATGTTTAGCGCCCTTCTAACGGGCCGGTAGGGGAGTTTTACGAGGCTCCCCCCTTCAGTCTTTGAAGGGGGGTTGGCTCTGGTAGCCGATACAACGAGCCCTACCAATCGCGAGGCGAGCCATGGTTACGACCGACAAATACAACCCACACGAGATTGAGCCCAAATGGCAGAGGTACTGGGAGGAGATAGGCCTTCTTAGAGCAAGGGAGAACAAGGGGAAGAAAAAGGCCTATGTTTTGGTAATGTTTCCCTATCCTTCCGGCGACCTGCACATGGGCCATTTAAAGAACTACACCATGGGTGATGCCTTGGCCCGGTTCCGTACTCAGCAGGGCTATAGTGTTCTTCACCCTTTTGGTTGGGACGCTTTTGGTTTGCCTGCCGAGAACGCTGCCCTCAAGTTTGGCGTAAGCCCTGCTGAGTGGACCTTTGGCAACATCCAGCAGTCCAAAGAGTCTTTGGCATTAATGGGCATTCAGTACGACTGGAGCCGTGAGGTAACCACCTGCTTGCCCGAGTATTACAAGTGGAATCAGTGGATTTTCCTCAAGATGTACGAAAGAGGCTTGGTTTACCGGAAGAAGAGCCTGGTCAACTGGGACCCGGTAGAGCAGAGCGTGCTTGCCAATGAGCAGGTGATTGACGGGCGGGGTTGGCGCAGTGGGGCTTTGGTGGAAAAGCGGGAGCTCGAGCAGTGGTACCTCAAGATCACCGACTACGCCGAGCGGCTTTTGAACGATTTGGATAAGCTGCCCCGTTGGCCCGAAAAGGTCAAGGCCATGCAGCGGGCCTGGATTGGTAAGAGCGTGGGGGCTGAATTTGACTTTCCGGTGAAGGGGCACGACCTCAAAATCCGGGTTTTTTCCACTCGGCCTGACACCATATTCGGGGCTACCTTTATGGTTTTGGCCCCTGAGCATGAGCTGGTGGGAAGGATCACTACCCCAGAGCAAAGGGCCCAGGTGGATGCCTACGTGGCTGCTGCCAGGATGAAAAGCGAGGTGGAACGCCAGCGGGAAGACCGGGAGAAGACCGGGGTTTTCACCGGGGCCTATGCCATCAACCCCGCAAACGGCAAGGAGATTCCCATTTGGGTTGCTGACTACGTTCTTGCCGGTTACGGCACGGGCGCCATTATGGCCGTACCAGGCCAGGATGAGCGCGATTGGGAGTTCGCCGAGCGGTTTGGTCTGGAAATCGTTCGCACGGTAGAGCCACCCCCAGGATGGCAGGGCAAGGCCTACACTGGGGATGGCCCGGCCATCAACTCTGGTTTCCTGAACGGCCTCTATGTGGAGGAGGCCAAAAAGAAGATCATCGCCTGGATGGAGGAAAAGGGAATTGGGCAGGCCAAGGTTAACTACCGCCTGCGGGACTGGCTCATCAGCCGCCAGCGCTACTGGGGTACCCCTATCCCCATGATTCACTGCGACAGGTGCGGTATTGTTCCGGTCCCCTACGAGGACCTACCGGTGGTGCTGCCTACCCTGAAGGATGTGGAGGATATTCGCCCCAAGGGGAAGAGCCCCCTGGCGGCCCATCCTGAGTTCTACGAGTGTACCTGTCCGCGCTGTAAAGGGCCTGCCCGGCGCGACACTGATACCATGGACACCTTTTTTGACTCGTCCTGGTACTTCTTGCGCTATACCGATGCCCACAACACCGAGCAGCCCTTCAGCCCGGAGAAGGCCAACTTTTGGATGCCGGTGGACCAGTACATCGGTGGGATAGAGCACGCCATCTTGCACCTTTTGTACGCCCGCTTTTTCACCAAGTTTCTGCACGACTTGGGGATGGTAGAAGCGGGGGAGCCTTTTGAGGGGCTCTTTACCCAGGGGATGGTGATGGGCTGGACCAATGTGGGGGAGGTGGAACTGCGGGAAGGGCGCATCTACTTCAAGGACGATGCTCGGCGGAGCAAGCTCGAGATTCCCCAGGGCATCTTCCTGGAAGAGGCCCAGAAGAGCGGGGCTGAGCTGCGGCAGGAGGGGGGAAAGACTTACTTCTGGAAGCCTGCCGTGATGAGCAAAAGTCTGGGCAATGGGGTGATGGTGGGGCCTTTCGTGAAAGAACAGGGTGCCGACATCGCTCGGATAACCATCCTTTTCGCCGCTCCCCCTGAGAACGAGATGGTTTGGACAGAGGAGGGGGTGCAGGGGGCTTGGCGCTACTTGAACCGGGTCTACCGGTTGGTGGCTGAAAACCGGGTAGAGCTGAAGGCCCAGGGGGCCCTTGAAGCGACTGCCCTGGAGGGCCCTCACAAGGCCCTTTACCAGAAGCTGCACCAGACCATCCAAAAGGTCACTGAAGACCTGGAGAGCCTTCGCTTCAATACCGCCATTGCTGCGCTGATGGAGCTTTTGAACGCCCTCTCCGACTACCGGAAGCAAGAGGGGGTAACCCCGGTTTTCCGAGAAGCCGTGCTGCGCTACATCCAAATGCTGGCCCCCTTTGCCCCACACCTGGCGGAGGAGCTTTGGCATGAGTTTTACCAGGGTTCTGTCTTCAGCTACCCCTGGCCGGTGGCCGACCCCGCGGCGCTGGTGGCCGATACCTTTGAGCTGGTGGTGCAGGTCAACGGTAAGCTGCGGGGCAAGGCCCAAGTAGCGGTGGGCGCCAGCGAGGAAGAGGTCAAAGCCATTGCCCGCCAGATACCCAACGTGGCCCAGCACCTTTTGGGTAAAGAGGTGGTTCGGGAAATCTATGTGCCGGGGAAGCTGCTGAACATCGTGGTCAAGGGTTGAGCCGGACCCTGGAAACCCAAAGCGCCGTGGCGTACCATCAAGGTATGCTTACACTGCATAAAATCAATGCCCTGGCCGAAGGGCAGGTGTTGGAGTGCGTGGGGGAGGACTCGGGCGATACCTTCCGCATCCTGGTGCAGCACACCTCCCCCAGCCATTACGAGGCCCTGGGGAAGGTTACCCTGAGGGAGGGGAGCGTACACTACCAGTCCTCGGGGCCCATGACCCCAGACCTGCTGCTCCAGTGGCTGGAGACCCTGTTTGACCGCTGGCCCACAGCCAAGGCCACGCCTTGGGTGGTGCGCGAGCAAAACGAGAAGACCCGGGCCTTTGCCCAGGAGGTACGCAAGGCGGCAGAGGCGGTTTAGACCTCGAGCTGCTCCAGGGTTTTCACCAGCTTTTCCAGGCTGGTGATGTTGTGTACGGGTAGAAAATCGTCCACGTAGGGCAGCGCCGCCACCAGGCCTCTGGTGAGGGGTTGATAGCTGGGCGTGCCCAGCAGGGGGTTGAGCCAGATTAGGCGGTGGCAGGATTTTTGTAGCCGTTCCATCTCAAAAGCCAGCAACTCGGGTTCTCCTTGGTCCCAGCCGTCGGAAATGATGAGGACGACGGCCCCTTGCCCCAGCACCCGCTTGGCCCAGGTGTGGTTGAAGCTGTGAAGGCAGGCCCCGATGCGGGTGCCGCCGGACCAGTCCTTAACCTCCCGGCCCACCTCGGCCAGGGCGGCGTCTACGCTTTTTTTCTGGAACGTGCGGGTGATTCGGGTCAGGCGGGTGCCGAAGGTGAAGGTTTCTACCCGCCGGGCCCCTCGGCGGGCCTGGGCCAGGGAGAAGGCGTAGAGGAAGTGCAGGAGCATCCGGGCGTAGCGCTCCATGGAGCCCGATACATCGGCCAGGGCCACGATGGGCCGGGGCTTCCTCTTACGGGCCTGCCAGGCCAGCCGAACCATTTCGCCCTGGTACCGAAGAGCCTGGCGCAGGCTTTTGCGCAAGTCTATTTTTTCCCGCCCGTGCGCCCCAAGCCGGCGGGTGCGTCGGAGGGGAGGGCTCCAGGCCATGTGGTAGAGGAGCTTGCGGGCGGCCTCGAGCTCAGCCTCGCTCATCTGGTCAAAGCGCTTTTGCCGGAGCACCTCGGTAGGCGCGTAGGTTAGGGCCCGATCCACAAGGGGCTGGGGAGGAGCTTCGCCTGGGCCCTTGGGTTGGGGTTCCCGCCCTACCTCTCCTGGCTTGGCTCGAGGATCTTTTTTGGGGGGCGCGGGGGCTTGCTGCAGCAGCTCGCCGGGAAAGCGCTCCATGCCTAGCTCCTTCCAGTAACGCTGGAACACCAGGGAGAACCGGGGTAGGTCCTCGTGGCGGTTGACCAGAGTGGTTTGGGCGGCGTAGTAGAAGCTCGCTGGGTCAAAGATAGAAATTTCTCCCAGTGCCCTAGCAAAAGCGGCAGTCTGGCCTGGGGTGACCCGGATGCCTTCCCGGCGAAGGACCCGGGCAAAGCCGACCACATGACTGAGCAGGTTTTCGGTCATAGGGGGGTGGGCGCTTGGGCGCGGGCCAGGAGGTCGCGCGCCTGATTCCTGGCCTTAAGCACGTCGTCCTGGTACTTGAGCAACGCCCCCAGGGTTTCCTCCACCGCCTCTAGGGTGAGCTCGGTCTGGCCCAGGGCCAGCAGCGAGGCTGCCCAGTCTAGCGTTTCCGCCACTCCGGGGGCCTTGTAAAGGTCTTGTTTGCGAAGCTCCTGGACAAAGGCTACGGTTTGCTGGGCCAGCTTTTCCGGTACGCCCGGAACCTTTTCCCGCACAATTCGGTACTCCTTTTCAAAGCTGGGGTAGTCAATCCAGTAGTACATGCATCGGCGCTTGAGGGCGTCGTGGATTTCACGGGTGCGGTTGCTGGTGATGACCACCACCGGGGGGTGTTCGGCCTTGAGGGTGCCCACCTCGGGCACGGTGATCTGCCAGTCAGAGAGAAACTCCAGCAGGAAAGCCTCAAACTCCTCGTCGGCCCGGTCCAGCTCGTCAATGAGCAGCACCGGAGGTTTTCCATTCTGGCTCTCCAGGGCCTGCAGCAGGGGGCGCTTTAGCAGGAAATCTGGGCCGAAGACTTCCTGGCGTATCCTCTCCTGGGCCCGCTCTCCGACGGCCTCGAGCAGGCGAATCTGGAGCATCTGCCGGGCGTAGTCCCACTCATAGACCGCGCTGTTGATGTCCAACCCCTCGTAGCACTGCAGCCGGATGAGCCGGGTGGAGAGCACCTGGGCCAGCACCTTGACGATCTCGGTCTTGCCCACCCCAGGCTCGCCCTCCAGCAGGAGAGGGCGGCCCAGCCTGAGGGCCAGAAAGACCGCTACCGAAAGGCCCCTGTCGGCGATGTAGTGGTACCGCTCGAGGGCCTTTTGGGTTTCCTCTACCGACGACGGAAGCATGGCTCTATCTTCACATAGAGAAGAGGGGCCCTGGGGTTGCGGCCCCTCACAATTTCAGGGTTCCTTCAAGAGAGGCCCAGGGCCTGCAGGAGGGCCCGTTTGGCCATCACATCCACCAGGTGGGCCCGATACTCGCGGGAGGCCACCAAGTCGTGGTTGAGGCCTTCAGGGGAGAGAAGGTTTTGGCAGGCCGCGGAGATGTTCTCGGCGGTTAAGGGTTTTCCGGAGAGGGCCTGCTCGAGCTTGCTGAGACGCATAGCGTGCTCGCCCGCCCCGGTGACGGCCGCCCGCACCTGGTCCCCCTCCACCAC
>NZ_QWKZ01000059.1 GCF_003574085.1 Meiothermus luteus | reverse complement strand
CCGTGAGGGGCAGGGCGGTGCCCGCCCGCTGAAAGAGGGGCAGCCGCTCCAACGGGGCCTCCACCCCAAGCCGCCGAGGGCCCTCCCAAAGGGCGCCCTCCCAGAAGTCCTGCCAGCCCCCCGGCGGCAGGTAGACCTCGCGCGCACGGGCCCCCTGCCATAGCACCGGGGCGGCCAGCAGGGCCTCCCCCAGCAGGAACTCGTCGTCGCGCTGGGCCCCCGCTTCCTCCGGCCAGTAGGCGAAAAGGGGCCGCCAAAGCGGCAGGCCCTCCTCGTGGGCCTCCCGGGCCAGGGAGTAAAGGTAAGGAAGGAGCCGGTAGCGGAAGCGCAGGGCCTCGCGCATCTTGGAGGTCCAGGGCTCGCCCAAGGCGTAGGGCTCCTGACGGCGGGTGCCCAGGGCGCTGTGGTTGCGGAAAAAGGGGTAAAGCGCCCCAAGCCAGGTCCAGCGCAGCAATAGCTCAGGCTCGGCGTCCTGGCCGAAGCCGCCCACGTCCGCCCCGGCGAAGGGCACCCCTGAGAGCCCCAGCGAGAGGAGCATGGGTACCGAGAGGGCCATATCCTCAAAGCGGCTTTCGTTGTCCCCCGTCCAGACAAAGGCGTAGCGCTGGATACCGGGGAAACCGCTGCGGGTGAGGATAAAGGGGCGCCGCCCCAAGGCGGCCAGGCCCCGGTGGGTGGCCTCGGCCATGCCCAGGGCGTAGAGGTTACGGGCCTCGAGGTGGCTCTTCGCCCCCTGCCGGGCGGTGAGGGGCAGGGCCTTATCGGGAGGCTCAGCGCCCCCAAGCTCCAGCACCGCCGGCTCGTTCATGTCGTTCCAGATGCCGGCGAAGCCGTGCTCTTGGACGAAGTGGCGCACCTCCTCCGACCAAAAGGCCCGGGCCTCTTCCCGGCTGAAGTCGGGCCAGACCGCCCGCCTGGGCCAGACCCCGCCCACCAGAAGCTCATCCCGGTCGTCCAGGATGAAAACCCCTCGCCGCCTCCCCTCCTCAAAAACCCTATACCCCTCCTCCACCTTCACCCCCGGGTCCACGATGGGCACCAGGCGCACGCCCTCCTGAGCCAGCTCGTCTGAAAGGGCCCGGAAGTTGGGGAAGCGGGCGGGGCTCAGGGTGAAGACCTTGTACCCCTCCATGTAGTGGATGTCCAGCCAAACCGCCTCCAGGGGCAGGTCGTGGGCTTGGAACTCTTCCACCACCTCCCGCACCGCCTGGCTGTCGGCATAGCTGTAGCGGCACTGGTGGTAGCCCAACGCCCACAAGGGGGGCATGGCGGGCCGGCCGGTGAGCAGGGTGAGGCCCCGCACCACCTCCAGGGGGCTCCCCGAAAGCAAGTAGAGGTCTAGGTGAGGCCCGGCCACCGCCACCCGCCCCTCGGCGGGGTGGGCCTGGCCCAGGTCAAAAAGGCTCGGGTGGCTCTCGTCTAGGAGGATGCCCAAGGCCCGCCCCTCCTCTAGCCGCAGCAGAAAGGGGCTGGCCTGGTAAAGCGGATCGTAGCCGGGGCGGGGGGGCTGGTCGGCGGTGAAGTTCCAAAACCGCCGTCCTCGCCGCGCAAGCCCCCCGGTTCGCTCGCCTAGGCCGTAATACCAGGCCGCACCCAAGGCGAAGCGAAAGCCCAGAAGCGGGTAGGGCACCCCATCGGATAGGAGCTGCAAGAGGGGGAGGGCCTCGCGGTGGGGCAGGCCCCAGAGGGTGAGCTCGAGGCTCCCCAAGCGCACCCTCCCCTCTCTAAGCTCCAGCGGTGGAAGCCCCTCGGCCCGGTAAACCCCCTGGGTTTCCTCTAGGGGTAACGGCCTTGCCCCCTGCACCGCCGGCCCCGCCTTGGCCCGGTCGCGCGGCCTTTGGGTAAAAAGGAGCCGCCAGGCCCGCACCCCCTCCTTCTCCACCGCCTGTACCTGCACCTCCGCCAGGGACAGGCCCTCCAGTCGGTCAAAAGGAATGTCCCAGTCCAGTAGCTCGTTCACACCTCACCTCCAAAGGGCAACCCCCGCGCGGTGGTGGAATCCCGTCCAACCCGCCAAAATCGCCAAGAAACCCTAACCTTTAACCCTTGACTGCGCCCGCGGTGAGCCCCGCCACGATGCGCTGTTGGAAGACCAGCACCAGAACCACCAAGGGCACCGTCACCACCACGCTGGCCGCCATGATGGAGCCCCAGGGAATCTCGTAGGGCGTGGCCCCACCAAAGAAGGCGATGGCCGGGGGCACGGTGCGCACCACGTCGCTCACGGTAAAGGTAAGCGCGAAGAGAAACTCATTCCAAGCTGCGATGAAGGCGAGAAGCCCCGTGGTCACCAACCCGGGCCCGGTGAGCGGGAGCATCACCCGAAGGAGGGTCTGCACCGGGGTGGCCCCGTCCACGTAGGCCGCCTCCTCGAGCTCCCTAGGAAGCCCCCTAAAGTAGCCCACCAGCACCCAGACCGTGAAGGGCAGGGTGAAAAGCATGTAGCTTAGAATCAGCCCGGCATGGGTGTTGAAAAGGCCCACCTGCCGCAGCAGCACAAAGAAGCCCCCCAGCACAGCAATCTGGGGAAACATGGTCATGGAGAGCACGATGTAGAGTACCGCGTTTTTCGGGGGAAAGCGCAGCCGACCCAACGCATAGGCCGCCAGCACCCCCAGCACCAGCGAAAGCAGGGTGGCCCCCCCGGCCACAAGGAGGGAGTTCAGCAGGTTGCGGCCAAAGGCGGTGCCCACGAAGACGTTGCGGTACTGCTCGAGGGTAAAGGGGATGGGCAGGAAGCTCGGGTCGGGCGTAAAGAGGCCGCTGGAGGGCTTAAAGCTAGAGATAACCGCCCAATAGAAGGGAAAGACGCTGTAGACCACCACAAAGACCACCAGGAGGTAGAAAAGCCCCCGGTTGAGCCAGAACAGGGTGCGTTTCATCTCAGGGCCTCCCTCCCGATGCTGCGCATGTAGAGGATTACAAAGACAAAGGTGATGATGAGGATGGCCACGCTGATGGCCGAGCCGTAGCCCAGGTCCTGAAAGTCAATGAGATTCTGCCGGTTGTAGACCGCCAGGGTGCGGGTGGCCGGGTTGACCCCGGTCATCACGTAAATCACGTCAAAAACCCGAAGCGCATCCAGGGTGCGGAAGATAAGGGCCACCACCAAGGCAGGGGTGAGGAGGGGCAGAGTGATGGTCCAAAACTGCTGCCAGCGGGTGGCCCCGTCAATGCTGGCCGCCTCGTAGAGCTCCTCGGGGATGAGCTGGAGGCCAGCCAGGAGGAGGAGGGCCATGAAGGGGGTGGTCTTCCACACATCCACCGCGATGATGGCCGGCAGCATGAGCTCGGGCCGGGCCAAGAAGGCCACCTTCTGCGAGAGGATGCCAAGCTTAACGCCGATAACGTTGATCACCCCGTAGACGTCGTTGAGCATCCATTGCCACATCTTGGCCGAAACCACCGTGGGGATAGCCCAAGGGATGAGAATGGCGGTGCGCACCAGGCCCCGGCCCCGGAAGTTGGAGTGGATGATGAGGGCAATGGCCAGGCCCAACACGGTTTCAATGCTCACCGAAAACACAGTGAACTTTACAGTGTTCCACAAGGCCTCACGGAAGTCGGGGTCGCGGAGCAAAAAAAGGTAGTTCTCAAACCCCACAAACTCCGGCGGGTCCACCAGGGCAATATCGGCCTTGTAAAACGACCAGTAGAAAACCTGGGCCAGCGGGTAGCCGGCCACAAAGACCACCACCAAAAGGGTGGGCAAGACCAGCAACCAGGCCAGCCGAACCTGCCTTTGAACGAGCATGTTTCTCCCTTTATGGCAATCCCGGGGAGCCCAAGCCCCCCGGGGAGAGTAGACTACTAGCGCAGGATACGGCGCAGGCGGGCCTCGAGGTCCCGCACCGCAGCCTCACCAGTCTTGCGCCCGGTAAGGGCGCTGTGCACCTCAGTCCAGATGGCCTCGGAAACTTGGTTGTAGCGTGCCCCGGCTACGTCCGAAGGGCGCGATACCGCGTTCTGGAAGACGGGCAGTAGGTCTTTGAACCAAGGGGTCTTGGCCAGAACATCCCGGTCGTTGTAGAGGGCCGGGCGGGTGGGCAGCCAGGAGAGGTTCAGGGCGAAGTCCTTCTGGCTTTCGGTAGAGGTCAGGAAACGCACTAAGTCGGCGGCCTCCTTGGGGTAGCGGCTGTAGGCCGAGACCATGAGTTGCCAGCCGCCCAGGGTGGCAGCGTTGGGAGCGTCGCCCGCTCCTTTGGGCAATACGGTCACCCCAAACTTGCCCCGGATGGGGCTGTTGTCGGCCTGGCCCAAGGCGTAGGCATAGGGCCAGTTGCGCATGAAGAGGGCGTTGCCCTGCTGCCAGACGTTCCTAGCCTCCTCCTCGGCGTAGGAGGTGACCCCCTGAGGGGCGATGGTGCCTACAAAGCGGCGCACAGTGTTGAGGGCCAAAGCCGCCTTGCCGTTGTTCACGCTGATGGTGCCGTCCGACTCAACGATGCGCCCACCGCCAAAAGAGTAAATCCACTCCAAAGCGTCGCAGGTCAGGCCCTCGTAGGGCTTGCCTTGGAAGACAAAGCCCCAGAAGTCGCGGTTGCCGGCCTTACGCTCCTCGTCCATGACCCGCTGGGCCATCTGGCTGAGCTCGGCCCAGGTGCGGGGCGGATTGCGGTAGCCGTACTTCTGCAAAAGATCGGTGCGGTAGTAGAGCAGCCCGGCGTCGGTAAAGAAGGGGATAGAGGTGAGCTTGCCGCGGATGGTGTTGTTTTGGACGATACGGGGGAAGAACTCCCGCAGCTCAGCCTCGGTAAAGTACTGCTTGAGGTCCAGGGCGTGTGGTGCGATGATGCCGGGCCAAATCACATCCACCATGTAAACGTCAATGTCCGGGCTGCGCCCCGCCCAGTACTGCTGGTAGAGGGCGAGCTGGGCATCGGTGTCGGTGGGGGCCTCAAAGACCTCGGCGCGAATACCGGTGCGGCGGGTGAACTCGGCCAGGCGGGCCCGCATCCAGCGAGGCCCCTCCCCCACACCCCCGCCCAGGGAAACCCGCAGCGTGGCCTGGCCCTGGGCCCGCACCCAGCCCCGGCTTACCAGAAAACCCGTAGCCAAACCCACGCCCGCCTTTTTGAGAAACTCCCTACGCTTCATGTTCCCTCCTTTTGGAAGTGCTTCCATGAGCCTCAATGAAACAACTGCTCCGACCGAAAAACCGTTTTTGGAAGAACTCCTGCCGAGAGTCTACCGCAGCCCCGTCGGAGGTGTCAACTTTCGCCTGTATAAGACCGCCACGGCTGGCTTAGACTGGCTGTATGCGGCTTCTTCCCTTTCGTTTTGAGGAGAACACCCTATGGCTCCTGGACCAACGCCGGCTGCCCTTTGAGGAGGTCTGGGTGGCCTGCAGGAGCGCCCAGGAAGCCGCCCAGGCCATTCGCGCAATGGTGGTGCGGGGCGCGCCTGCCATTGGGGTTGCCGCGGCCTATGGGATGGTGCTGGCCCACCTTTCCGGCGAGCCTCCCGCCGAGGCCGATGCCGCCCTTCGGCAAAGTCGGCCCACAGCGGTCAATCTGTTTTACGCGCTGGAGCGCATGAGGCCCCATTGGGGGTCCCTAGCCGCCTCGCTGCAGGAGGCTCAGGCCATCTGGGCCGAGGTGGAGGCCACCGAAAAGGCCATCAGCCAGCACGGCGCACGGGTGCTGCGGGGCCAGGTGCTCACCCATTGCAACACCGGGCCGCTGGCCACCGGGGGGCACGGCACCGCTTTGGGGGCCATCCTCGAGGCCTATCGCCAGGGCCGGGTTCAGCATGTCTGGGTGGACGAAACCCGTCCCTACCTGCAAGGGGCCCGGCTTACCGCTTACGAGCTACAAAAGGCTGGGGTACCCGCGACCCTAATCTGCGACAACATGGCCGCCCACCTGATGGCCAAAGGCCAGGTGGATGCGGTGATTGTGGGGGCCGACCGAATGGCCCTCAATGGCGACTTCGCCAACAAAATCGGCACCTATGCTCTAGCCATTCTGGCCCGCCATCACGGGATTCCCTTCTATCCAGCGCTGCCGCTTGCTACGGTAGACCCCAGGCTCGAGACCGGTGCCCAAATTCCCATTGAGGAGCGGCCCGCCCAGGAGGTGACCACCCTGCGCGGTCAGCCCATCGCTCCCCCGGGCTTCCCAGCAGCCCACCCGGCCTTTGACGTAACCCCCCACCCGCTCATAACCGGCATCGTTACCGAAAAGGGAGTGCTCTACCCCCCCTTTGACGAGGCCCTGCGGAGGGCCTTAGGCCTATGAAAGGGCTTTGGGAGCGGCTCACCGGGGCCACCTGTCCGGGCTGCGGCCGGCCCCTAGACGAGCCCCTACTCTGCCCGGCCTGCCGGGCCCTACTGGCCCCACGGCACCTGCCCCGGCTGGTCTATTTAGGAAACTACAGAAGCTTGGGCCGGCTGTCTAAGGCCCTCAAGTACCGCGGGCATCGGGCCTTGGCGACCCATTTAGGCCAGTGCCTGGCCTTAGGGGTGCAGCAAGCTGGCTGGGGGCTGATGGGTATAACCGCGGTTCCTACGCTAATCCATCGCCAGGTACTGCGGGGGTACAACCCCGCCGAGGCGCTGGCCCAGTCGGTGGCCCAAACCCTAGGGCTTCCCTACCGGCGGGTGCTGGTTCGGGTTGGATGGGACAAATCCCAGACCCAAAAGACCCGGCGGAAACGCCTGGAACTACCCGAGGGGGTATTCCGGCCAGCCGATAGGGTGGAGGGGGCCTGGTTGCTGGTGGACGATGTGATTACCACCGGCACCACCTTCCAAAAAGCCCGCAAGGCCCTGTTGCAGGCCGGAGCCAGCCAGGTCTACGGGGCGGCAATTGCGGTCAAAAGCCCAAACGCCCTGGGCCCCTACTTCCTATAATCCTGGCAAGAACCCCAGTCCAAGCCGGGGTTCGAGAGAAGTACCAAAAGGCCCCACTCCGCAAGCGTGGGGGGCTTTTTGCTAAAGGGGGGGTGCATGCTGAAACGTCCGCGCATCCGCAGGCTAGAAGAACTCCTCCCTTACATCCGCGAAGGCCGCTACCGCATCGGGCCCCACGTGGCCAAGCACATGCTTCAGGAAGGCTTTATAGAGCAAGACGTCCTGCAGGCAGTGGAGTGGGGCCGTGAGCTGGCCATCTACCCTGAGGACGCCCGGATGCTGGTGCTGGGGTACATGGTTTTTCCTCCCCAGCTACGGCTTCCACTGCACGTGGTGCTGGAGTACCGCGAGCCCCGCTGGGTAGACATTGTGACCGCCTTTATTCCCAAAAAACCGCATCAGGTCTACTCTCGGGCCCGGATGGCCGCCATATTGCGTTTTGATGGGACCTTTGAGGAGGTGCGCTGGGTGCGGCCCCGGCACCTTACCCCTGAGGACATCCCCCGCTAGCGGCCGTCCTCTGGTTGGCCAAAGCTAAGGGGAAATGCTATACTTACAGGGCTGCCGAGCTCAAAAAGTCCTCCTCAAAGAGGCGCTCGACAGCAAGGAGAAAAGATGTCCAAGATGAAGACCCACAAGGGCGCCAAGAACCGTGTTAAAATCACGGCCACAGGCAAGGTCATCGGCAGAAAACCCGGAAAGCGCCACCTAAACTGGCAAAAATCGGGCAAAAGTGGGCGCACCAAGGGCCGTCCTTTCACCTTCGCGAAGGGTGAGGAGCGCCGCGTGCATCGGCTAATGCCCTACGACGCGTAAGGGGGTTTAGATGCCAAGGGCAAAGACCGGTGTCGTCCGTCGCCGCAAGCACAAGGCCATCCTAAAACGGGCTAAGGGGTTTTACGCCCTGCGCTCCAAAAGCGTCCGCAAAGCCCGTGAGACCCTCTTCAGCGGGGCCATGCGCTCCTACGACGACCGGCGCAACCGCAAGGGGGATATGCGCCGGCTCTGGATCGTGCGCATCAACGCCGCAGCCCGGCAGCATGGCCTGAGCTACAGCACCTTCATCCACGGCCTCAAAAAGGCTGGAATTGAGCTTGACCGCAAAATCCTGGCCGACCTAGCCGTGCGGCAGCCCGAGGCCTTCGCCGAGCTGGTCAACCGGGCAAAGGGCTAAGGGAGGCCTCAGAAGAAACCCGCGGGGGGCCAGAGGCCCCCTGCTTTTGCTAATGCCTGTGGCTATCCTTCTAAAGCCGACCTAAGCGCCTCGGCAAAGGTCTGGGGCTGGTCCACCCACGGATAGTGGCCCGCGCCCTCCACGAGCTCGAGCCTCCCCCCCGTCAGGTCGGCCACCACCTCCGCCTCTGGGTAGCTGCTGTGGTCCAGGGTACCTAGAATCACCTGGGGAGGCACCTTGAGGTCCAGCAGGTAGGGCGTATAGTCAAAGCGCCACAGCCCGTTGAGCACCAGCATCCGCCCAGGGGCATCCGAGCCCACCACCACCGAACCCTCAACCACCCACTCGTACTCCATGCGGCTCCTGGCGCTGGGAAAAAGCAACCGGTCAAAAACCACTTTGGGTTCTAGGTGAGCGAAAGCCTCCTCGAGGAGGGCTGCGCCATCCTCAGGGATGGGCACTTCGACCTCTTCCAGCCCTCGCAAAGCCAGCGAGGCCCGATAAAGCTGCGCGGCCAGCCAAGGGAAGTTCGTCCAGGGGTTCACCAGCACCAGGCCGCGGGTGGACTCCGGCCAGCGCCGGGCGTACTCCAAAGCCAGCAGCCCGCCAAAGCCGTGGCCCAGCAAGGTCCACTCGGGAAGGCCCAGGTGCCTACGCAGGCTGCGGAGGTCATCCACCAGGGCATCCAGGGTAAAAAACTCCGGCCGTTCGGGCAGGGCCGGGCTACGTCCCCCTCCTCGCTGGTCAAGGTAGAGCACCCGGTAATCCTCCAGCAGGTCGCCGATTCCCTCTCGTAGGGCATAGCTGCTGCCCCCTGGCCCCCCGTGCAGGACCAGCAGGGGCCGCGCCTCCCGAGGACCGGTGTCCTCCAGGTAGACCTCCACCCCCTCCGCCACCGTGACCCAGTCAATCTCCTCGCGCATCGGCTGCCGGCAAGCGGCTTCCCTCCTCCAAAAGCTCAAAGCTCCAGCTCCGAAACCCCTCTAACCCCAAAGCGTCTGCCTCCACCTCAGGGGCGTGGCCCCAGAGCTCGAGCAGGTAAAGCCCCTGTTCCGGGCGATAGAGCAACCGGTAGGGATGGGGAAACCTGCGGGCAAACTGCCGCAGAACCCCGGGATCCTTTCCCTCAACGAACAGCACCCTCATTCTGGCCCTCCCCCGAGCCCTTGCAAAACCGCCAAAGCCGCTCCAAAAACAGCACCTGGCAGGCCTCCTCCAGGCTGGTCATGAGAGAGTAGGCCTGCAAAAGGGCCTCCTCCGGCTCGGGCAGGGTGCCCTTGACGAAGGCCCCGTGGCCCCGTACCAAGCAAGCCCTGTGCCCCCTAAGGGCCCCCACCACCGCCTCCGCGACTTCCTCAGTGGCCGAGGCAGTTCGGGGCGAAAGCACAGGAATCCGGTCAAAATAGTACCGCCCCTCCAAATCAATGGGCTGCACCACCTCCAGGTGAAAGGAAAGGGCAATGGCGTGGCGGGGATGGGCGTGCACCAGCGCGGTGGCGTCGGTGTGGCGGTAAACCGCCCGGTGAACCACCCTTTCCACCGAGGCCCCCTGATCCCGTTTTGGGTCGGGCTCGAGGGGAATCCAAAGAAGGTCCTCGGCGGTGAGGTGGGCCTTCTGGGCGCCCGAGCGGGTAATCCAGAGCCCATCCCGCTCCCGCACAGAGTAGTTGCCCGAGGTAGCCGAGGCCAGGCCGGCGGCGAAAAGGTCGGCCCCCACCTGCTGGAAAGCCAGGAAGAGCCGGGCCTTCATGAGCTGGGTTCCCCACCCCTTGCCGCTAACCCCTTAGCCACCCGTCAAACCTCCCGCACAACCTGCTCGGACCGGAGCGGACGGCGCCCCGGGCTGAGGGGGGCCTGTTCGGTCTCGCGGCGGGCCTCCTCGAGGCGCTTCAGGGTCTTCTGGTCCACCACCTGGGTTTGGCGCACGTGGTCGGAACCGGTGCCTGCCGGGATCAGCTTGCCCAGGATGACATTCTCCTTGAGCCCGATAAGCTCGTCCACCTTGCCGGCAATTGCTGCCTCGGTGAGCACGTGGGTGGTGTGCTGGAAGCTGGCCGCGGAGAGCCAGCTCTTGGTAGAAAGCGCGCTCTTGGTCACCCCCATCAGCACCGGCTTCCAGCTCGCCGGGGTCTTGCCCTCGCTCATCAGGGCCTCGTTGGTGCTCTCCACATCCCAGCGCTCAATTACCTGGCCTTCCAGGTAGCGGCTGTCGCCAGGGTCGGTGACTTCCACGTACTTGAGCATCTGCCGCACGATGACCTCAATGTGCTTGTCGTGCAGCTTCACCCCCTGGGCCCGGTAAACCCGCTGAATCTCGTCGGTCAGGTAACGCTCCACCGCCTCCGGGCCCTTGGCCTCCAGAAGCTGGTGGGGGTCAATGGCCCCACGGGTGAGGGGCTGCCCGGCCTCCACTGCCTCCCCTTCCTTGACGGTGATGCGGGCTTCCTTGGGCACCTTGTACTCCTTGGAGAAGCCCTCGCTGGTTACGTAGATGACGGTCTTGTCCTCGAGCTCCTCAATGTGCACCACCCCGTCAATCTCGGCGATCACCGCCTTGGCCTTGGGGCGGCGGGCCTCAAAGAGCTCAATCACACGGGGCAGACCCTGGGTGATGTCGGTGCCTGTGGCCACCCCACCGGTGTGGAAGGTGCGCATGGTGAGCTGGGTGCCAGGCTCGCCGATGGACTCCGCTGCCACCACCCCCACGCTTTCCCCAATGGAAACCAGCTTGGCGGCGGAGAGATCCCAGCCGTAGCACTGCTGGCAGACCCCGTAACGAGTGCGGCAGGTGAGGGGCGAGCGTACCGGAACCTCCTCAATCAGCCGCTCTTCGGCCGCCTTGACAATCAGGTTCACGTCCTCCAGGCTGAGCTGGTGCCCTTCCGCAAAAACCCGGCCCCCCACCTCAAACTCGCGGGCCACCGTGCGACCATAAAGCCCCGACTCAATGTCGCTCCTCTTGCGCAGCTTCTTGTTGCGGAAGGCCTCGTCAAACTCCAAAAGGGGCACCGAGATATAGTCAGGCGTGCCGCAGTCGGCCTCCCGCACGATAACCTCATGGGCCACATCGTGCAGTTTGCGGGTGAGGTAGCCCGAGTCGGCGGTGCGCAACGCGGTGTCGGCCCCGCCCTTGCGGGCCCCGTGGGTGGAGATGAAGTATTCCAGCACCGTAAGCCCCTCGCGGAAAGAAGCCCTCACTGGCACCGGATAGGTCTCCCCGGAGGGCTTGGCCATCAGGCCGCGCATCCCGGAAATCTGGCGAATTTGCTGGGGGTTGCCCCGGGCCCCGGACTGGCTCATCACGTAGAGGGGGTTGAAGGGATAGTTCTCCTCAAAGTTCTTGAAGACCGCCTTGGTCACCTTCTCGGTGGTCTCGCTCCAGAGCTGCAGAATCTGGCGGAAGCGCTCCTCTTCGGTCAGGAGACCCATCTCAAAGGCCTGTTCAATCTGGGCCAGCTTGGCATCGGCCTCCTGGAGGTACTGCCTCTTCTCGGCTGGAATCACCGCATCATCAATCCCAATGGTGATGCCCGAGGTGGTGGAGAGGGCAAAGCCGTAGTACTTGAGGGCGTCCAGGAGCTTGGCGGTTTTCTCTATACCCAAAAGCAGGAAGCTCTTGTAGACCAGGTCCTTGAGCGAGTTTTTCTCCTGGGCCACCTCGAGGTTCACCAGCTCCTGGGCCTTCTCGGGGTCCTCTATGGCCTCGCTCACAATGCGCAGGAAGAGCATCCGGCCCGGCGAGGTTTCCAGCAGCTTATCTCCCACCCGCACGGTGACCACATCCTGGTGGTCCACCACCCCGCTCTGCACCGCCAGCAGGGCCTCATCTATGCTGCTAAAGACGAACTTAAGCCGGCCCACGCTGGTGGCCTTGCCCGCAACCTTGATGGGGGCGTTGAGGGCCACCTGGCCCTCCTCATAGGCTCGGATGGCCTCCTCGGGGGTGGAAAACTCCAGCCCGGCCCCTTTCTTTTCGCGGCGGAGCTGGGTCAGGTAGTAAAGGCCCAGAATGATGTCCCGCGCGGGCTTGGCAATGGGCTCGCCGGAAGCTGGAGAGAGGATGTTGTGGCTGGAGAGCATCTGGATGCGGGCCTCGGCTTGCGCATAGCTAGAAAGGGGCACATGCACAGCCATCTGGTCGCCGTCAAAGTCGGCGTTGAAGGCCTCGCAGACCAGGGGGTGAAGCTGGATGGACTGGCCTTCTACTAAGACCGGCTGGAAGGCCTGGATGCCCAACCGGTGCAGGGTAGGGGCCCGGTTCAAGAGCACCACCTTGCCGTGGATCACCTCTTCCAGGGCGTCCCACACTTCATCTTTGATGTCGCGAGAACGCTCCAGCATCTTGCGGGCCGCCTTAACGTTGTTGGCGATGCCCTTCTCTTCCATCCGCTTAAGGAGGAAGGGCTTGAAGAGCTCCAGGGCCATGCGCTTGGGCAGGCCGCACTGGTGGAGCTTGAGCTGGGGGCCCACCACGATCACCGAGCGGCCCGAGTAGTCCACACGCTTACCCAGCAGGTTCTGGCGGAAGCGGCCCTGCTTGCCCGAGAGGATGTCGGTGAGCGAGCGCAGGGCCCGGTCGGAGCCAGGGTTGGTCACCGGGGTACCGCGCCGCCCATTGTCCAGAAGGGCGTCCACCGCCTCCTGCAACATCCGCTTCTCGTTGCGGATGATCATCTCCGGAGCCCCCTGGGCCAGGAGCTTCTTAAGGCGGTTGTTGCGGTTGATGAGGCGGCGGTAGAGGTCGTTGAGGTCGGAGGTGGCGAAGCGGCCCCCGTCCACCTGGACCATCGGGCGCAGGTCGGGCGGCAGCACCGGAACCGCCTCTAGGATCATCCACTCCGGGCGGTTGCCGGAGTCGCGGAAGGCCCGCACCACCTCCAGGCGCTTCCTGGCCTTAGCCCGGCGGGCCCGGCTGGGGTGCTTCATCTCTTCCACCAGCTCGGCCTCGAGGGCCCCCAGGTCAATCTCCTTCAGCAGCTCCTGGATGGCCTGGGCCCCCATCTTGGCGTCAATGTCGTAAGACTCAATGACCCGCACGGCCATCCGGACAAAGTCCACCTCCACCCGGCCGTAGATGTCCGAGACCACCTTGCCCCCATCGGCCAGCGCGTCCCCCGGGCTCACCCGGTCGCCGTTGGTAACCTCTACATCGTCCTCAAAGGGGTAGAGCTTGGCCTTCATCACCACAATGGAGGCCGGCTCGTGCAGGTGCACCACCCCATCGGCCTCGGCGTAAACCTCTTCCTCGGGTTCAATGGCCCCAACCAGCTTGTCGCCCTTGCGCACCTTGGCCCCTTCGGCCACCAACACGTGCATATGGGGCTGTAGGGGATAGTTTTTCTCCACAGTGCGCTCCAGGGTGAAGGAGAGGTGCACCTCTTTTTTGTGGGCCTCAGCCTCGAGCCCCACCACCTTCAGACCCCGGGGCATCCGAAGCTGGCCCTTGCCCTGGGCCAGCACATCTCCCTGGCCCACCAGCTCCCCTTGGCCCACCTTGAGGTGCATTCCCGCGGGAATCAGGTAAAGTCCCCCCACTTCCCCGGTCTCGGGGTCAAGCACCCTGATAAGGGCTCCGTCCCCCAACTCCTCCACCTGCACCGCCCCCGCGTCCTCGCTCACGATCTGGTAGGAGGCCTCGAGCTCGGCGATGGGCTCGCCCGGCTTGTAGCTGTCCTGCTCAATCCAGGCCGCTTTGGGTAGGGTCAGGCCGGCCCGCTCCCGCTCGGCGTACTCCACCCTGAGCCGGCGGGGAAAGCGGAAGAGCACCAGCCCGTCCATCCGGCTCACGATGCCCGGGGCCAGCTCCTGGCCTTTTTTAACCTCGTCCCCATCCTTCACCAAGGCATCTACCCCCGCCGGGATGGGATAGGTCTCCTGCTTGCCGAAGCGCAGCTCCCGATACTCCTCATCGGTCAGAAGCTGCCGCTTCTGGACCGGCACACCCCCCAGCATGGCCCCTTTGGGGTCTAGGGTAATGTATTTGGCGAAGTAGAGCACCTGCTCGAGCTCCTGCGCCGAAAGGTCTAGAAGGGTGCCAATCTTGCTGGGCACATCCTTCACGTACCAGATGTGGGCCACAGGGGTAGCGAGGTCAACGTGGCCCATGCGGTAGCGCCGCACGATGCTCTTGGTGACCTCTACCCCACAGCGCTCGCACACCTTCCCTTCAAAGCGCTGCCGCTTGTACTTCCCGCAGGCGCACTCGTAGTCCTTCTGCGGACCAAAGATGCGCTCGTCAAAAAGGCCGTCCCGCTCAGGCTTCAGGGTGCGGTAGTTGATGGTCTCAGGCTTCTCTACCTCGCCGTAGCTCCACTCCCGAATCTTCTCCGGCGAAGCCAGGCTGATACGTACCTTGCGAACTTCTCTTTTGGTCATCTTCTCCCTCGTGGATGGCTGAACCCTTCTGCTTACCGCCTAGAAGCCAATCCCTCGAAGATATCCAGGTTTTTCCCGTTTTCGTCGTAGGTCTCCACGTTGAGGCCCAGCGATTGCAGCTCCTTCACCAAGACCCTAAAGCTCTCCGGGACGCTGGCCTCAGGCACATCCTCACCCTTGACCACCGCCTCGTAGGCCGCGTTGCGCCCTTCAATATCGTCGGACTTGATGGTAAGGATTTCCTGCAAGGTGTGGGCCGCCCCATAGGCCTCCAGCGCCCAGACCTCCATCTCCCCAAATCGCTGGCCACCAAACTGGGCCTTGCCGCCCAGGGGCTGCTGGGTGATGAGGGAGTAGGGGCCGGTAGAGCGGGCGTGCATCTTGTCCTCCACCATGTGGTAGAGCTTCATGATGTACATCACCCCCACCACGATGGGGGCCTCAATAGGTTCCCCGGTGCGGCCGTCGTAGAGCACGCTTTTGCCCTGCTGGAAAACCTGGCGAAGCTGGTCTACCAGGCTTTTTTCACCGTCTACCAGGCCCAGCTTAGCCGCCCTAGCCAGCACCTCCCGCTCTCGGTTGTCTATACCAAATCCAGCCTTGACCCGGGCCTCCCACTTCCGGTCAAAGGCTTGGCCGAGCATCTCCTTGATCTGCTCCTCGCTGATACCGTCAAAGACCGGGGTAATGAACTTGAAACCCAGCTCATACCCGGCCAGCCCAAGATGGGTTTCTAGAATCTGGCCCAGGTTCATCCGGCTGGGTACCCCCAGGGGGTTCAAAACGATGTCCACAGGGGTGCCGTCGGGCATGTGGGGCATGTCCTCAGGGGGCAGGATTTTGGCCACCACCCCCTTGTTCCCGTGGCGGTTGGCCAGCTTATCGCCCACCTGCAGCTTGCGCTTTTGGGCCACGTAGACCCGCACCACCTCGCGCACCCCGGGCTTCAGCTCCACCCCGGGATCCCCCCGACGCAGGCGCAGCGTCCGAACCACGATGCCCCCCTCCCCCGGCGGCACCCGCAAGGAGGTGTCCTTGACATCCTTGGCCTTCTCACCAAAGATGCTGCGCAAAAGGCGCTCCTCCGGGGTAGGTTCGGTCTCGCCTTTGAAGCTGGTGCGGCCTACCAGGATGTCCCCGGCCTTCACCTCAGCGCCAATGCGCACCACCCCGTCCTCGTCCAGGTCGCGCAAAGCCGCCTCAGAAAGGTTGGGGATGTCCCGGGTGATGCGCTCAGGGCCCAGCTTGGTGTCGCGGGCCTCAATCTCGTAGCGCTCTATGTGCACAGAGGTATAGAAGTCGCGCCGGAGCAGGTCTTCGGAGATTACGATGGCGTCCTCGTAGTTGTAGCCATCAAAGGGCATGATGGCCACCAGCACATTCTGGCCAAGCGCCAGCATCCCCTCCTCGGCGGCGGGCCCATCGGCCAGCAGCTCGCCCTTGCTCACCCGCTGTCCCTTGCTCACCCGTGGGCGCTGGTCCAAGGCGGTTCCCTGGTTGGAGCGCACGAAGCGACGCAGGGGGTACTCGTACACCGCCTTGTCGTCGCCCCGCAGGACAATCCGGGTGCTGTCCACGTACTCCACCACCCCGTCCACCGCGGCGTAGATGGAGGTGAGGGAGTCCCGCACCACCCGCTCCTCAATGCCGGTCATCACCACCGGGCTTTGGGCCCTGAGCAGGGGCACCGCCTGGGCCTGCATGTTGGAGCCCATCAATGCGCGGTTGGCGTCGTCGTGCTCGAGGAAGGGAATCAGGTTGGTGTTTACCGAGAAAATCTGCTTAGGAGACACATCCATGTACTCCACTTCCTCGGGCCGCACCACCATCGGCTCCCCCTTCTTGCGGGCCACCACCTGCTGGGTGTCAAAGTAGCCCTCGGGGGTAAGGGGGGTGTTGGCCTGGGCGATCACATAACGGTCTTCCTCGGTGGCGGTCATGAACTCTACCTTGTCCGTGACCCGCCCCCCTTCTACCTTGCGGTAGGGGGTGAGGATGAAGCCCAGGTCGTTAATGCGCCCGTAGGAAGCCAGGGAGGAGATAAGACCGATGTTGGCCCCTTCGGGGGTTTCAATCGGGCAAATGCGACCGTAGTGGGTACGGTGAACGTCGCGCACGTCAAACCCAGCCCGCTCCCGGGTCAGACCGCCCGGACCCAGGGCCGATATGCGGCGTTTATGGCGCAGCTCGGAGAGGGGGTTGGTCTGGTCCTTGAACTGGCTGAGCTGGCTGCGGCCAAAGAATTCCCGGATGGCCGCCACCAAAGGGCGGTTGTTGACCAGCTTGGCCGGCGTGGCGCTCTCCGGTGAACCCAAAAGCATCCGCTCCCGCACCCCTCGAGCCAGACGAGAGAGCCCCACCCGGAACTGGTCGGCCAGAAGCTCGCCCACCGTGCGAATACGTCGGTTGCCCAGGTGGTCAATGTCGTCGGGTTCGTAGCCGGGCTCGTTTGACTGCAAGGCGAAGAGGTACTTTAGCACCGGCAGCAGCCCCTCGTCTTTGAACTCACCCTCCTCAAAGCGGATGAGCATCCGGCCGGTGAGCTGGATGCCCAGCTTCTGCTGGGTCTTGTACCGCCCGGCCTCGCCCAGGTCGTAGCGGCGGGGGTCCGAAAGAAGGGAGTGAAGGTAGGTGATGGCCTTGTCCCGCTTGGGGGGGTCCCCCGGGCGCAGCTCTGTAAAGAGCTTCAACAGAGCCTCCTCAGGGCTCATCTCCAGCACCCGGGCCCCCCGGTACTGGGCCTCCAGAAGCCCCGGCAAAAGCTCGGCGTAGCGGCCCAGCTCCCGGCTCAACCCCTCGGCGGTGTAGCCCAGCACCCGCAGCAAGAGGGCCAGCGGGAACTTCTTCTTATTGACCTTCATGACCACAATGCCCGACTGCTCAAATTCCAGGTCAATCCACGGCCCCCGCTTGGGGAGCGGAATCACCGAGGCCACGTATCGGCCCGAGCGGGCCTGGTCCGGGGTGAAGTAGACCCCCGGGGAGCGGTGAATCTGAGAGACGATTACCCGGTCGGCTCCGTTTACGATAAAAGAGCCGTCCTCGGTCATGAGGGGCAGGTCCCCCAGAAAAACCTCGTCCTCCTTGATAAGGCCGGTGTCGCGGTGAATGAGCTGGAGGCGGGCGTAGAGGGGGGCCTGGTAGGTCAGGTCCTTCTCGCGGCATTCGTCCTGGCTGAAAGGGGGTTCGCCAATGCGGTACTCAATGAAGTCCAGCACCAGCCCACGCCCCTTCTCTCCCTCTTCAATGGGGAAGGTCTCCCTAAAGGCGGCCTGCAGGCCCACATTCTCCCGCTTGCTGGGGAGCACATCGGCCTGCAAGGCTTTCTTGAAGGACTCAACCTGGATTTCGGTTAGGGGGGGAAGGGGGATGACCTCTTTGATCTTGCCGTACCGCTCTATCTTCATCCAGCACCTCGTACCCGTAGGCGTGTTCCCGTGCCAAACCCGACACGGCGCAAGGGTCTTGGGGTCGTATGGGGGTTTTCGTAAGCTAACAGGGTTCTTCCGCAGGCGAAAAATCCCTGCGGCGGCTGGCTCTTACGCTGTCTGTGGAACGCAGGCGAAGCGCGGTCCACAAAACATAGGGGCTATGTTAGCACACCACTGCGCATAAGCGCAAGGGGCACCCTGGTACACCAAGCTGCTTGGGGGGATTGTAGCACAAGGCGCTGGGGTTTGAGTAGGCCCTCAGGCCGTCTGGGACTTAGGCCGAACAACCAGGTAGCGGTGGGCAGTCCACAAGAGGACCAGGGAGAAAATCACCCGCAAAAGGGTTTCGGACATCTGGTTGGCCAGGAGCCCCCCCAAGGAAGCCCCCAGCAGAACCCCCACCACCAATCCCGGGACATAAGCCCAGGCCAAGTTGCCGTGGCGGAAATGGGTATAGGAGCCTACCAGGGCCGAAGGAATCATGGCCAAAAGGGCCGTGCCCTGAGCGGTGTGTTGCTCCAGGCCCACCAGGAGCACCAGCCCGCTTCGGT
>NZ_QWKZ01000058.1 GCF_003574085.1 Meiothermus luteus | reverse complement strand
GGCCTGGGCCCCTTGGGCCAGGGCCTCGGCAATCTGGCCCCGCACAAACTCGGCGGCCTCGGTGCGCACCATGGGGCCTAAGGTGGTCTCGGGGTCTAAGGGGTTGCCCAGCTTGAGCTTGAGCGTCTCGGCCACAAAAGCCTCCACGAAGGGTTCGTAGAGAGCTTCGTGCACGTAGATACGCTCCACCCCGCAGCACGACTGGCCCGAGTTGAACATGGCCCCGTCCACCAGGTTCACCACGCTGTGCTCGAGGTCGGCATCGGAGCGCACGTAGGCCGGGTCTTTGCCGCCGAGCTCGAGGGCCACCCCTTTGAACTGCCCCGCCGCGGCCCGCTCCACCGCCCGCCCCCCGGCCACCGAGCCGGTAAAGGCCACGAAGGCCACCCGCGGGTCGGCGATGGCCTTTGCGGTCAGGTCGTGGTTCATGTGCAGGTACTGGAAGACCCCCTCGGGCAGCCCGGCCTCCTGGAAGGCCCAGGCGTAGCGCTCGGCCACCAGGGGGGTCTGGGCGGAGTGCTTGAGTACTACCGCATTTCCCGCCAGGAGGGCCGGCACAATGGTGTTGACCGAGGTCAGGTAGGGGTAGTTCCAGGGGGCCAGCACCAGCACCACGCCCAGTGGCTCGCGCCGGATGAAGCGGGTGAAGCCCGGAAGCGCCTCGGCCGGGATGTCCTGGAGGGCCACCGGGGCGATGCGGGCCATGTAGCGGGCCCGCTCGGCAAAGCCGCCGGTAATTTCCTTGGGGCTATAGCGGATGGGGCGGCCCATCTGCCAGGTGAGCTCTTCGGCCACCGCGCCAACTGCCCCTAGCATGACCTCTACCATGCGCTCCACGACGGCCAGCCGCTCCTCCAAAGGGGTCTGGGCCCAGGCTTTCTGAGCCTTGGCCGCCCGCGAGAGGGCCTGTTCCAGCGCCTCTGGCCCGGCCAGCTCGCGCTCCACATACACACGCCCGTCCACCGGGCTGATGGTTCTTTGTATCTGCATAACCTTCACTCCGGGGTGACGTAGGCCGCGGTGATGCCCCCGTCCACCAGCAAGGCCGCCCCGGTCATGAAGGAAGAGGCCGGGCTGGCCAGGAACAAAGCCGCCTGGGCAATCTCGCTGGCCTGGCCGAAGCGGCCCATGGGGATGTGCACCAGCCGGCGCTGGCGCTTTTCTGGGGTGTCTAGGTACTTCATCAAGAGTTCGGTCTGCAAGGGGCCGGGGCAGAGGGCATTGACCCGGATGTTCTCGCGGGCGTGGATCACCGCCAGCTCGCGGGTCATGGAGAGCACCGCTCCCTTGCTGGCGGTGTAGGCCAGTTGGGGGGTGGCCGCCCCCAGGAAGGCCACAAAGGACGCGGTGTTGATGACCACCCCACCCCCGGCCCGCCTTAGCGCGGGGATGCCGTACTTGCAGCCCAGGAAGACCCCCTTCACGTTCACCGCGAAGGTGAGGTCCCATACGGCCTCGCTGGTGTGGATGGCGTCGTCGTCCTCGGCGTGGGAGATACCGGCGTTGTTGAAAAGGATGTCGAGCCGTCCGAAAGCCCGCTCGGCCTCCGCTATCATCCGTTCGGCGTCGGCGGCCTTGGAGACGTCGGCCTGCACGAAGTGGGCCTGGCCCCCCGCGGCCCGGATGCGCTCGGCGGTTGCCTGGCCTTTTTCCGAGACGTCCACCGCCACCACCTTGGCCCCCTCGCGGGCAAAGAGCAGGGCCGCCTCGAGGCCAATCCCGCTCGCGGCCCCGGTGACGAGGGCCACCTTATCGGCTAGTTGCATGTATACCTCCAAAAGTTGTCGTGGGTCGGCCAACGATGGCTCGCCTGGTGCCACCCGTGATTCATATACGCTCGAAGTACCGCCTGCGCTCCCAGTCGGTTACGGCCCGGTTGAAGGCCTGCCACTCGGTGCGGAAGAAGTGGGTGTAGTGCTCGTGGGCGGCCTCGCCCAGCGCCTCTTTGGCAAAGGCGCTTTGTGCGAAGCCCTCCACCGCCTCGCCCAAGGTGTAGGGTACGCGGGGCAGGTGGCGGGCCTGGTAGATGTCGCCCTGGAAGATGGGGGGCGGGGTGAGGTTTCGCTCGAGGCCATCAAGCCCCGAGGCCAGGGCTGCGGCCAGGGCCAGGTAGGGGTTCAGATCGGCCCCGCCGATGCGGCACTCAATGCGCAGCGAGGGGCCGTGCCCCACCACGCGGAACCCGGCGGTGCGGTTGTCGTAGCTCCAAGCCAGCCGGGTGGGGGCCCAGGAGCCGTCCTCGTAGCGCTTGTACGAGTTCACCGTGGGGGCGTAAAAGGGCATCAGGTCGGGTACGTGGGCAATCCAGCCGGCCAGAAACTGTCCGAAGACCTTGGAGCCCTTCACCGGCCCGTAGCTCTCCTCACCGGCAAAGGCATTCTGCCCATCTTTCCAAAGCGATAGGTGGATGTGGCAGGAGGAGCCGGCCTGGCCGTGGTGGGGCTTGGCCATGAAGGTCACCGAGAGGCCCATGCTGTCGGCAATCTCCTTGAGGCACTGCTTGAAGATCGCATGCCGGTCGGCCATCTCCAGGGCCTCGGCGTAGCGCACATTGACCTCGTGCTGCCCCAGGCCCCACTCGCCCTTGGAGTTCTCCACCGGAATCCCCGAGGCCTTGAGGTGCCGCCGCACCGCAGCGGTGAAGGGCTCCTCGCGGGTGCCCTGGAGCAAGTGGTAGTCCTCCAGGTAGTAGCCGGCGGGCTCGAGCCCGGCGTAGCCCTGTTTGTGGGCCTCGGGGTAGGAAATCCGGTAGAGGTAGTACTCCAGCTCCGAGGCAGCCATCACCGTGTAGCCCAGGGCCTTAACCCGCTCGAGCTGCCGCTTTAGAAGCGTGCGGGGGGCCACCTCCACCAGGGCGTGGGTGCGCTCGTCCTCGAGGTCGCACAGCACGATGGCGCTCTTCTCGAGCCAGCTCGCAGGCCGCAGGGTGGAGAGGTCGGGCACCAGGTGGAAGTCGCCGTAGCCCAGCTCCCAGTTGGCAAAGCGGTAGCCCTGCACCGGCTCCATCTCCATGTCGGTGGTGAGCAGGTAGTCGCAGCCATGGGTGCCGTGCTCTGCCACCTGCTCCACAAAGAACTCGGCCTCGAAGCGCTTACCCATGAGCCGCCCATAGTGGTCGGGAAAAGCCACCAGCACGGTTTCTATCTCCCCCGCGCTTACTTTTTCCGCTAACCAGCCTAGCTTTTCGGCGCTCTGCGCCATTCGCACCTCCTGAGGGCCTCCTCGCTGGGCCCTAGCGAATCTCCCGCTGGGCCTCGGCGATGAGGGCGGCCTCCTCCTCGGGGGCCTGGGCCACCAGGCGGAAGCGGCTGTGGAACCAGTAATAGGCCATCATCAGCACCACGAAGACCGCCGTGCCCACCACCCCAGGCCGGTAGCTCTCCACCGCGAAGGTAGCACCCAGACACACCAGGGCCAGAATGGCCCCCACCCAGGCCCCCGGTACGCCCAGGGGGCTCTTGTAGGGCCGGGGCAGGTCGGGGCGGGTGCGGGCCAGGCGGATGTAGGCAAACATCACCATCGCGTAGGAAATGACCGCACCGAAGACCGCCATGTTAAGGAGGGCGGCCCCCACGCTATCCGAGAAGGTGCTGATCAGCACGCACATCAAGAAGCCCACCACCGCCCCCAGAATCAGGGCGTAGTGCGGGGTGTGGTAGCGGCTCACGATGGAAAGCCCGGTGGGTAGGTAGCCGGCCCGCGAAAGCGCGAAGATGAGCCGCCCGTAGGCGTATATGATGGCGTGGAAGCTGGCCACCAGGCCGGTAATGGCAATAAGGGTGAGGATGGTGGTGGTGGCTGCATCGCCGAAGACCGCCTTAAAGCCGAGCTCCAGCGGCGCGCTGGACTCGCCGACCTCCTTGGCCCCGGCCACGCCGGTGTTCAGGACGAGCGTCAGCACCGAAAGCACCAGGAGGGTGAGGATGCCCAGGATAAGGGCCCGGGGCATGTCCCGCACCACGTCGTGCGACTCCTCGGCGGCCAGGGGGAGCTGCTCAATGGCCAGGTAGAACCAGATGGCAAAGGGCAGGGCGGCAAAAACCCCGTACCAGCCAAAGGGGAGGAAGCTGCTGCCTCCCTCCGCGGGCGCGATGTTGAAGACCTTCTCCCAGCTAAAGGCCCCGGAAAAAGCCGCCGCCAGGTAGAAGAAGACCAGCACCCCCAGGGCCAGCAGGGTCACGATGAGCGAGACCCTGAGCGTGAGGGCCGTGCCCCGGATGTTGATGCCCACGAAGAGGGCGTAGAAGACCGCCCACCAGACCCAGGCCGGCACCCCCGGAATCAGGGCGTTCATGTAGCCCGCGATGCCCACCACGATCACCGCCGGGGTAATCACGTACTCAATGAGGTCGGTGACGCCGTTGAGGAAGGCCCAGTTGGGGCCGAATGCGTTGCGCGTAAAGGAGTAAAAGCCCCCGGCGTGGGGCAAAGCGGTCGAGAGCTCGGCGATGGAGAGCACCATGGTCACGTACATCACTGCCACCACGATGGTGGCCAGCAAAAGCCCGCCGAAGCCCCCTGCGGCCAGCCCAAAGTTCCAACCGAAGAAGTCGCCCGAGATGACGGCCCCCACTCCCAGGCCCCACAAAAGCACCCAGCCCGCGCTTTTGCGCAGGCGCCGTTTTTCCAGATAGGTGTTGTCTACATCTACGTAGTGCGCCCCACGCACCTGTTTGGGTCTATTCTCCATTCCCCAACCTCCAGGCTGTTTTTTCCCTCAAGCCGATGGAAACCGCGCCCGAATCAGTTGTGCCAACCCTTTCACCCCCTCCTCCAGTCCCTCGGCCCGCTCGGCCCCGAAACAGAGCCGGAAGTGCATGGTTTTGTCGGCCTGCACTAAGAAGGCCTCCCCGGGGGTGAGGGCCACCCCCTGGGCCAAGGCCTGGTGGTACAGCTCCAGGGTGGAGAAAAGCCGGGGCAGGCTCACCCAGCAGGAGAACCCCCCTTCGGGATGGCTCCAACGCACGCCATCGGGCATGTGGCGCTTCAGGGTCTGCAACAGCACATCCCGGCGCTTCTGGTAGATGGGGATGACCTGACGGAGGTGCTGCTTGAGCCCGCCCTGGCGGATGAACTGGGCCGTAGCCCGCTGCAAGAGGGGCGGGGGGCCGGTAATGTCGGAAACGTTGTGCAAGGTGGTGAAGCGCTCGAGCAGGGCCGGAGAGGCCACCAGATAGCCAATACGCAGCCCCGGCATCAGCACTTTGGAGAGGCTGGCCAGATGCACCACCCGAGCCTCCAGGCCCATCTTTTGCGCCAGGGCGAAAAGCGGAGTGGGCGGGGCCTTCTCGTAGCTCAGAAGGCCCAAGGTATCGTCCTCCACCAGGGTAAAGCCGTGGGTCTGGGCCAGCTCCAAAAGCCGCCAAAGCCGCTCTTCGCGGAAGCGCAGCCCGGTGGGGTTGTGGTAGCTGGGGATGGTGTAGTAAAAGCGCGGGCGGTGGCGCTTTAGAAGGGCCTCGAGCACCTCCAGCCGGGGGCCCTCCTCGTCCAGCGGCACCGGCAGGGGCTTGAGGCGGAACTGCTTGAGAATGCCCAAGAGGCCCAGGTAGGTGGGCTCCTCCAGCAACACCTCCTCGCCCGGCTCGGCCAGGGCCCGGCAGACCAGGGCCAGCCCCTGCAACCCCCCCACCGTGACCAGCACCTCGGCGGGGTCGGCCTGCACGCCGCGCTGCTCCAAAAGCCCACTGAGGGCCACCCTGAGCTCCGGCTCGCCCATCACCGAGCCGTAGCCGAAGACCTCCCGGGCCTGGAGGCGCAGGCCCTCTAGGCAGGCCCAGAAGGCCTCGTAGGGAAAGAGCTCGGGGTCGCCGGCGGCCAGGGCCAGGTTGTGCAGTACCCGGGCATTTTGCAGCCGGTGCAGGTCGGAGAGCACCGAGTCGGGCTCGAGACGCTCCCCAAAGCTGGGCTGGACGGTGGGCCGGGCCTGGGGGCTCACGAAGGTGCCCCGGCCCACCACCGACTCAATCAGCCCGTCGGCCTGGAGCTCGCGGTAGGCGTTGTGGATGGTGAGCCGGGTGGTGCCCACCTCGCGGGCCAGGGCCCGCACCGTGGGTAGCCGGGTGCCTGGGGGCAGCTCGCCGGTGGCGATGCGGGTGCGGAACTCCTCGGCGATATGGCGATACAAAGCCACATGTTTGCCCTGCCGCAGCCTGACCCGCACGCCCACCATGCCCTCCTTTGGATGGAGGGCATTATATGCACGGGGCTGAAGCCGGCGGAAGGTACAAGTTGGCCGATTGTGCTAGGACAATCCGCCACGAGAAAAACCGGCGCGGCCAAAAGCCGCGCCGGGTGAGGGTATGTCTTACTTTTTCTTGATTTCGACTTTGCTCGCCTCCAGGCCGCTGCTGGTCAAGAAGCCCTTAACCTCCACACGGGCCCCAGTGCGGTCGGTACCGAAGAAGTCTTCGGACGTCACCAGCCTGTCGTAAATCTCATAACGGGTGCTGGGGGTGACGCTGACCTGCACTCCATTGACCTGGAAGGTGCGGGCCGACACATTGAAGTGGGTGAGGGTGCCCTCGAGCTCGGCGGGGCGGTTCGGCATCGCAGTGTATCGCTTGGCCTCAATCTTGACTGCGTAGGCCTGGCCTGCACTGTTGGCGCGGTTGGAGTCGAACTTGACTTCTACCCAGTCGCCTGCCCGCAGGTCGCTAAACTGCCCTTGGGCATCGTGTAGCTTGACGAGGGTGTTCGCATCGGCCCAGAAGGTTTGGTTGCCAACCTGCAAGGTGAGGGCGGCAGTGTCCACGGCGCTCAGGGGGCCTTCAACCTCGCCGGTGTAGGAACCTGAGCCGCTGTGGCTGTACTTGACCTCCACCTCGTAGGCCATCAGCAGGCCGTTGCTCAGGCTGCCTTCTACCTTGACCCAGGCCCCCTCCCGCAGCGTGCCCTTGACCCGTGCGCCGGTGTAGTTCACCGTGTACTCCATGAGCCGGAAGGTCTGGGTGGTTTCGTCCAGGTTGGTCAGGGGGCCGCTCAGCTCGAGCTTGGTGCCCGGCTTGATCATCTCGTAAACCCGCACCTTGCTGGCGTGGATGGTGGAGCCGTTCCGGGTGCCCTTGATTTCAACCAGGGCCCCCTCGCCCAGGACACCCTGCACCAGAGCCGTAGCATAGTTCACGGTGTAGGTTCTGAGCCCGTAGCTAAAGGTGAAGGTGGTGGTGTTCAGGTCGCGCACCCGCACCCGCAGGGAGACCCGACTGTAGGCGGGGTCGGTGGACAGCATGGGCTTGCGCTCGATGCGGGTGGCCATAATGGTGTCGTTGTCCTGGGGAACCCCAGCCACCTTGACATAGTCTCCCGGTTGCAAGTCGGCCAGGGTCAGGCGGGTGTAGGTATCGTCGGGGTTTTCCTCGTAGAGGTAGGTCATAGCGTTGACCTGAACCTTGAGCCCCAGCACCTCGAGGCTGCCCTGGGTTGCATCTACCATGTCCACAACCCCACGCACCCGGTACTGCACCTCCACTTCCCGTAGACGTATGCGGTCTGCGGAGCGCTCGCCGCTTCCGCTGACCACCACCCCTGGTTGCAGGGCCTGGGATGTGGCCTCTTCCCCGTCCACAAGAACGCGGGCCGCGCTGGCGTCTACTGAAAGCGCCCCAAGGGTAAGCTGTCCCCCAGCCTGTCCCACCACCCCGCTCAGGCTCATGCTTTCGGCGGGGGTCTGTGCAGAGGGACTGCTGCATGCCGCCAGCAGAAGCAATCCTACGAAGGCCAGTAAACCTACTTTGCACCTCATCTTTTCACCTCCGCCAGGAAGGATATTCAGCGTTCATAACACACCCATAACGGAACAAGGCAACGCTTCTTAATCTGGCCTTTAGCTTTAGGGAAAACGTCGGGGAGCTTTCCAGGTCAGGCTGGGGCCCTGTAGCCGACCCTCAATCAGCCACCACCCCTGGCCTGCGTTGGGGGGCGGGGGCAGGGAAGGGGGCAGCGCCACCCAGCCCGCCGGGCCGGCGTAGGCCAGCAAGCGCACCTCCTGGCCGGGGGTTGCTTGGCGCAGCGCGAAGCGCCTGGTTGTGGCCCCATCAAAGGTGTACCAAGCCTCCACCCACTCCCCTGGAAAACCCAGGAGGTGGGCCGGCCCCCGGAAGTAGCTAAATTGGGCGGGTTGCAGGATTTCAAGGGTTTCAGCCACAAAGGTTCCTTCCTGCCACACGCCTTCGGCCCGTAGCCACATACCTGGGGCCAGGAAGCTGGCCCAAGGCGACTCGGTGGTGAGTTGACCCGCCCCAATCGCCACTGTTCCCTCGCGGGCCAGGCTGACCTCGGCGTAAAGGATGCGGTGTTTGGGCTCTTTTTCGTCTTTTTTATCCTTACTATCCTTGCTATCCTTGCTATCCTTGCTGTCTTTGTTCTTGTCTTTATCGTCTTTGTCTTTTTTATCTTTGTCCTTTCCATCTGCCCAGGCTAGGCTCGCCCATCCCAGCAGCCAACCCAATAGCCAGCGGCGGCTCACCAACCTAAACACCAAGACCTCCCGGCAATATCAGGGTTGCTTCCAGGCCGCCCTGGGGATGGTTGCGCAGCTCGAGCCGGCCCCCCATGTTTTCTACGGCCTGACGCACAAAGGCCAACCCCAGGCCCAGCCCTCCAGGCTGCCGGTGGGGGCGGTAGAAAGGCTCCCCTAGGCGGGCCAGGGCCTCCTCGGGTACCCCTGGGCCCTCGTCGCGCACCCGGAGGGTGGGGTGGGGGTTTTGGGAAAACTCGAGCCAGACCCTTCCGGGGCTGTACTTGAGCGCGTTGTCCAGCAGGTTCTGCACCGCCGCTTCAAATGCCTCTTGCGGTACCCTGAGGCGGGCAGGCTCGCTCCTGAAAACTACCCTTTTGCGAAACGCCTCGGGCAGGCGCCGGAGCAGGGCTTCCAGCACCTCGGGAAATTCCACCTCGGTGTAGCTATCCAACCCCCGGGCCAGGGCCAGCAGGCCGTTTAAGGTTTGTTCCATGCGCTCGAGGTTGCGGTCTAACACCGGGTGAAGGGCCTCGGAAGGTAAAGCCCCCGCCCGCACCGCTTCGGAAGTGGTCTTGATGGCCGCCAGAGGGTTGCGCAGTTCATGCGAAACATAGCGGGTAAAGCTGCGCTCCCGCTCCAGGGCGCGGCGTACCTTTATCACCATCTGGTTGAAGCTTTGGGTCAGGCGGGCCAGCTCATCCTGCCCCTGCACCGGCAAGGGCTCGGGAAAGCGGGCCTGGGCCAGGCTATGGGTGGCCTGCTCGAGCCGCAGAACGGGCTGCAGCAGGTAGAGGCGCAGACCCCAGGCCACCAGCACCGCAAGCCCCGCCGAGAAGAGCAGGGTAAGGCCACCGGTGCGCAGGTACTCTCCCAGGGCCCGGTTGTGCTCGTTTTGGTTTAGGGCGACCTCGAGCACATACCCATTAGATAGGGGCTGCCGGTGCGTCCACCAGTCTGGGTCTAGCTCGGGAAAGGGGCCGCCGCCTTCAAAGATAACCTGGTCTTGGCGCAGCAGGCGGAAGCGCCCGGCATATCCGGAGAAATTCGGAACTTTTTGTGGGTTTAGGGTGGGGATGGGCTGGTTCAAATCCAAAGCCTCCGTCACCAGCAGGGCATACTTCTGTAGGTCGGTGCGGAAGTCTTGGTCAAGCGAACGGCTAAAACTCCAGTAGCCCAGCCCCATCTGTAGTCCGGCCACCCCCAGGGCCAGGCACAGCAGCCCCAGCAGCAAACGGTCACGAAACCCCAAGGCGGTACCCCCCGGGTACGGTTACCACTATGTCCGGCCCGAGCTTGCTTCGGAGCCGGGCCACTCCCATCCGTACCGCATAAACCCCCGATGCAGCCTCGGGGAAAAACCTGAGCAAAAGCTCCTCTAGGGTAAAAACTTTCTCCGGGTGCAGGGCAAAGGCTTCCAGCAGGGCAAACTCCTGCTTGCTCAGGGCAACTTCCTGCCCATTCCAGTAGACCCGCCGGCTTATAAAATCTACCCGCAGCGGGCCACGTTCAAACTTGCCTCTTTTTACTTGGCTTTCGCGCCGCAGCAAGGCCCGCACCCGCGCCAAGAATTCGGGAATATCAAAGGGTTTGGTCAGGTAGTCGTCCCCTCCCAGATCCAAGCCTTCTACCCGGTCGTCTAGGGCATCGCGGGCGGTGAGGAAAAGGATGGGGTTCAGAAAGCCGCTTTCCCTAAGCTTGCGGGCCAGCTCAAATCCCGCGTTCTCTCCCTCGGGGAGCATGACATCCAGCACCAGCAAATCGGGCTCGGCTTCGGCCAGGAGGCGGTAGGCCTCCTCGAGGCAGGTAGCCCAACCTACTTCGTAGCGTTCCTGGCGCAGAAGGGCCGTCAGAGCCTGTCCTAGGTCGAGTTCGTCTTCTACCAGTAAGATGCGCATGAAGCCCCGATCTCAGCTACCGTGCTCCTCGTGTTCTTCCTTTTCGTACTCTTCGTCTTCACCACCAAAAGTGGCCCTAAGCCCAGCCAGAAAGGCCTGGAGCTCTTCACGGGTAAAACGGGCCTCAGGGTGCATAAGGGTATAAAGGCCGGGGGGCATATAGCCCTCCAGCACAGCCTCCACCACCTCTTCCCCTTCATTTTTTCTCCGCCCCCACTCCGAGACGTTCAGTTTCTCGCGGCCTTTTTCCACATCGTACTGCACCAGCCAGGAGATGGGGGCGATGTGGCTGTACCAGGGCCAACGGGTCTGGTTGCTGTGGCAGTCGCCGCAAGCGGCCATAAACATCTCGCGGGTTTTGGGGCTGTCCCAGGGGGGCTCAGCCAGCACCGGCGGGTTGCTGTGGTTGCGCCCGTAGGGCACCATCTGGATGGCAACCCCCACCAGGAGCGCTCCGAAGCCCAGGATAGCCAGAAAGCCTGTTGCCCAGCGCATTGACCCCACCCCATCTGCCCTAGCGGTATTTGAGCTCCACCTGGTAGACCACCCAGCGGCCCTGTTCCTGGCGGGCTTTGACCTCTACGTAGTCCCCTACCCTGGGCCGTCCGTACTTGTAAAAAACGTTGGCGGCCATAACGAATTGCTTACCGTTCACGGTAATCGTGCCGGCCTGAGGGTTGAACTGGGTCAGGCGGCCTTTCACCTCCAGGTACCCAGACCGCTTGTACTCCTCGTAACCATGACTATCGTCCCGGTAGCGGTCTGGGGAAGCCAGGGCCCCAAAGGAGAGAAGAACCAAGGTTGTGGCCAGAGTGATGCGCTTGAGTAGGTCGAACATAATCTCACCTCCGGAGCGGATTCTGCCAAGCTGGTATAACAAAACGCTAACAGCCAGCTTTTCGCGGTTCGCAAACCATACTTTGCGCCTCTAGGAACCCTCGAGCCCCTCCACCACCTCCGCCCAGCGGCTGTAGGCTTGCTCGAGCGCCGCTTCAAGCTGGCTTTGCTCTTGGGCGATCCGGGCGTACTCGCTGTGGTGCAGGCCCGGGGTGTTGGCCTTTGCCAAGACCGCCTGGATTTGGGCCTCGAGCTCGGCAATCTCGGCTTCCAGGCGCTCCTTCTCCCGCTCCAGGTGCCAGCGCCCCTTGGCTCTGGGGGGCCTCGGGTTCTGGGGTTCGACCCTGCTCACCGGGCGCTCGGGTCTACCGGGCACCCCCTCGGCCTGGCGGCGCTCGAGGTACTCGCTAGGCGGCCCCGGGTAGTCGGCCAACTGCCCCCCGTAGAGGTGCCAGGTGCGGGTGGCCAGCCGGTCGAGGAAGGCGAGGTCGTGCGAGACCAAGAGCAAGGTGCCGGGGTAGGCCAGTAGGGCTTGCTCGAGGGCCTCCACCGTTTCCAGGTCCAGGTGGTTGGTAGGCTCGTCCAGCACCAGCAGGCTCGCCTGCTGCAAGGAGAGCGAGAGCAGGGCCAGCCGGGCCCGCTCGCCCCCCGAGAGGTGCTTGACCTGCTTGAACTGCGCCTCGTAGGGGAACCTCCAGGCTCCCAGCGCGGCGTGGGCTTTCTCACCTAGCATCCGGTAAAGCGTCTCGAACAGGGTGAGTTCGGGGTCGAAACCCGATAGCTTCTGGTCGTAATAACCTATCCGCACCCCCGGGCCCACCCTGACCCGCCCCGCCGGGTGGTCGGAGGGCAAGAGCCCCAGGAGCACCCGGAGCAAGGTGGTCTTGCCCGCCCCGTTGGGGCCGATGATGGCGATGCGCTCCCCCCTTCGCACCAGTAGATGGGGGATGTAAAAGAGCCTGCGTTCCCCCAGGGTTTTCTGCAGCTCCCAGCCCTCCAGCACCCGCTCAGCGGTGGCCGGCCTCTCCAGCGGGAAGCGCATCCGCACTGCGGGTTCTTCCGCTTCGGGGGCCTTTGCTGCCTCCTGTAGGTGCCGCTCTATGCGGGCTTCCAGGCTGTGGAGCCGCCTGGCGTGTTTGGCGCTGCTATGGGCCCAGCGCTGGGCCTGCTCCAGGATGCCCTCGCGCCGCTCTTTTTCTTTGAGCCAGCCCGCATATTCGCGGGCTTCCTGTTCTTCCTGTAGCGCCCGCTCACGGCGAAAAGCTGTGTAATTCCCTTCGTAAAGCTTGAGGCTCCCCCTGCGCAACCAGGCCACGCGCTCCGTGACCTGGTCGAGAAACTGCCGGTCGTGCGAGACCACCACCACCGCTCCTCCGTAGGCCTGCAAAAAATTCACCAGCCAGTTCACCATCCCCAGGTCCAGGTGGTTGGTGGGCTCGTCCAGGAGCAAGGCGTCGGCTCCCGAGAGGAGCAGCGCCCCCAGAGCCAGCCGCCGGGCCTCCCCCCCGGAGAGCACTGCGGCCTTTTCCCCTTCCCGCCCCTCGAGCCGCAGCCCCTTCAGCACGGCCTCGTAGCGCGAACGCTGTTGATAACCCCCAATGGCCTCGTAGCGCTCATGTAGCGCCTCCCAGCGCTGGTAGACCCCGGGGTCGGCCAGGTGGGCTTCCAGCCAGGCCAGCTCGGCTTCCATGGCCTGTATCCGGGCAAACCCACGCTTGAGGACGCTTTCTACGGTATCGTTGGGGCCGTACTGGGGGTCTTGGGGCAGCAGCTCCAGGTGCACCCCCTCTGCGCGCTGGATGCGACCCGCGGTGGGCTCCAGTTCCCCGGCTAAAAGCCGCAGCAGGCTGGTCTTACCCGCGCCGTTGGCCCCTACCAGGGCCAGCCGGTCGCCGTGGCGTAGCTCCAGGCTTACCCCCCGCAGGAGCTCGCGTCCCCCCAGGGTAAGCTCGAGGTCCTCTGCCAGAACAATCCGCATGAGGGCCAGTCTAATCCAACAGCCGGCCGAGGCCTCAGAGCTTTCGGGCGATGCGCAACCCCCGGACCGCCACCAGCGAAGTGGCCAGCAGAAGCGCCCAGAAGCCCCCTCCGGTGGGCCAGAGGGCCCAAAGGGCGTACAGGTAGCCTACCGCCGCCCCTACCGGAATGGGGTACCAGCTTTGGCGGTGGTTTCGCCAGTATAGGAGCCAGTACAGGCCCGCCGCCCCCAGCCCTAGGGCCACCGCCGGCAGGGCCAGGGCGGGGTACAAAAAGACGAAGAAGCCCAGCGTGGGGGCAATTCCGCCCCCCCCACGGAAGCCGAAGAAGACCGGCCAGTTGTGGCCGGCCACCACCGCTGCGCCCACCAGGGGTAGCCCCCAGGGGGCTTGGGTGAAGGTGCTCAGGTAGGCCGCCAGGGCTCCTTTCAAGATGTCCCCTAGGGCCACTGCCAGCCCCCAGCCCGCTCCGAGCTGGCGGAAGACCCCGCTGGCCCCTGGCGTGTCCCGCTCGGCCAGGTTGACCCCCCTAAGCCGTCCCGCTATCTGCCCGAAGGAAAGCGAGCCCAGCAAGTAGGCGCCCAGAACCCAGAGCCCGTCCATACTGCTATGGTACCCGAAGGGCCTCGTCGGACCCCGGTATTCGGCTGACCTGCGGGTCAGGTAAAGTGGAGGGGTGGAAACATCTTTACTCTACCAGCTTCGCTTCCTCTCCGAGCTGACTGAAGGCCCTGGGGGACAGCCCCTTTTTGTCTACACCGATATTGAGCGGCCTGAAAAGGACCCTCCCCGTTACCGCACCCGGCTGGCCACCTGGGCAGGGGGGCTGCGGTTTCTCACCCAGGGCGAGGCCAAAAGCCCCTTTGGGCAGGGAGAGTACGTCTACTTCCTGCGCAAGGTGGACCGGGCTTCCCAGCTCTTTCGGCTGCCCCCCTTGGGAGAGCCGGAGCAGCTTACCGCGCTCAAGGGTGGGGTAGAAGCCTATCGGGTAAGCCCCGATGGCCGGAGGGTGGCCCTCCTCACCCGGGGCAACGCCGAACCCCCGAAGCCCGACGAGCCTCGGGTCTACGAGACCTGGCCGGTAAAGTTTGACGCCCGGGGCCTTTTGCCCAGCGTGCCTCGGGCGCTTTGGCTGTGGGAAGAGGGGGAGGTCCGGCCCCTAGTGGAGCTTCCTCAGGACATTGAGGAGGTGGTCTGGAGCCCGGACGGTGCTGGACTTTACTTCACCTCCTACGCCTCGGCAGAGGAGCGGTGGGCCTGGAAACAGCGGCTTTACGCGGCGGGGCTTTCAGGGGAGGTGCGGGAGGTGTTGGGCGGGGTGGGGCCCATCCTGGGCCTGGAGCCCACCCCGGAAGGGGGCCTGTTCTACCTGGCCCATGCCTGGGAGCACCGAGGGGGCACTGAGCACAGGCTCTACTACCGCACCCCAGAAGGCGAGGTACGCCTTTTGGCCGAGGGGTCGTTCCTCAACACCCTCAACGCCGATGTGCGGATGGGGGCCGGGGTGCAGACGCCTAGGCTAGGGCCGGACGGCCGGGTGTATGCGGTGGTAACCCACCAGGGCACGGCCCGGCTTTTGGCCGTGACGCTGGGGGGCGAGCAGGAGTTCGTCACCCCTCCTGAACAGAGCGTGCTGGGCTATGCCTTCTGCGGCGGTGGGCTTTACACCCTGGTTGAGGACTTTACCCACGGGGCGCGGCTTTTCCGTGAAGGAACGCTACTTTACGACCCCAACGCGGAAGTGTTGCCTGAGCTGCCCCGCCCGCTCCGGGTGGCCTATCCCGCCCCAGAGGGGCACACGGTGGAGGGCTTCGTGCTGCTTCCCGAGGGGCCAGGCCCCCACCCGGTGGTCCTCTACATCCACGGTGGCCCTCACACCGCTTTTGGCAACGCCTTGATGCTGCAGCTTCAGTTTTTCCGGGCCCACGGCTTTGCGGTGGCCTACTGCAACCCCCGGGGCTCCACCGGGTATGGCCAGGCCTACGCCGCCTTGGGGGGGCGCTGGGGCGAGGTGGACGAGGCCGACCTTATGGGCTTCCTGGACCACGTGCTGGCCCGCTTTCCTCTGGACGCGGAGCGGGTGGCGGTAGCCGGAGGGTCGTATGGGGGGTACATGACCAACTGGCTCACCGCGCGGTACCCTGAGCGCTTTAGGGCTGCGGTGACCGACCGCAGCATCTGCAACTGGCTGAGCTTCTACGGGGCTTCGGACATCGGGCCGCGCTTCACCCACCTGGAGCTGGGGGCCAGCCCCTGGGAGAACCCCCAGGTGCTCTGGCAGAAGAGCCCGCTTTCCCTGGTGCACCAGGTCAGGACGCCGACCCTGGTGGTCCACTCCGAGCAGGACCACCGCTGCCCCATAGACCAAGGGGAAACCTGGTACACCCTGCTCCTGCACAGGAAGGTGCCCACCCGGTTCTTCCGGGTGCCCGAGGAGGGGCACGAACTCAGCCGCTCGGGGCGGCCCGACCGCCGGGTGGCCCGGATAGAGGCCTACCTCGAGTGGTTCCGCGAACACCTGGCCTAGGGGTAGCCCAGGACCTCCCTGCGCTTTTTGCCCCAGGCCAGGGCGCTGGCGATGCCCTCCTCAATGGGCCGTTCGGCCCTCCAACCGAGCAGCTCCCAGGCCCGTTCGGCGCTGGCGTAGGCCCCCGCCACATCCCCTGGGCGGGGCGGGGCCTCACGCTTAGGGATGGGCCGCCCGTAGACCCGCTCAAAGGCGGCCAGCAGCTCCTTCACCGTGACCCCCCGGCCCGTGCCCAGGTTGATGGCCACGTAGGGGCGGCCGGCCCTGGCCAGCACCTCGTCAAAGCGCTCCACCGCTCGCAGGTGGGCCAGGGCCAGGTCCCAGACGTGGATGTAGTCGCGGATGCCCGAGCCGTCCCGGGTGGGCCAGTCTACCCCAGTGATGACGAACTCGCTCAGCTTGCCCAGCGCCACGTCCACCATCCTTCCTAAGACGTGGCTGGGCTCGCGCACGTGGATGCCGGTGCGCAGCTTGGGGTCGGCCCCGATGGGGTTGAAGTAGCGCAAGGCGATGGCCCGCAGCCGGGTGGCCTGGGCCAGGTCTTGCAGCACCTGCTCCATCATGTGCTTGGTTCGGGCGTAGGGGGAGGCCGGGGCCAGGGGGGCCTCCTCGGTGACCTTAAACCCCGGAACCGCTGCGTAGATGGAGGCCGAGGAGCTGAAGACCACCCGGTGGTAGCCTAGCTCCTCCAGGGTTTTGAACAGCTCGAGGCTCTTGCAGACGTTCTCGTGGTAGTAGAGGTAGGGCTTCTCCACCGACTCGGGCACCACCACCAGGGCCGCACAGTGGATGGTGCTGTGGATGTCGGGATGCTCCTGGAAGATGCGCTCCAGCAACCCTCGGTCGGCGATGTCCCCTTCGTAGAAGACCTTTCCTTGGGTGAAGGCCCGCGGTCCGCTGACCAGGGAGTCCAGCAGAATGGGGGTGTGGCCGTGGTCAAGGAGGGCGTTGGCGATGGTGCTGCCGATGTAGCCGGCCCCTCCGGTAACGAGTACCTTCATGGGCCTGATTCTAAGGTAGTATCGGAGGCATGGGTGCGTTGGAAGGGCTGAGGGTTCTCGATCTTTCCCGTGTGCTGGCCGGGCCTTTTTGCACCCAGATGCTGGCCGACCTGGGCGCCGAGGTCTGGAAGGTAGAACCACCCAGAGGGGATGATACCCGGGCCTGGGGTCCGCCCTTTTTGGGGGAGGAGGGGCTGGCCGCTCGGGGTGAGAGCGCCTACTACCTCTCCTGCAACCGCGGTAAGAAGAGCCTGGTGGTGAATCTTAAGGACCCAAAGGGCCAGGAGATTGTGCGGGAGCTGGCCTGCAGGGCGGATGTGCTGGTGGAGAATTTCAAAACCGGCGACCTGGCCCGCTACGGGCTGGACTACCCCTCCCTGGCCCGGATCAACCCGGGGTTGGTCTATCTCTCCATCACCGGCTATGGGCACACCGGCCCCCGGGCGGCCGAGCCTGGCTACGATGTGGCGGTCCAGGGCCTTTGCGGCATCATGTCGGTGACGGGGGCCCCGGAGGGGCCGCCCATGCGGGTGCCGGTGGCCTGGGTGGACCTGATGACCGGGATGCAGGGAGCCATCGCGGTTCTGGCCGCGCTGCAGGAGCGCACGCGGAGTGGGCAGGGCCAGCACATTGACCTGGCCCTGTTTGACGTGGGCCTTGCAGCCATGGTCAACCTGGCCCAAAGCTACCTCGCCACCGGCGAGCTGCCGCCGCGGCTGGGCAACGGCCACCCCCAGATTGTGCCCTATGGGGCCTTTGAGGCCGCAGATGGCTGGTTTATGCTGACCATTGGCAACGACGAGCAGTACCGCCGGGCCTGCCAGGTGATGGGGCGGATGGAGCTGTGGGAGGACCCCCGCTTCCAGACCAACGCGGGCCGGGTGCAGCACCGAGCAGAGCTGCTGCCCAGGCTCGAGGCCCTCTTCCGCACCCGCCCCAGACAGGCGTGGCTCGAGCGTTTCAAGGAGGCCGGGGTCCCGGCCACCCCGGTTAACAACCTGGCCGAGGCCCTGGCCGAACCCCAGGTGGCGGCCCGGGGGATGGTGCAGCAGGTGCATCACCCCCGGTTGGGCCCGCTCTCCCTGTTGGGCTCGCCCCTGGCCCACCTCTCGCGTACCCCGGCCCAGGTGCGGGCCCATCCCCCTATGCTGGGGGAGCACACCGAGGAGGTGCTCTGCGGGGTGCTAGGGATGAGCGGGAAAGAGCTGGAGGCCCTTGAGGCCGCGGGAGTTGTGGCTACCCTGCGTGCGGCCGCTGAGCTGTGAGGAGGAATGATGGTCGTAGACGCCCACCAGCACTTTCTCTTTCCCAGCCGGGTCCACTACCCTTGGATGGAGGACCCCACGTTGGCTCCCCTGCGCCGCGACTTCACCCCAGACGACCTACGGCCCCTGCTCGAGGCCTGCGGTGTAGAGCGCACCGTCTTGGTCCAGACCCGCAGCAGCCTCGAGGAGACCCGTGAGCTTCTCCGCATCGCTGCCGAGAGCGGGTTTGTGGCCGGAGTGGTGGGCTGGGTAGACCTGCGCGACCCGGGGGTAGGCCGGGTGCTGGATGAGCTGATGGCCCTGCCGGAGGGCCGCTACCTGGTGGGCCTCCGGCACCAAGTCCACGATGAGCCCGACCCAGACTGGCTGCTGCTCCCCGAGGTTCAGCGGGGCCTGGCAGCGGTGGCCGAGCGGGGGCTGGTTTACGACCTGCTGGTGCGCACCCGGGAGCTTCCTGCCGCTTTGGCCACGGTGCGGCGTTTCCCCGAGCTGCGCTTCGTGCTGGACCACCTGGCCAAGCCCAACATCGCCCGGGGGCAGTGGGAGGACTGGCTCGAGCGGCTGGAGCCGCTGGCTGAGCAGCCTAACCTTTGGGTCAAGCTCTCCGGCCTGGTCACCGAGGCCGACTGGAGGCGTTGGAAGCCCGAGGACCTGGCCCCTTACATCCACAAGGCCCTAGAGCTGTTCGGCCCGGCGCGCTGCATGTTCGGCAGCGACTGGCCGGTCTGCACCCTGGCGGCGGAGTATCCGCAGGTGAAGGAGGCCCTCGAGCAGGCCCTCCCCAGCCCTGACCCTAGGATTATGGGGGAGAATGCGGTTCGCGTGTATCGCCTCCCTGCCTGAAAGCCTCAGCCGTGCAGGGCCTTGGGCAGGTTTTGCCAGAGGATGAAGACCCCCATCGCCACCAGGAATCCCGCGAACCCCCGCCGCAGGGTGAGCTGGGGGATGGAAGCGGCCAGGCGGCCCCCGAAAAGGCTGCCCAAAACCCCCAGCGCCGAGAAGAGCAGGACAATGTCCCAGTGAATGGCGTACCCTTGCTCGGGGAGCAGGTGCAGGTACTTGTAGAAGCCGCTGGCCGACTTCATGGCCACGATGAGGAGGCTGGTCCCCACCGCTAGGTGCATGGTCAGCCCACCCAGCAGGACCAACGCCGGGACTATCAAGAACCCCCCGCCACCCCCAGCACGAGCACCATCAGGGCCAGTATTGCGTCTAAAATCGTAAAAGCCATCGCTACCTCCTCAGCAAGGAGGTTCTCTCAGTTTCGGGTCGGGTGGATGCCTAGCTCATCTACAAA
>NZ_QWKZ01000057.1 GCF_003574085.1 Meiothermus luteus | reverse complement strand
TCCAGGTTCCTCTCCCGTCTATACTGTGCCTCCAGCTCCTCTGCGCTTTCAGTCCAATCGATTGGGGCAATCCTACGACCCATTCCCCAATCCTACTATAGGTGTCACCTCGAGGGAGATTTGGTATTAGGACGGAGGGAAGCCTTAGGGGATGGCTTTGGCTTTTGTTCCTAGGGATGGTGCTCTTGGTTCTGTTGGGGGCCGCCTTGCGGGGCAGGGAGTGGTGGCCGAAGGTGGTGGCGCATCCGGAGCGGCAGAGCCTTTTCCGACTAGCCCGCCTCCTTCTGGCCCAGGGGCCCCCCTCCCTGCGGAGTGTGGCGGTGCGGACGCTCACAGGTCTTCTGCGGCAACGGGTACAGGGGTGGGAAAAGTGATGAGAGGTCAGCCGAGGGGCGGATTGCCTCTGCTGTGGAGGCGGTGGGGGGTGGACAGGTCAAGCTGTTCAGTGGGAACGCCAACCGGCCCCTGGCCGAGGCCATCGCCAGGGCCCTGGGGGTTCGCCTGGGGGAGGCTGTGGTGGAGCGCTTTCCCGATGGCGAGGTGCGGGTGCGTTTGCAGGAGAGCATCCGGGGGGACGATGTGTACCTCATCCAGCCCACCGCCCCCCCGGTCAACGACAACCTAATGGAGCTACTGGTTCTGGCCGACGCGGTGCGCCGCAGCAGCGCGGGCCGGATTAATGCGGTGATTCCCTACTTCGGCTACGCCCGGCAGGACAAGCAGACCCAAGGGCGGGAGCCCATCACCGCCCGGCTGGTGGCGGGCTTACTCGAGCACGTGGGCATCCACCGGGTGATTACCGTAGACCTTCACGCCCCCCAGATTCAGGGTTTTTTCTACCATCCGGTGGATGAGCTCTCCGCGGTGCGGCTTTTCGCGGAGTACCTGGAGGACCGCGGGCTCACCCAGAACGCGGTGGTGGTCTCGCCCGACTCGGGTCGGGCCGAGCAGGCCCGCCGGCTTTCCGAACGCCTCAACCTCCCCCTGGCCATCCTGGCCAAGCGCCGCACCGGGCCCCTGGAGACCCAGGTCAGCTACGTCATCGGCGATGTGGCGGGGAAGCGGCCCCTTATCATTGACGACATCATCTCCACGGGCGGCACCATCCGTCGGGGGGTGGAGGCCCTGTTGGCGGCCGGGGCCGCGCCGGAGGTGGTGGTGATGGCCTCCCATGCGGTGCTGGTGGGGAACGCCCGCGAGAACCTGGCCCACCCGGCCATCCGGGAGGTGGTCTTTACCGACACCATCGCGCTAAGCCCGGATTTGGGTTACACCATCCTGCCCACCGCCCCTCTTTTGGCCCAGGCCATCCGGCGGGTGCACACCAACCAGTCGGTGAGCGTCCTCATCTGAAGCTGCGCTGGCGGGCGGCCTCGTAGAGGACCAGGGCCGCGGTGACCGAGACGTTCAGGCTGTCGGCCTGGCCCCACATGGGCACCCGCACCCTTGAGGTGGCTCGAGCCAGCCACGCCGGCCCTAGGCCCTGGTGTTCAGGGCCCAGCGCCAGGGCTACCGCGCCCCTCAGGTTCGCTTCCCAGTAGGTCTTTTCGGCCTGAGGGGTGGTTGCTACCAAGGGAATTTGGTGCCGCTCTAGCCACCCCCAGGCCTCCTCCTCACCCACGGAAAAGCAGGGCAGGCTGAAGATGGCCCCTGTGGAGTTGTGCACGACCTGGGGGCTGTAGAGGTCGGTCCCCCCCACCGCCAGCACCGCGCTGGCTCCAGCAGCCTCAGCGGAGCGGAGAATGGCCCCCAGGTTGCCGGGCTTTTCTATGCCCACCGCCAGGAGCACCAAGGCGTTCTTAGGGGGGGTGTGGCTGGACAGGGAGGTCCGGGGGATTCGGGCCAAGGCCACCAGGCCAGCGGGATTCTCCCGGTTGCTGAGCTTTTTGAGTACGGCCTCGGAGGCCAGGAGTATAGGAAGCCACGGCAGGCGGTCCAGCCCTGCCGCTACCCGCGCCTCCTCGGGGTTCAGGTTCTCCCCTCGATAGACCTCCACCAGGCCAATGCCAGCCTGCAGGGCTCGAGCGATCTCCCTCGCACCCTCAATGAGGAAAAGCCCGGTTTTTTCTCGCTCCCTCCGCTCTTTGAGCGCGGCGGCAGCCTTGATGCGGGGGTTGGCGGGGGAGGTAATCCGCATCCCTAGCCTTGGGCCTCCCGCACCTGGCGTTTGATGCGCATCAGCACCGCCTGCAGCCCGCGCAGGCGTAGGGGGGTGATAATTTCCTCCAGCCGGGCCAGGGTGTAGAAGTCCTCCGGAACACTCAGCACAGCCTCTGGGCTCTCTCCTTCCAGCCCTTCGGCGAGCATCCCGGCAAAAGCCCGCACCGTGGGGGCCTCCTGGGGCGCATCAAAGTAGAGGTGAACCCGCCGGTCTTTTATCTCGGCGTGTACGAAGAAGGGAGTGGTGCACTCGTGCACCTGCTCGAGCTTCCCCTTCATCCCTTCCGGCAGGGGGGGCATCTTCCTGGCGAATTCCAGAAGCATCTCGGTTTTGAGCGCTTTGGGTACGCTTCCCAAAGCCTTGACCACGTTTTGCAACCTGGGTGGAAGCTGGGCCAGCCGTTCCTCGGCCATACGCCCAGGATATAGATTTTTTCCCTGGTTTTCGAGATGGCACGATGGGACTTTTTTCCCTGGTTGCCTTCCGGTATCGGTGGTACAAGTAGCCTGCCGCCACCCAGGCGGGCCCACCAAGGCGGCCGAAGGTCTTCCTCCCTGGCCTTTGGCCGCCTTGGCCTAGGCTTTGCTCAGGCCGAAGCGAGCGGTGCCTTCCTCGTCGGAAAGCTCGGTGACGAAGCCAGCGGGTTCGGCCTCGAGGAGCGAGAGGGCCAGGGTCTCCTCCTGCAGCCTAGCCCCGTGCCGCCTCAGTGCCTCGGCGTACTTACCCTGGGCCTGGTAGGTCAGGTGGATGCGGTCCGAGACCGCCAGGCCCATCTCCTTGCGGGCCTGCTGCACCAGCCGGATGAGGTCGCGGGCTAGGCCCTCCAGGAAGAGCTCCTCGTCTACCCGCACCTCGAGGGCCGCTAGGTACCCCCCCTCCTCCTGGGCGGCAAAGCCCTCTGGGGAGAGGGCTTCCAGCAGGACCTCCGAGGGCTCCAGCACAACCCGCTCACCCTCAATCTCCAAGCTCAGGGCCCGCCCGGCCTTGACCGTCTGGGCCACCATGCGGCCGTCCAGCTCGGCCAGCGCGGCTCGGATTTGCGGCACCCGCTTGCCGTACTTCTTTCCCAATGCCGGCAGGTTGGGGAGCACCCGGTAGGAGAGGATTTCCTCGCCTAGCCCCAGGACCTCCACCCGCTTCACATTGAGCTCTTCGGCGATTTCGTCGGCAAAGTGGCGCAGCCCCTCCCGTTCGCCCTCGCTGGGGGCGGTGGCCAGGAGTCTGGGTAGGGGCATCCGGGTCTTGATGCCGCTTATCGCCCGGGCCGACCGGGCCAGCCCCACCACCCGCACCACCGCGCCCATCTGAGTGAGCAGGGCGCTGTCCTCGAGCTGGGGGTCTGGCTCGGGCCACTCGGCCAGGTGTACCGACTCAGGGGCTCCTGGCTCCACCGACCGCACCAGGTTTTGCCACAGCGCTTCAGCGATGAAGGGGGTGAAGGGGGCGGTGAGCTTGGCCACGGTAACCAAGGCCTCCCACAAGGTGGCGTAGGCCGCTTCGCGGTCGGTTGCGTCCTCGTTTTTCCAGAAGCGCCGCCGGTTGCGCCGCACGTACCAGTTGGAAAGCTCATCCACGAAGGCCTCTAGGGCCTTGCCCGCCCCGCGGGCGTCGTAGGCCTCGAGCCCCTCCGTGACCTCTTGGATAAGCCGTTGCAGCCGGGCCACCAGCCAGCGGTCCATCTCCGGTCGCCTTTGGACCTCGGGGCGGTTTTGCAGGTTGGGCTTATCCAGGTTGGCGTAGAGCACGAAGAAGCTGTAGACGTTCCACAAGGTGCCCAAAAAGCCTCGCTGGGCCTCCTGCACCAGCCGTTCGGAAAAGCGCTTCTGCTCGCCCGGCTCAGAAGCGGTAAAGAGATACCAGCGCACTGCGTCGGCCCCGTACTTGTCAAACATGGGCAGGGGCTCCACCACGTTGCCCTTGCTCTTGGACATCTTGTGGCCCTTTTCGTCCACCAGATGCCCCAGGCAGATTACGTTTTTGAAGCAGGGCTCCCCGTAGATCAGGGTGGAGATGGCGTGCAGCGAGTAGAACCAGCCGCGGGTCTGGTCAATGGCCTCGCAGATGTAGTCGGCGGGGAAGTGGCGTCGCCACAGGCGGTAGTTCTCCTCGGTTCCAGGCAAGGGCTGGTCCTTTTCGTCTAGCATCAGGTGCCACTGGGCGTAGGGCATGGCCCCGGAGTCAAACCACACGTCCAGCACTTCTGGTACCCGCCGGAAGGTTTTGCCGTTTTTGACGAAGGTAATCTCGTCCACATAGGGGCGGTGCAGGTCTAGGCCCTTTAGGTCCTTGCCCACCAGCTCCGAAAGCTCCCTCACGCTCCCCACACAGACATACTCCGAGCCGTCCTCCGAGACCCAGAAGGGCAGCGGGGTGCCCCAGTAGCGTTCCCGGCTGATGGCCCAGTCCACGTTGTCCTTGAGCCAGTTGCCAAACCGACCGTGCTTGATGTGGGGGGGAATCCAGTTAATCTTTTCGTTGTTTTCGTATAGCTCCTGCCGGAAGTTGGAGGTCTTGATATACCAGCTCGGCTTGGCGAAGTAGAGGATGGGATCGCCGGTGCGGTCGTGGAAGGGATAGCGGTGGCGAATCTGCCCGGCGTGGTAGAGCAGGCCCCGCTCCTTCAGGATGCGGATCAGGCCCTTGTCGGCGTCTTTGAAAAACTTGCCCCGCTCCTCGGTGACCCGCATAATTCCGTACTCATCGGTACCGAAGAGGAGGGGAACCTCGTACTTGCGGGCTATCTCCAGGTCCTCTGCCCCGTATACCGGCGCTTGGTGGGCCACTCCGGAGCCGTCCTCGGCGCTCACGAACTCGGCCAGGGCGATAAAGTGCATCACCGGCCTCCCATCGGGGCGCCTTTCCCCTTGGGCCTTCACCGCGCCCAGCTCTACGCACACCTCCGGGAAAGGGGGCAGGTACTCCCATCCCTCCAGCTCTGCGCCCTTAAGATGGGCGAGCACCTCGAGCCCCTCCTTGCGCAACGCCCCCACCCGCTCCACCGCCTGGGCGGCCAGCACCAAGTGGCCTACCGAGGGGGAGCGCACCAGCGCGTAGTCCATCTCTGGGTGGACCGCGGCCAGGGTGTTGGAAGGCAGGGTCCAGGGGGTGGTGGTCCAGACCAGAATGGCGGGCTCCTTTAGCTCCTCCAACCGCACCCCCTGGGCCTCCAGCCTGGCCCGCGCTGCCTTGGGGGTGGTTTCCAGCCGCAAGGGGAAGCGAACGTAGACGCTGGGGTCGTCCACCTCCCGGTAGCCGTCGGCGATTTCGTTTTGTGAGAGGGTGGTGGAGATGCGAGGGGAAAGGGGCACCACCTTATAGTCCTGGACGATCATGCCCCGGTCCCACATCCGCTTTAGGAGGTTCCAGACCGACTCAATGTATTCGTTGCTGTAGGTGATGTAGGCGTTCTCCAGATCAAGCCACATCCCCATTCGCTGGGTGAAGTAGTTCCAGTCCTCAATGTTGGCAAAGACCCACTGGCGGCACTGCTGGTTGAACTCGGCGATCTGTTCGGGGGTCAAGGACTTGCGGCCCAGCACCCCAAGCTTCTTTTCCACCGCGATTTCTACCGGAAGGCCGTGGGTGTCCCACCCGCCCTTGCGGGTCACGTGGTAGCCGCGCATGGTCTTGTAGCGGGGGAAGATGTCCTTGAAGGCTCGAGCCAACACGTGGTGCATGGCGGGTTGGCCGTTGGCGGTGGGGGGTCCTTCGTAGAAGACGAACTCCCCTTTGGGGGCCTCCTTCTGGTCTGACTTGACGAAGATGTGGTTTTCCTGCCAGAAGCGCAACACCTCCTCCTCGAGCTTGGGGAAGTTGGGCTCGCCTACTGCCTGAAAGGGCTTTTTCTCCTCTACCATACCCGCTCCTAAAACAAAAACCGCGCCCTGCTTTCCGGGTGCGGACGAGAAAACTCCCGCGGTACCACCGCACTTCCCGGGACTTCCCCGGGCCCTCTTTGGCGCTGTTTCGGGCGCTCCCGCCGGGTTCTACTCGGGCCTTCCCTTTCTTCCCGGATTAAAGCAGGGGGATTTTCAGCGTCCAGGTTGCCGCCCGGCTCGCACCCTCCCGGGCTCGCTGCGTGGGCCTTGGAGGCCTACTCGTCCCTGCCCTTTACACGGGTTGCCGCCTGTGTTATATTCCACTGCTGGCAACCGGCTATCCTGCATGGTAGCAAGCTGCTAATCCCCGCGTCAACAATCTTGCTTCTCATCCGAGGTCGGCGCTATACTCGGCCTATCAATCCGCACAAGTGCGCCCATGCGGGAAGTCTGGAAGGAGTGAGGATGGACTTATACCTGGATACAGCGGACCTAAGCGAGATCAAGGAGATTGCGGCCTGGGGCGTGCTCTCCGGGGTGACCACCAACCCCTCCCTCATCGCCAAAACGGGCCGCCCCCTGGAGCCCACCATCAAGGAGATATGCCGGGTGGTGCAGGGCCCGGTCTCGGCGGAGGTCATCTCGACCAGCGCCCCAGAGATGATCGCCGAGGGGCGGAGGCTGGCCGGGATAGACCCGCACGTGGTGGTCAAGCTGCCCACCACGATAGACGGCCTAAAAGCCTGTAAGGCCCTCTCTTCGGAGGGCATCCGGGTCAACATGACCCTGGTTTTCTCCGCCAACCAGGCCCTCCTGTGTGCGAAGGCTGGGGCCTGGTGCGTTTCCCCGTTTCTAGGGCGGATTGACGATATCTCCTGGGACGGGATGAGGCTTATCCAGGAGATCGCCGAGATTTACCGCGTCCAAGGTATCGCCACCCGCATCCTGGCCGCCTCCATTCGCCATCCCCGCCACGTGGCCGAAGCCGCTCGGCTGGGCGCCCATATCGCCACCATGCCTGCCCGGGTCTTCCAACAGCTCGTCAAGCACCCCCTGACTGAGGCGGGCCTCGAGGCCTTCCTCAGGGACTGGGCCAAAGCGAGCGCAACCCTATAGGAGTCTCCCATGCCCAAGACGACCGCTGCTGATCCCAACGCCGAAGCCCAGGTTACGGTAACCCGCACCGGGAAGAAGATTCGGCGCAAGCCACAGAACAACGTTCCCCTGAGCTACCAGGAACTGGCCAACCGAATCCTGCCTGAGCTGCACCTGCTCGCCGCAGAAGCTGGCATCCCCAACTACAAGAAGCTCTCTAAGGATGAGCTGGTCATGCTCTTGCTTTCGCGGGAGGCCAGCGAGGAGGGGCTGGTCATCGCCAAGGGCTACCTAGAGATTAGCCCCGATGGCTACGGCTTCTTGCAGGAGAACCTCTACGACCTCGAGTCCCGCACGGTCATCGTTTCGGCGGGGCTTATCAAGCAGTACCAGCTCCGCAGCGGGGACTACGTGGTGGGCCGGGCCCGCCCGGCCCGTGAACACGAGCGCTACGGCACCTTGATGAAGGTGGAGGCGGTCAACAACCTTGACCCCGAGGCCGCGGCCAAGCGCCCCAGGTTTGACGACCTTATCCCCCAGTTCCCCGATAAGCAGATCATCCTGGAAACCACCCCAGATGAGGCCTCCACCCGTGTAATTGACCTCCTGGCTCCCATCGGCCGGGGCCAGCGGGGCCTTATCGTGGCCCCACCCAAAGCCGGTAAGACCACCCTGCTCAAGAAAATCGCCCGGGCTGTACTAAAGAACGAGCCCGACATCAAGGTCATCGTCCTGCTCATTGACGAGCGCCCGGAGGAGGTGACCGACTTCCGGGAGTCGGTAGAGGGGGCCGAGGTTATCGCCTCTACCTTTGACGAGCCCCCGCAGAACCACATCCGGGTAGCGGAATTCGTCCACGAGCGCAGCCGCCGTATCGTGGAGGAGGGGGGGCATGTGCTCATCCTCTTGGACTCCATCACCCGTCTGGCCCGGGCCAACAACCTGGTCACCCCGCCCACCGGCCGTACCCTCTCGGGCGGCCTTGACTCCGCTGCGTTGCACTTCCCTAAACGCTTTTTGGGGGCAGCCCGCAACATCCGGGGAGGGGGCTCGCTGACCATCCTAGCCACGGCCCTGGTAGAGACCGGCAGTCGCATGGACGACGTGATTTTTGAGGAGTTCAAGGGCACCGGCAACATGGAGCTGCACCTGTCCCGGCGTTTGGAGGAGCGGCGCATCTTCCCGGCTATAGACATTCTTAAGTCGGGCACCCGCCGGGAGGAGCTTCTTTTGGGGGAGGAAGTGCTGCAAAAGATGTGGCTCCTTCGCAAGGTGCTCGCCGACATGGACCCCGCTGAGGCCATGGAAATGCTCTTGGCGAGGCTCTACCGCACCAAGTCCAACAAGGAGTTCCTTGCATCCTTGGGGGGGAAGTAGGTATACTCCCTGCGGAAGTCGCCGGAAACCCTGGGCTTGCCCCTGAGTTTCCGCAGTGGGGTTTCCTGGCCCCAGCCCGCAAGGAGGTCGGCTTTGTCCATTGGCGAAATCTTGGGCGGTGTGCTGGCGACGGGGGTTCTCGGTCTGCTCCAGCCCAACCTGCCCGGAACCAAGATCACCGTGGAAGCCCCAGCCCGCAAGGGATGGGTGCTCTACACGGTGCAGCCCGGCGATACCCTAAGCGCAATCGCCCATCGCTACCGTGTGGATGCCCGGGCCATCATGTACAGCAGCGGTCTTCAAAGCGCTCATCTGCGTCCCGGCCAGCTTCTGCGCATCCCGTTGGTGGACGATACCCCCAGCGAGGTGCGGCTGCCCCCGGGGGTGCGGGCCTATATCGTGCGGCCTGGCGATACCGTTGAGTCCATTGCCCGCCGCTTTGACCTTACGCTGCTGGGTTTGGTCTCGGCCAACCCGGAGCTGAAAAGCCTGGACCGGCTCGAGGTAGGCTCCACCCTCTACATTCCCACCGGCGAACCCGGTTTGCTGGTGCGCCTGAAGCCGGGGGAGACCGTTCATGACCTGGCCCAGCGCTATCGGCTGCCCCTACCGGTGGTGGCCAGGGCCAACGGGCTGGTCTCTCCCACGGAGGTTGGGCCGGGCGATCTGGTCCTGCTTCCGGGGGTTCAGGCCAAGGCCACCTACGAGCGGCTGCTCCAAATCCAAGAGGCCGAGCGGAGGGCCCGCGAGGAGGAGCGCCGCCGGCTTGCTGAGGAGCGCCGCCGGCAGGAGGAGGCCCGGCGCCGCCAGATAGCCGAGCAGCGCCGGGCTCAGCTCCAGACACGCTCCCCAGCACAAGCTCAGCCTCAGCTCCGCCGGGCCAACGCGGTGGTGGCGGCCGCGGGGTACCGCTGGCCCATGACTAGCTTCACCATCACCACCTATTTTGGCCGTCGGGGGGTGTTCCAGCGCTTCCACACCGGCATAGACCTGGCAGCCCCGGTGGGCACGCCCATCTATGCGGCCCGTGCCGGCCAGGTGGGGGTGGCGGGCTGGAGCCGCTTTGGCTATGGGCTCCACGTGGTGCTGGACCACGGTGGCGGTCAGGAAACCCTTTATGGCCACATGTCCCGCATTGTGGTGCGTCCTGGGCAGTGGGTGGAGCGTGGCCAGGTCATCGGCTATGTGGGTTCTACGGGATGGAGCACCGGCCCCCACCTGCACTTTGAGGTTCGGGTAGGGGGTGTCCCCCGCAACCCCATGGCCTTTCTTCCCTAGTGCTGTCGGGGGTGTAGAGGATTTTACTGGGTTGTAGATAAAAATTTCCCGAGCATGATAAATCGTGAATAAAATCACTTGAAAATCCGAGCCAACGCCAAGGCCTCGGCCAAGCCGCAGTTTTCCACCCGCTCTACCACTCGCTGGGCAGCCCGTTTGACCTGCTCGGGGGCGTTGCCCATGGCGATGCCGAGTCCAGCTGCCTTTATGAGCTCCAGGTCGTTTTCTCCGTCGCCCACCATGGCCGCTTGGGCCAGGGAGAGACCCAGGCGGCCTGCCACCCACTCCGCTGCGCTGCGCTTGGAGACCCCTGCCGCAGTTACCGAGCTGAACCCACTCCAGGCATCCCGGGGCTGGTGGCTTCGTGGAGTTCTACGCTTGGGATTTCCAGAATCTCTTGCCGCGCTGCCTCCCAAGCAGGGGAGAAACGCCACACGTACTGGACCCGCACGACCTGGCCGGGAACCTTGTCTAGGGGAAGCTCTTCCGCCGCGAAGCCCAGCATGGCCTCGTGTTGAAGTAGGTCAGGGTGGGAGACCTCTCGGTAGAAGCCCCCTTGTGCGGTGTAGACTTCGAAGGGGATCCCGTGTTTTCGGCTCAGCTCGAGAAGCCTGGCGTAGGCCTGTGCCGGCAGGCTCAAGACCCTGACCGCTGACCCTTGGCCTGAGACCACCACCGCCCCCGACTCAAAGATGTGCAGGCCCTGAGGATCCAGCCGCTTCGCGTACTCCAAGGCGAAGCCCCGGCCTGGCCGCCCAGTGCAGATGCTTAGGTGAAGCCCGGCCCGCCGGGCTTGCTCGGCCGCTTCCCAGGCGCACTCGGGGACGCCCGAGGGGCCAAAGAGGGTGCCATCTACATCTATCAGCGCCAGCCGAATCCTGCTCATACCCCTCTTGCGTTGCCTAGCTCGAGCCATCCGTCCTTCGCCACCACTGCTTTGCCTCCGATATAGACCGCCAGGATGTTCCCCGCCGGCCCATAGCTGACCCGCACCTCCACCTCGCCTGGTCCGCCCACACGGTGCCCTTGTACCACCTGTAGCCGCACCTCTCCTTCCCAGCGGGGGACCACCCCTGCCCGGGCCAGCATGGCCCCCAGGGCGGCGTTGGGGGAGCCGGTGACCGGGTCCTCGGGGATGCCCAAGGCTGGGGCGAAGGTGCGGGCGTAGAACCGGCGCGGTCCGATGGGGGCGTAAACATGCACCGCGGCCACCCCCAGCTCCGCCGAAAGGCGGTTTAGGGGCTCCATCTCCGGTTCTAGCGCGTCCACCAGGCCGGGGGCCACCACCGGCACGAAGAGCGTCCACAGCCCGGTGAAGGTGATGCCATAGGGGAGCCCGCGGTGCAGGTAGCGCTCGTTGGCCCCCAGCGCCTCGGTAATCTCCTGGAGGGCCCGCCAGGTCGGTGGGTCGCGGAAGCGGGGGACGGGGCTTTGCACCAAGGCCAGCTGGTCCTCGAACCGGGCCACCAGCGGTCCGCCGATGCTCCGAAAAAGGGTTTGCGGTGGCTTAATCCGGCCCTCTTGGGCTAGGCTGTGGGCCAAGGCCACCGCAGCGTGCCCGCTGAACTCCACCTCCCCGGCTACGGTAAAAAAGCGCACCTCAAAGCTATTGTGGTCCCAGTCGGTGACGAAAGCCGCCTGGGCCTCCCCAAGCCGCCTGGATATCCACTGCATCTCCTCTGGGGTAAGCCCTCGCGCGTCCAGCACCAAGGCCACCCGGTTGCCACCGCCCACCACCTCGGTGAAGGCGTCCGCTAGCCTGTAGGCCACCCCAGGGCTACCCACGGGATACCTCCTGCCACCTCATCCCTCACCCCTCAGCCGCAGCCCCAGCGCCTCGAGCTGGGCCTCCTCCACCGGGGCCGGGGCCCCGGTGAGCGGCTCCTTGCCCTCCTTGTTCTTGGGGAAGGCAATGACCTCGCGGATGGAGTCCTCGCCGGCCAGGTGGGCCACGAAGCGGTCTAGCCCCCAAGCAATGCCCCCGTGGGGTGGGGCGCCGTAGGAGAGGGCCTCGAGCAAGAACCCGAACTTCTCCTGGGCTTCCTCCGGGCCGATGCCCAGCAGGGCGAAGATGCGCTCTTGCAGGTCGCGGCGGTGGATGCGGATGGAACCCCCGCCGATCTCGCTGCCGTTGAGCACAAAATCGTAGGCGTAGGCCCGCACCTTTGCGGGTTGGCTATCCAGCAGGTGCAGGTCCTCTAGGTTGGGGCTGGTAAAGGGGTGGTGCATGTAGGTCCACCGCCCGGCCTCCTCGTCCCACTCCAGCAGGGGAAAGTCCACCACCCACAAGAACTTAAAGCCGGGCTCAATCAGCCCAAGCCGCCGGCCTAGCTCGAGCCGCACCGCCCCCAGGCTCTCCACCGCCTTGCGCCAGGGACCGGCCACGAAGAGCAGGGTCTGGCCCTCCGAAACGGTCAGCCTCTCCAAGAGCGTGGGGGGGATGAATTTGGCGATTCCACCAGTAAGCGCTCCGTTCTCCAGGCGGGCCCAGGCCAGGCCTGCCGCTCCTTTGGACTTGGCCAGGGCCTCGAGCTCCTCGATCTCCTTGCGCGAAAGGGCCTTGGGGGCCGCCAGGGCCTTGACCACCTCGGCCTCGGCGAAGGCCCGGAAAGCGCCCCCTTTGAACACCTCAGTTACGTCTTGGAGCTCTAAGCCAAAGCGCAGGTCGGGCTTGTCCGAGCCAAAGCGGTTCATGGCCTCGGCGTAGGGGAGGCGGGGGAAGGGGAGAGGGAGCTCCACCCCCAGCACCTCGCGCAGGATGTAGGCGGCCAGCCGCTCGTTGAGCTCGATGATGTCCTCCTGCTCCACAAAGGACATCTCCATATCGAGCTGGGTGAAGTCGGGCTGGCGGTCGGCCCGCAGGTCTTCGTCGCGGAAGCAGCGGGCAATCTGGAAGTAGCGGTCGTAGCCGGCCACCATCAGCATCTGCTTGAAAAGCTGGGGCGACTGGGGCAGGGCGTAGAAGTGGCCCGGCTCGAGCCTCGAGGGCACCAGAAAATCCCGTGCCCCCTCGGGGGTGGAGCGGGTTAGGTAAGGGGTCTCCACGCCGATAAAGCCCTCCGCGTCCAGAAAGCGGTAGATGGCGGCGATGACCTTGTGCCGCAGCCGCAGGTTGTCGTGCAGCCGCTTGCGCCGCAGGTCCACCACCCGGTGCTTGAGCCGCACCTCCTCGGCGACGTTCTGATCCTCCTCGCCACGCCAGCCCGCATCGATGGGGAAGGGAGGGGTTCGGGCCTCCGCCAGGACCTCCAGGTTCTGGGCCAGCACTTCCACCGCGCCAGTAGCAATCTTCTGGTTGACCTGCTCAGCTGGCCGGCCCCGCACCACCCCCTCTACTCGGATAACCCATTCCGAGCGCACCCGGCTGGCCTCGGCAAAGCAGGGCGCATCGGGGCTCACCACGACCTGTACAAGCCCCTCGCGGTCGCGTAGGTCTATGAAGATAAGCCCGCCCAGGTCGCGTCTTCGGTTGACCCATCCTTCCAGGGTTACCTTCAGGCCGGTGTGCTGTTCGCGCAGGTGGCCACAATAAAGCGTTCGGCGCATGGGCTTTAGCATAACCTTTTGTGAGGGCTTCTCAAGAGGAGATTGGGCCGGATTTCAGATAAAAACTTCACGAGCAGAATAAATCGTGAAAAATATCACTAAAATCCCCAACCGCCCCCAACAAAATCACAAAAACCCCCCCAAAGAGGGAGGGCGGAGGCATTTAGTTACCGCGAGCAGTCTAGCTTGAAACGCAGGCTGGGGTTGGGGGCGCTGAAGGCCAGATTGTACTTCTGCTTGATGCTGTTGGTGTCCATCTCGATCAGGAGCTTGGTCGGGGCGTCGGTGCGGCTGCTGGTGAACTTGAGCTTTGTGGTAACGCCAGCACCCTGAGGGATGACGGCATTGTAGATTTTAGCTTCGTAGGATTCGCGGGCCAGGGCATTCCCCTCCATACGCTGGGTGGTACCGTCGGCAAAGGCCAGGGTAAGGCTGCTGGGGTCTTTGAAGCCGGCGTTCCAGGCCTCGAGGGTTTTGGGGGTGGCGTTGCGCACCTCAAAGTCTATGGCCCAGCCCTTGAGGCCGTTTTCGTCAAACGCCTCAACCTTGGTAGCCCGGGCCCGCCAGATGCCGTTGTTGAGCCACTCGTTCAGGCAGCCCTCGAGGCTGGCCCGCTGGTCGGCCCCGGCTACCGGCGAACCGCTCAGGTTCACGGTATTGCCCGAGACCGAGGCCGTAACGCCCAAAGCCCGCAGGGCGCTCACCGGTACATAGGTCTGCCCGCCCACCACAATGGCCTTGCTGCTCTGGGCCTGTCCATTCACCACCAGGTTGAGCTGCCGCTGCACGGCCTGGGCCAGCACCAGCCCCAGCACGCCCACCCCTAGCCAAGCCAAAATTCTGCGGTTGTTCATAGTTGCTCCTTTTAGAGGTCTATAGTTCATAGTCTATAGCCAATAGTAACCGTCCTCTGACCCAAGACTATGGACTATCGAACCTAGCTTACGGGCTTTGCACCGTCCCCATGCCGGTTAGGAAGGTGGCGGTGAGGGTGCGGCTCGAGATGGTGCCCTGTACGCTGCTATTTTCCTCGGCAATCAGGTAGAAGGTTTTGGGGCCCGCACTGTCTACCGGAAATACCCGCTCGCTGCTTACGATATAGCGATAAGTCCAGGCGGGCAGCCCGCCGGGAAGCGAGATGCGCTTGTCCTGGTCGGGGCGGATGGTATCGGCGGTGTTGGAAACCGCCAGGGTGAACATCGCGCTCGAGGTGCCGGTGTATTCCACGTTGAGCTGGGCCGTGGCGCTCACCCTCACATACCCCGGCCCCGGCACATTTATGGTCACGCTGTCCACAGCCGGGGTGGTATCGGTGATAGCGACGGAGTCGGACGCGGCGGTCTGGGCCACGCCGGGGAGGGCGTTGTTCAGCGCGGCAAAGTTGGCGTTGACCTCGGCGGCCCGGATGGGACTACCAGCGCTAAAGGTATGCGGCAGATTGATGCCGGCCAGGGCCCAAAAACCGAGGGTGGACAACCCGATGCCAAGCGCCAAAAAGAAGAGGTTTTTGTTGGACATATCCCACCCTCATAAACGCACGCTGACTCCGCCCCGCAGGCCAAAACTGGCGCCCGGCCCGTTGAAGGTGAAGACCCCTTCCAGGAAGGTATACACGTTGCCGGTGGGCAGCTCGAGGCCCGCCGCCAGGGCGAAGATGGGGCCGCTCACGCCCCCTCCGGAGAACCCCAGACCCACGCTGGGGCCGGCATAGAGAGGAACAAGAACCCAATTATCCAAGCGTTTCCCATGCCTACCCTCGATCAGAGTTGCTTGATAACCAGAACATTGAACTTGGCCCCGTTGGGCATACTGCCCCCATCGGCCCGGAAAATGCGCCAGCGGCCCGCAACACTATCGTAGGAAACCCCGATGGGCGCAGGGATAACGGGGTCGGTATCGTTGCTGAGATGGGTGACGGTCAGGATGGCGTTGGGGTCGCCGTTAATCATGGGGTTGTCCAGGGTGGTGCGGCTGGCGTTGATGTTGTCGAGGGTGGCGGTGTGTACGAAGGCCGCTTTGTTGCTTCCGCTTACCGCAATGCTGCCACTAACCCGCAAGGCTGTCCCACTGCTGCCGGTGGCAACCGCAGAAACCGCTACCCCACCTATCGCCCTTCCCTCAATACCAATGCCGCCGCCGTCCGAGCTGCCGATAACGCCCCATCCGGAGTCAGCAACATTGCCCCAAACGCCCGCCCCTAAAGCCCCAGCCTCGCCCCGTACACCTACACCACCCCCGTCGGACTTGCCCAAAACCGCGTAGCCCGTGGCGGGTATTTCGCCTCGAATCCCGGTTCCGCCAGTCGCATTGTTGCGCAGCTTGAAACCAGGGTTGGTTCCATCGCTGCCGGTCAGGTTGGCTCCAAAACTCGCTCCTGTGGGCCGCGCCTCGAGCGCCTCGATGGCCGTGCGCAGGGTGGTGAAGTTCTGGTTGACCTCGCTGGCCTTGATAGGCGTACCTGCGCTGAAGCTGGTAAGCGACCCCACACTCAGGGCCCAGAGTCCAGAGGCCACGATGCTCGCACCCAACACAAAAAAGAACAGGTTTTTCCCACGCATATCCACACCCCTACTGCCAGTTGGCCTGATCCCACCGGCTGTTGTCCCAGATGCCTGCGTTGCCGCCGCCCCCACCTCCGCAGGCCACCAGGGTAGCCAGCATGAGGGCCAGAAGAGCGAGCCGTCTAAGGGTTTGTTTCATGGGTTGCTCCCTTGGTGATGGGGTTAGCGAATCCCAAACACCTGTCCCCCCGAGGCCCGGCAGAGCTGCTCCAGGTACTGCAACAACTCTAGTGGGCTGTTGAAAACCCGCTCTTCTTGGGTCTCGGGGTCGAGCAAAACCGCCCGCCAGGGCTGCTGAGGCGCAGAAGGCTCGAGGTGCAGCACCAGGTTGAGGGATTTGGGAGGCTTCGGCTCCATCACCGAGCCAAGGGTAGCCCGGTGGGCGTCATTGGGGCGTCATTGCCAGGCGGGCCTGGAGGGCCTCCGCGCTGACGCATTGAAAACGGGGCCGGCCTTCGTGCAGGGTGAGGGCCTGCTCGAGGTCGGCCCGGGCATTCTTGAATGCACCCAAAGCCAGCCAGGCCCCGCCCCGGCTGTACAGCGCGTTGATCCGCTGGGCTTCGCTCTGAGCAGCTTCCAGGGCTTGCTGGGCCAGGCGCAGGGCGGCCTTGGGGTTTTGTTGCATAAGCTCGAGCTCGGCGTAAAGCTGCCGTACCTCGGTCCCGCCCCAGTGCAGGACCTCCGAAAGTGCCAAAGCCCGCTCGAGGTCGGCGGTGGCCAGGGCGGTCTGGCCCTGCCCCAGCCAGGCCTGGGCCCGCACCAAAAGGGCTACTAGCTCCTAGCGCTGCACCCCGGCCTGGCGGGATTTCTCGACCAGGGCCTCCACCTGGGCTGCTGCCTCGTCGAACCGCCCCAGGCTGTTCAGCACCCGGGCCCGCACCCCTCCAACGCGCTCTTGCAGAAGCCAGAAGCTCGAGGGCGCCGGGGTGTGCCGCTGCATCTGGGCCTCGGCCTGCGCGGTCAAGGCCAGCGCCGCCTCCGGCTGGCCAGAGAGCATCAGGGTCAGGCTGTGGCAAAGCAGGGCCTCGATTTGGTGGTAGGGGGTGAGGCTTTGGGCCAGCTTGAGCGCCTCCAGCCCGTCCTGATAGGCCTCCTCCAGCAACCCCAGGTCGCGCTGGTAGTGGGTGACGAAGACCAGCGGGTAGAAGGCCTCGGCCACGGAGACCTGCAGTGCGTACCGGTAGGCCTGGCGGCTGGCCTCCAGGGCGCCTGCCAGGTCGTGTCGGTCGTCGAGGGCCATGCTGCGAAAAAACCAGACCTGGGCCTGCTCGAGGGCGGTCTGGGCCATTTGCTGCAGACCCTCGAGCTGCTCGAGCTGGGCCTCGGGGCTGGCTAGGCCCACCTGTCGGCCCAGATAGAAGCGCCGAGAGGCGGCCTCGAAGCGCCGGGGATGCCCTGAGGGCATGGCTTCCAGAGCTTGCCGGTAGTACCCGTCGGCCTCGCAGTAGGCCCGCAGGCTGTGGGCCTGCTGGGCAGCCTGGAACCACCAGTCCGCAGCCTCCTGGAGCTGTCCAGCAGCCTCGAAGTAGCCCGCCACCCGGGCCGGATGGGCGCCCCGTCCGGCGTAGTGCCGGGCCAAGCGGGCCGAGATGAGCCGGCGGCGGTCGGGCCCCAGGGCCTCGGCAATGGCGCGGGCCATTAGGTCGTGGCTAAAGCGGTATCCCTCCGGAGCCGGGTCAATCAGCCGGGCCCGCCGGGCCTGCTCCAGCGCTTCGGATACTTCCCAGTCCGAAAGCGCGGTGGCCTCGGCCAGGAGGGTGCAGTCAAAGCTGCCGTCGGCGACCAGGGCAGCCACCTCGAGGCATCGCCCTACCGCCGCACCCTGGCGCTCCAGACGCGCCAGAATGACCTGGCGCACACTGGGCGCGATGGGCAGTTCGGCGTAGTCGTGGGTGGTTTCGTCGTAAGGGGTCTCCCAGACGTCGCCCTCGCCCAGGCGTAGCGCTCCCGACTCGAATAGGCCGCGCAGGGTCTCTACCACAAACAGCGGGTTACCCCCGGTGGCCTGGTAGAGCCGCCGGGGAAAAAGCTGTGCGGGTCGCCCCGAGAGCCGGGCCACCAGCTCGGCCACCTGGGGCTCGCTCAAAGGCTCGAGCTCGAGCCAGACCGCTACCTGGCTTTGGCGCCAGTCCTGGTAGCGCCGGGCTACCTCGGGTGCTAGTTCGTCGGGCCGGAAGGTGGCGATGAGCCGGGCACCTCCCAAGCCTGCCGCCAGGGCCCGCAGGCTCCAGGGGTCGCTGTAATGTGCGTCTTCGCTGAGAAACACCGGGCTGCCGGCCAGGGCCAACAGCTCCCCCAGCGCAGCAAAAAACCGCATCTGGCCGGCCTCGTCCAGCGGTGGCGGGGGGATGTCCGATAGCCCGGGAACCAGCCGGGAGGCCTCGAGGCGCACCCAGCTTTTGAGGCTTACCCCCGGGTTCGTGTCCAGGGCCCGGTGCAGCCAGCGGGTCATGGAGGCGTAGGGGGTGAGGCCGTCGCCTGGCTGCCCCTCGAGCACGGTGTAGGGCCCTTTGTCGGCCAGAAACGCCTGGGCCAGCCGGGTTTTGCCTACCCCGGCGGGCCCGGCGATGAGCAGGATGCTCCCCGCCTGCCAAGCCGCCTCGAGCCCCTCCAGGGCTGCCTCGCGCCCCACCAGCGGGGGGTAGAGGAAGGGGCCCTGGGGGGCTTTGGGCTGAACCTGGGGAGCCGCTTTGCGCCGGCGGATCTGCTCGGCTAAGGCCTGGGTTTCGGGCAGGGGCTCCAGGGCCAGTTCCTGCCGCAAAACCTCACAAAGCCGCCGGTACTGGCCCAGCGCCGCCTCGGTCTGGCCCAGCGCTGCATAAAGCCGCATGGCCTCGCGGTGGAAGTGTTCTTGCAGCGGGTCGTAGCGGATAAGCTCGAGGTAGTGTTCCAGGGCTGCCGGGGTCTGCCCACTGGCCAGAAGCGCCCCTGCCCGGCCCTCCTGGGCCTTGACCCAAAGCCGCCCCAGCCGCTCGCGCCACTCCCCCAGCCACTCAGCAAAGCCCCCCTCCTCCAGCTCAAAACCCTCCAACAAGGCCCCTCGGTACGAGACCAGGGCCTGGGGCCAGTCCTGCTTTTCTACCTGCTCCCTAAAAACCTGCACGTCCAGCCAAAAGTCTTCTAGCCCCAGCCGCTCACGCCCGGCCCGCAGATGGGGCCCGGCGGAGCTTTTGCCGATCTGGTAGAGCACCTGCCTCAAGCTGTGGCGGGCCTCGGCCTCGGCCTGGCTCCCCCACAAAAGCCCCACCAAGCGGCTACGGGGCTGGTCGCCCTCGAGGGCCAGATAGGCCAGCAGCGCCACCGCTTTGCGGGGCAAGGTCACTTCCTGCCCTTCACGGATTATTCTAGGGGAGCCCAAGAGTTTGATTTGCAGCATGGCATGACGCTTTCCAAACCAGGGGGAATGTGCTGACTACCATCTTGACGAAAAAACCCTCTGGTGTCCATCTACACCTGCCGTCAGGCTTTTATCGTAACCACATACGCAAGCGGTCTCCATTCCCAGTCCACTACCCTATCTAGCCCAGATACCCGACCCCCGCGAGCCCTTGAGGACCCAACATCAATGGCAAGACCTGCTGCTCATCTGCTTGATGGCGGTGGGTTCGGGA
>NZ_QWKZ01000056.1 GCF_003574085.1 Meiothermus luteus | reverse complement strand
GCCCGGGTGGAGGGGGCCGGCCAGCACCCTCTGAGCTTGGAGCCGGGGGCCTACACCGTGCGGGCCGGGCCATCCCCGAGGAACTACCGGGCGAGCTGGGAGAGCCAGCCGGTGGTGGTGCAAGCCGGGCGGACCGAAGCGCTGCAGGTGGCCTATGGACCAGGCTTTGGCACCCTGGAGGTGAGGGTGGAGGCGTTCTCGGGGGGCGTGCCCGTGGTGCGGCTGGTGGGGCCGGCGGGCCCCCTCCGGCTGGAGGGTTCGGTTATCTTGGAGCGCCAGGTGGTGGGGGAGTACCGGGTGGAGGCCGACGAGCTGCGCTGGGAGGGGGTGACCTACCGGGCCCAGGTGGCGGTGAGTCCGGCGGGGGGCAACCCTTTTTTCCTGGAGGACGGGGCTACCCAGCGGATAGAGGTGCGCTACCTGCCCTCCGACTCGGCGGTGAGCCTCTCCCTTCTGGGGCTGCAGCCGGGCGACCAGGTGCAGCTGGTGCTGCGGGAAGGCTCGGCGGGGGGAAGGGTGGTGGCGGAGCGGCTGGTGGACCCCGGGAACCCCCAGGTCCGCTTTGAGGGATTGCCCTTTGGCACCTACTTTGTGAGCGCCACGGGGGTGCGGCCCGGAGTCTACCTGGACGCTGAGCTGGCCGCCCCCGGGCAGGGTTTGGCCACCAACGCCGGGAACCCCCGGGCCACGGCCTCGCTCTCCTTGGGGTTGCGACCCCGGACCGGGCAGGCCTGGGTAGGGGGCAACGGGGCCCGCGACAACAGCGGCTGGACCGCCAACGGGGTAGCGGTGCCGGGCACCCGTCGGGGCGACGATGGGGCCTACTGGGGGGATGAGCGGGGCTTGGCCCCCCTTCCGGGCCTGCCCCAGGCCGGGCTTTACCGGCTGCGCCGGGACGCTGGGGGCAACCTCTACGCGGTCTACCAGTTTGTGCAGGGGGCCAGCCAGAACCGCATCCTGCGCTTTAGCCGGGAGCAGCTCGAGGCCGGCCAGCTCGCCGAGACCGCTGCCCTGCGGATTGTGGGGGCGGCCACAGGGGAGCGGGTGGTGGCCGGGGCCACCCTCAGCAACCCCACCGACCTGGCCTTTGACGCTGAGGGGCACCTTTGGGTGGTCAACCAGGCCAGCGAAGCTCTCGCCTGCATCCGGGCCGAGCGCCTCGGGCCCAGCGGGGCCTTGGACCAGCCCAACCAGCTTTGGGTGGGCGAGCTTCAGAGCCCCCGGGCTTTGGCCTTTGACCGGGAGGGGAACCTCTGGGTGGCCGGGGGGTACTTCCTGCCGGGGCAGCAGCGGGCCTACCTGGTGCGCCTGCCCCGTCCTGTCTGCCCTCCCTCGCTCTACGGGGGGAGCCCCACGCCCCTCAGCCCAGACGTGCGGCTCGAGCTAAGCCAGCCCAACCACCCCGCTGGGGCCTTCTACCAGCCCTCCGCGCTGGCCCTGGCCCCGGATGGGGCCAGCCTCTGGGTGGCCGACCTGGGCGGGGGCAGCGACTACTACAACTCCGACCCGGCCTGCATCGCCAACGGCAGCATTGACCTCAATACCCTGCGCGAGACGGTTATCAAGGTGCCCCTGAGCGGCGGCAACCTCCTGCCGAGCAGCGCCTACCGGCCGGCCCAGGTGGACAAGCGCCTGACCCTGGGGGCCTACAACCGCGAGCCCGTACCCCCCGGCCAGGCCCCGCCCGACCGCGGGCTGCAGCAGGCCGCCGACCTGGCCTTTGACAGCCGGGGCAGCCTCTGGATTGCAGCGGCCAACAACGTGGAGGTGGACCCCAGCCACCCCTGCTACGCCACCGCGGGCTTTGTGAGCGGGACGCTCGAGCAGCGCCAGGCCCAGTGCAATGACCCCGCCACCGCCACGGTGGACTGCCCCGGGCCTCTCTCCCGCCTCCTCACCGATCGGCGGGGCCGGATTTATGTGGTTGGGGCCGCAGACCTGGCAGGACAGGCCAGCGGGCTTACCGTCGCGAACCCGCAGGCGGTGATTCAAGGACCCCCTGGCTCCGAGGGGATAGGCTTCACCGGGGTGGTCCTCCTCATCCCCCGCTAGGTTCCAGGTCTATTGGAGGTAGAGGGCCAGCACCGCAAGGTACATCCCCGCGCTGCCCAGGAGGACAAAAAGGTGCCAGAGCCCGTGGAAGCCCACCCTCTGGGGCAGGGGGTTGGGCCACCGGGTCGCATACACCAGCGCCCCTAGGCTGTAGGCCAGCCCGCCCGCCAGCAGGCCCCCCAGGGCCAGCGGGCCCAGGGCCAGCTTGGGCAGCAGGAGGAGCGAGAGCCAGCCTAGGCCCAGGTAGCCCGCGGTGTAGAGCCAGCGGGGGGCTTTTAGGCTGACCAGCCTTTGGGCGGCCCCCAGACCGGCCAGCCCCCAGACCAGCCCCACCGCCCAGGGCCGCCAGGCGGGCTCGAGGGCCAGAAGCAGTACCGGGGTGTAGGTTCCTGCGATGAAGAGGAAGATGGCCGCGTGATCCAGCTTGCGCCACCAGAGCAGGGCGGTTTGTGGTACCCGCAAGGCGTGGTAGAGGGTTGAGGCCGCGTACATCAGGGTCATGGTCAGGCCAAAGGCCAAAGCCCCCACCAGCTTGGCTGGGCTGCCCTGGCTCAGGAGGAGCAGCGCCAGGGTACCCAGCAGGGCCAGGAGGAGGCCCAGGCCGTGGGAGTAGGCGTTGAAGGGTTCGCGAACTGGGAGAAAGGGGCTTCTTTTCATGGGAAAGACCTCTCCCCAAGCGTAGCACCCCTACCTGAGGATTGGGTCTAGGCCAGCTTCTGCCGGAGCAGGTCCTGCACCACCTGCGGATTGGCCCGGCCTTGGGTTCTGGCCATTACCTGGCCCACAAAGAAGCCCATCAGACCGGTTTTTCCAGCCCGGTAGGCGGCGGCTTTGTCAGGGTGCTCGGCTAGAACCCCCTCCACCAAGGCCTCTAGGAGGTGGGGGTCGCTGAGCTGCCGGAGGCCCTTCTGCTCTACGATGGCCAGCGGGTCTTGTCCGGTCTTTTGCGCCTCGGCCAGGACGTCTTTGGCGATGCGGGTGTTAATCTCGCCCGAGGCCAGCAGCCGCGCCAGCCCGGCCAGCCCCTCGGGGGTTACCCGGGCCTCGCCGCTGCGGATGGCCGGGCCCAGCTCGTTGACCACCAGACCCGCTAGGCTGGCGGCAGGGGCCTTCTGGGCCGCCGCTTCCAAAAAGTGAGCCAGCCTTTCCTCACGGGCCAGCACAAGGGCCTCGGCCTCGGGAATGCCCAAGGCTAGGTAGCCTTGGAAGCGGGCCTCTTGCTCGGGGCTCAGCCGGGGCGCGGTGGGCGGGTTAGGGGTGCGCTGGTGTGGTTTTTCAGCCTTTTCGGGCCCCTGGGCGGCCAGGCTTCGCCCCCAGGTGTCCTTGAGGGGGACGATGCGGTTGAAGACCAGGGCTTTGGGGCTGGAGTCTACGGGGTCTTGCCAGAAGTAGCCGTTGCGCTCAAACTGGTAGCGGGTCTCGGGAGGGTCGTTCAGAATACTTCTCTCCACGTAGCCGTGGACCACCTCGAGGCTTTTGGGGTTCAAAAAGCGCAGGAAGTCCCCTTCATCGGGGGCTTCCTCTTCCTCTTGCTCCTTGGCCTCGGCCTCGGGGTGGGGCACCGTGAAGAGCCGGTCGTAAAGGCGGAACTCGGCGGGCACGGCGTCTTGGGCGCTCAGCCAGTGAATCACCCCGGCGGCCTTGGCCTCCTCGCCCAAGTAGGTGCAACGCAGCTCCACCACCCGCCCGTCCCCATCGGTCTCGTAGCCGTCACAGCGGATAACCCCGGCCAGCTTGAGCCGCACCGTGCCCCCGGGGTTGAGGCGCTTGAAGCCCTTGGGAGGGTTCAAGGAGAAATCCTCTTGCTCAATGTAGAGCACCGGCCCTAGGGTCACTTGGCGGGTGGCCTCCGCAGGGGGCACCCGCCTCCCGTCCGGCAGGGGCACCAGCCCGTCCGGTGACTCCCGGACCACGTCGTGAGGCCAGTAGGGTAGGGCCACGGCCTTGGGCTGCTCTAGGTTGGTGAGTACCACCCGCAGGGGCCGCAGCACCGCCATCACCCGAGGGGCGATGGTGTTCAGGTCGTCGCGGATGGCCGCTTCCAAGAGGGCGATGTCCACCGTGCGGTTGGTGCGGGAGATGCCTACTTGGGCGGCAAAGCGACGGATGGCCTCGGGCCTTACCCCCCGGCGGCGCTGGCCAGCCAGGGTGGGCAGCCGAGGGTCGTCCCAGCCCTGCACGTACCCCCCCTCTACCAGCTTTTTGAGCTTGCGCTTGGAGACCACGGTGTACTCCAGGCTGCGCCGACCGAACTCGTACTGGCGGGGACGGGGGGTCTTGTCCAGGGGGGGCTCGCCCCAGAGGTGGTCCATCAGCCAGTCGTAGATGGCCCGGTTGTCCACGAACTCGAGGCTGCACAGGCTGTGGGTCACCCCATCCAGAGCGTCGGTGGTGGCCTGGGCGAAGTCGTAGGAAGGGTAGATGCACCACTTCCGGCCGGTGCGGTAGTGTTCGGCGTGCACGATACGGTAGAGCACCGGGTCGCGCAGCTTCATGTTGGGGCTGGCCAGGTCTATCTTGGCCCTGAGCACGTGCTCCCCGTTCTTGAACTCTCCTGCCCGCATTCGGCGGAAGAGGTCTAGGTTCTCCTCCACGCTCCGGTTCCGGTAGGGGCTAGGGGTGCCGGGGGTATCCACCGTGCCCCGCAGCCGGGCCATCTCCTCCGGGGAGACGCTGTCCACGTAGGCCAGCCCCTTCAGGATGAGCTTTTCGGCCATCTGGTAGAGCTCCTCAAAGTAGTCCGAGGCGTAGCGCACCCGCCCGCCCCAGTCCCAGCCCAGCCAGCGCATGTCGGCGATGAGGGCCTCGGCGTACTCGGCGCGTTCGGTCTCGGGGTTGGTGTCGTCCATCCGCAGCCGGCACTCCCCCCCGTAGTCCAAGGCGATGCCGAAGTCAATGAAGCTGGCGATGGCGTGCCCTAGGTGAGCGTACCCGTTGGGCTCAGGGGGAAAGCGGGTAACCACCTTTTGACAGCGCCCCGACCTCAGGTCTTCCTCGATGATCTCGGTGATGAAGTTGGGGGACACCAGCCGGGTTTTGCTCTCTAGCGTTCGCATGCCAACAGACTAAGAATACATCCCCTGGCCCACACTCGGCACCCTTGGGGCTGGGACTCTTTCCCCCCTAAGGATAGGCCTCCGGGCCAGACACACACGGGCGTTCATCGCGGGCAGGCTGTTTTGCCTGTTGCAACCCGAGGGGCTTTCGGCCTTGCCTTTGCTTGACTGGGTTCGCCCAACGGGATGGGGCCTGGTAGGATGGGGCCGTGGGTTGGGTGCCATTGACGCTGCGCTATGCCCTAAGGTATGCCGGGCGTCCGGCGGGTGAGCAGCGGATCGTCCTCGAGCCCAAGCGGGAGGGCCTAAGGGTAGTCCTCGAGGCCACCGTGGAGCTCCCTCCTCCAAAGACCCGGCAGCGTTGGGAGAGCGAGCTGGATGTCCGTGGTTTGCCCCGGCGTTACCGGGAGCGGGTAGAGGGGAACGGGGCTAGGGTGATGGAGGTGGAGTTCTCCCTTGAGGACGGCCTGGTCACGGTGAGCCAGGGTAAGGAAGACCTGGCCATCCCTTACCTTACCGATATGCACGACCCGCTTTCCCTCATTCTGGCCCTGGGAAGGGTGGGGCTTCAGGTGGGGGAGGTGAGGCGGTTTGAGCTGGTGGGGGGGAGGGTGTATGCCGAGCGGCTTCCCGACCAGCGGACGGAGGAGCAAGTTTTGCGGGTCTATCGGCTGCGCCCGGGGTTGAGCCTGCTTTACTTTGACGAGGAGGGGTACCCGCTGAGGCTTACCCAGAAGGTGGGGGAGCATGTGTTTGAGGTTGAGCGGGTGGCGGTGGAGGCCCCGATCGGGCTTGCCGGAGCGAAACAGGAAGCCTCTTCCCGGGTGGTGGCGGGGGAGCCGCCTAAAGAGCGCAAGCCAGCCTTCCGGTACCGTCGCCGACGCAGGCGTTATGCCTAGGCCCTGGTATCCTGGATGAGGGTTGTTTTAGATGATTAAGAGCCCTGAGCAGGTACGCGAACACTTCAAAAACCGCCGCCTCACGGTGGAGTACGGCGATGCTTTGGAAACGGTCCGGCGCATCTTGCACCAAGTGGAGCGCGAGGGCGACGCCGCGCTGCACCGCATCAGCCAAGAGATTGATGGCTGTCCGGTGGAGGAAATTCCCAAGCGCGCCTGGCGTGAGGCCTACGAGGCCCTAGACGCCGGCCTGCGCGATGCCCTAGAGACTGCCAGGGAGCGCATAGAGGCTTTTTATCGGCGCGAGCCCGTGGGGGGGTTTTTGGAGGCCGGCCCGGATGGGGTGTTGGGCCAGCTCGTGCGCCCTTTGGACCGGGTGGGGGTATATGTGCCCGGGGGTTCGGCCCCGTTGCTCTCCACGCTGCTGATGACCGCGATCCCAGCCAAGGTGGCTGGGGTGGGAGAAGTGGTGCTTGCCTCGCCGCCTAAGGTGCACCCGGGGATCCTGGCCGCGGCCTGGGTCGCTGGGGCCGACCGCCTTTTTGCCATGGGGGGGGCCCAGGCCATCGCCGCGCTGGCCTATGGTACCGAGACGGTGCCTCGGGTGGACAAGATAATGGGCCCCGGCAACCGCTATGTGGTGCTGGCCAAGCGCGAGGTTTATGGCTTGGTGGGTATGGAGGGTCTGCCAGGGCCTACCGAGACCCTGATCATCGCCGATGCCTCGGCCAACCCGAAGCTCTTGGCCGCTGATATGCTGGCCCAGGCCGAGCATGGCCCCGACTCGGAGGCTTGGTTGTTTTCGGCTTACCGCGAGCTTTTAGAGCGGGTGGCCGATGAGCTGGAGCGGCAGCTATCCGACCTGCCCCGCGCGGCCATCGCTCGCAAGGCCCTGGCCCGGAGCGGGTTGGTGCTGGTGAGGGATATGGAAGAGGCGCTCGAGCTGGCCAACCTCTACGCGCCGGAGCACCTCTGCTTATCCTTGCACGACCCTATGGCGGTGCTGGGCCAGGTGCGCAACGCGGGGGGAGTCTTTTTAGGGGAGCATTCCTGCGAGGCACTAGGCGACTACATCGCCGGCCCCAGCCACGTGATGCCCACCTCCGGCACGGCCCGCTTTGGCGGAGGGCTGGCCCTGCGGGACTTTCTCAAGGTGATTCCGGTGGTGGGGCTGAGCCAGAAGGCGGTCCAACGCCTGGCCCCTTTAGGGGCCCGCATGGCCCGCGAGGAGGGGCTGGAGGCCCATGCCCGGGCCCTCGAGCGCCGGCTGAAGGACTAGCGCCTAGCGAATGTAGAAAAAGGTTTCGGCTACGTCGCGTAGCCTCGAGCCGCTTTGCTCAATGTAGAGGGTGGTTTGGCGGTCCCAGCCCTGGGCGGTGTAGCGGCCACGCAGGACCAGGCCTGGGGGATGGGGGGTGTCGGTGTAGATGGCCCGCACCCGCTGGAGGCCCAGAGGAGGCCGCAGCTCGTAGCGGTATCCGGGGGGGCCGGAGAGGAGGTGGGTGCCCGCGCCTAGGAAAACCCGGTCAAACTCGTAGGCCACCCCGTCGGCATCCAGGGCAGCCAAGGTTATATACCCGGTGCGGCTCAGGCTGATGAGGAAACGCACGCTCTCGCCCACCTGGTAGCTGGCGCCCTCGCCTCGGTCCGGCTCAAAGCGGGTAATGACCGGACTAAGCTCAAACCCAAAGCGCAGGCCCACCGTGACTGAGCGGGGTACACAGGCGGTCAGAAGACCGAGGAAAAGCAGCAAAACTATGGCCCGCATGGCCCCATTCTAGTCTCTGTTGGTCCTTTCCGGTTTAGGGAAGCCTAAGCAATGCCTTAACACAGGGGCGAAACTTTGGCGGTGCTCGGGGCAGGGGCCTAGGCGTTGTAGGGCGGCTTGGTGGTCGGCGGTGCCATAGCCTTTGTGTTTTGCGAAGCCGTAGCCAGGGTAGTGCAGCTCGAGGGCCTGCATGTAGCGGTCGCGGGCCACTTTGGCCAGGATGCTGGCCGCGGCCACGCTGGGGCTTCTCTGGTCGGCTTTGGGGGGGTTGCGGAAGTGGGCGGGGGCCTCGGCGTAGGCCCGCCATACCGGTTCCAGGCGTAGGTAGTCGGTCAGGAGGGCTTGGGGTTTGGGGAGGAGTTCTGCCAAAGCCCGCAGGGCGGCCCGGTGGGTGGCTCTTAGGATGCCTACCTGGTCAACCTCAGCAGCCTCCGCCCAGCCTATCCCAAAGGCCAAGGCGGTTTGCTGGATGAGGGCCTCGAGGGACTCCCGCCGGGCTGGAGAGAGGGTTTTGGAGTCGGCAAAGGGGTAAGGGCCGGGCCCCGGCAGGATGACTGCGGCCGCCACCACCGGCCCGGCCCAAGCACCCCGCCCGGCCTCGTCTACGCCGGCCACCCGCAGCCCCATCGCCCACCAGTCGGCTTCTAGGGGAGGCTCCATAGTCCGTCCGTTATTTTTAGGGACCCGGGGTTGATGGGGGAAGGGGACTTTCGGGTTAGGGTTGGCCCCTCGGGCTGCTTCAGGGTGCTAGATTGGTCTGAAGCGATGCGCCGCGGTATGGACCCCTACACCACAATGGAGGTGGACGACCCCCTGGAGAACCTCCGCCTTCGCGTTACCCTCTGGCTCCTGCCCATGGGGGCGGTGGCGGCCCTAGCAGCCTGGGGCTTCTCGGTGGCCGGGGGGGTGCTCAACCCCTTGGACCGGGCTCTGCTGTGGCCGATGGCCCTAGGGTTTCTGGTTCTGGAGTTTTACCTCTGGCGCAACCCCCAGCGCATCCGCCAGGTCTGGAAGGCCGCTTTGGCCCTCCTTGCGGTCTATGAGCTGAGCGTGGTGTACTACGAGGCGGCCTTTTTCCTCTACAAGCGCGATGGGATATCCCCGGCTTTGCTCTGGTTCCCTATGGTCTACCTCACGGCCTTCGTTCTCCTGAACCGCCGGCAGGCCTTTGGCTTCTCCCTTTCTTACTTGGGCTTGGGGCTTTTGCTGGGGACGGCGGGGCTTTTGTCCAGCCCGGTGGTCAATCCCACTGCCCTCAACACCGCGCTGCAGTTTGTCCTCTCCAACCTGGCCTATCTGATGCTCCTGTACGTCTTTGCCTCCTTGCGCCGCCACTACGCCCAGATGCACCAGATGGCCCACACCGATCCCCTCACCAACCTGACCAACCGGCGGGCCATGCAGGGGCGGCTCGAGGCCGAGCTGGAGCGTGCCCAGCGCTACCAGCGCCCCTTTTCCCTCCTCCTGGCCGACATAGACCACTTCAAGCAGATCAACGACACCTACGGCCACCCGGTGGGGGACCAGGTGCTGCGGGAGGTGGCGGTTCGTATGCAGCAGCACCTGCGGGATAGCGACACCCTGGCCAGGTGGGGTGGGGAGGAGTTCTTGGTGCTGGCCCCGGAGACCGAGCTGGGGCCGGCCCAGGGGCTCGCTCAGCGGCTTTTGGAGGCGGTGCGGCAGGCCCCCCTGGCCGGAGTTCCGGTGAGCCTGAGCATCGGTGTGGCCGCCTACCGTCCGGGGGATACTGTCGCGGCCCTGCTGAGCCGGGTGGATGAGGCCATGTACCGGGCCAAGGCTGCAGGGCGCAACCGGGTGCTGGGAGAGGATTCCCTCGTCCTCCCCACGTCCTGGCCCGAGGAGGAGGGGTCGGGGCGGTAAGCTATGGCCATGTGGCTCGAGCCCGACCCCTCCCAACTGCGTGACCCCCACGGCTACAGCCTCAAGTGGCACTTCTACCCGCCCGACGTCCTGCCCCTTTGGGTGGCCGACATGGACTTTCCCATTGCTGAGCCCATCGCCGAGGCGGTTCGGGAGCGGCTCGGCCAGCCGGTGGGCTACCCTCCGGCCTCTGGGGACAGGGCCCTGCTGGAGCGGATTGTGGAGCACCAGGCTGGCCATGGCCTGCTGGGGCTCAACCCGGAGAACCTGCTGCTCACCAGCTCGGTGGTCCCCGGCATCTACGCCAGCGTGCTGGCCCTGACCAGCCCGGGCGACGAGGTGATTACCCAGGTGCCGGTCTACCCCCCGTTTTTGAACGCCCTGGAGGAGCACCACCGGCTGGCCCGCTTCAGCCCCCTAGAGCCCACCCCACAGGGTTGGGCAATTGACTTTGACCACCTAGAACGCCTGGTGACCCCCCGCACCCGGCTGCTCCTGCTGTGCAACCCGCAGAACCCCACCGGCCGGGTGTTTCGCCGGGAGGAGCTGGAGGCTCTGGCCGAGTTTGCTCTGCGACACCGCCTTTGGGTGATGTCCGATGAGCTTTGGGCGGATTTGGTCTTTGAGGGGAGGCACATTCCCATTGCCTCCCTAGACCGCGAGATTGCTATGCGCACGGTGACCCTGAGCGGCCCCTGCAAGACCTACAACACCGCCGGGCTGGGCGGGGGGGTGGCCATCAGCCACAACCGGCAGCTTCTCTCGGCCCTGGCCCGGGTTCTAAAGGGCCTGGGCGGTCACCCCAACGTGCTGGCCATGGCGGCCTGGCGGGCGGCTTTGGAGCGGGCCCAGGGCTGGCTTGAAGAGGTGCGGAGCTACCTGCGGGGCAACCGCGACTACCTAACTGCTTTTTTGCACTCCAGGTTGCCCCAGGTGGGCTACCTCCCGCCTGAGGGTACCTACCTGGCCTGGCTGGACTTTCGGGCCTTGCTGGGCGAGGGGGCCCATGCCGCGATGCTCGAGCGGGCCCGGCTAGGCCTGAGCGATGGGAGGGCCTTTGGCGGTTATGCCGGCTGGCTTAGGCTTAACTTCGCCACCGGGCGCCCTCTGCTAAAGGAGGCGTTGGAGCGGATGGAGCGGCTGGTGGCCGCTTTGCGCTGAGGGGTTTATGCGGGTAGCCTTTGTCGCTTCTGAAGCCTTTCCCTTTGCTAAGGTGGGTGGTCTGGCCGACGTGGTTGGCAGCCTGCCCCAGGCCCTGAGGAGGCTGGGGCTCGAGGTCACCATCTTTCTGCCCTGGTACTGGGGCATTGAGGGCTACTACGTGGGCGAGGCCTGGTTCAACTTTGCCGGCCAGCGGGAGAAGGTGGGCCTCGGCCACGCGGAGCACCAGGGGGTGCGGTACGTCCTGGTCGGCCTGGGCGATTTTGCCCGTGACCGGCCCTACGGCTACCCCGACGATTTCCGCCGCTTCGTGCGCTTCGCCATGGCCACCGCTGAGCTGGTCCGGGAGTTTGAAGTCGTCCATGCCCACGACTGGCAGGCCGCCCTGCTTCCCCTTTTGCGCAACCTAGGGTGGTTCTCGGGACGCACCGTCTACACCATTCACAACCTGGCCTACCAGGGGGTCTGGGATTCCCACGAGTTCTACGCCTGGACGGGCCTACCCGGCGAGACCTATTACGGGGCCGGGCTCGAGCATTACGGCTCGGTCAACCTGATGAAGGCCGGGATTGTGAACGCCGACGCGGTGACCACCGTTTCCCCCCGGTACGCCTGGGAAATCACTACCCCCGAGGGGGGCGAGGGGCTGGATGGGGTCTTGCGGGCCCACCAGGGGAAGCTCCGGGGTATCCTCAACGGGCTTGATACGAGCTACTGGAACCCCGCCACCGACCCCTACCTCAAGCACCCCTACGACGCGGACAACTTTGCTGGCAAGGCCCTCAACCGCAAGGAGCTGCTGGCCGAGCTGGGTCTGGAGGACCGGCCGACCCTAGGGGTGGTCTCGCGCTTCGCCCACCAGAAGGGGATTGACCTGGTGGCCGAGGCCGTGGACGGGCTCATGGACCTCGGGGTCAACCTGGCCGTGCTGGGGAGCGGGGACGCCAACCTCGAGCGCACCTTTAGCTGGCTGGCGGCCCACCTGAGGGGCCGGCTGGCCTACGTGCAGGGGCATCACGAGGCCCTGGCCCACCGCATCTACGCCGGCGCGGACGGCTTCCTTATGCCCTCCCGGTTTGAGCCCTGCGGCCTGGCCCAGCTCATCGCCATGCGCTACGGGACCCCCCCCATTGTGCGGGCGGTGGGGGGACTTTTGGACACTGTGCGGCACTGGGAGACCGGGTTCATGTTTGAAACCCCGGACGCTGGGGGAATTCTCCACGGGGTGCGGGAGTTCCTCAAGCACCCCGACCGGGAGGGCGTGGCGAAGAGGGCCATGCGCCAGGACTTTTCCTGGGATGGGCCGGCCCAGGCCTACCTGGGGCTTTACCGGGAGCTGGTCGGCTAGGGCTCCAAGGCGAGCTGGACCAGCCGCTCGAGCAGCGCGGGGTAGGCCAGGCCCGAGGCCTGCCAGAGCTTGGGGTACATGCTGGTAGGGGTGAAGCCGGGCAGGGTGTTGAGCTCGTTGAGGTAGAGCTTCCCTTCGGGCGATAGGAAGAAGTCCACCCGGGCCAGGCCCCGCACCCCCAGGATGCGGTAGGCGGTTGTGGCGGTGGAGCGCACCTCCTCGGCGACCTGGGGAGGGATAGCCGCCGGCAGGTGGAGCCGGGCCCGGCCTGGGGTGTACTTAGTTTCGTAGTCGTAGAAGACCGATGGGTAGGTAATCTCGCCCACCACGCTGGCCTGCACCTCCCGGTTGCCCAGGAGGGCCACCTCGAGCTCCCGCACCCCCTCTATTCCACGCTCCACCAGGGCTTTGCGGTCCCAGGCAAAGGCCTCGGCCAGCGCCTGGGGCAGTCCGCTGGGATCCCCAACTTTGGAGATGCCCACCGAGGAGCCGGTGTTGGCGGGCTTGACGAAGTAAGGAGGGGGGAAGGGAGGGGAAGGGAGGGGGTCGCCTTGGCGGCAGGTGACCCAGGGCACCACCGGGATTCCGGCCTGCTGCAAGACCCGCTTGCTTAGGTCCTTATCCATACAGAGCCCTGAACTGACCACCCCGGCCCCCACGTAGGGCCTCCCCAGCAGTTCCAAAAACCCCTGTAGGGTCCCGTCCTCGCCCCATCGGCCGTGGATGAGGGGAAAGACCACGTCGTAGCGCTCCCAGGGGATGGGCGGCGGGAAGGGGTGGAGGCCCCGCTCGGCCACGCCCTTGACCAGGGCTGCTTGGGCCTCTTCCCCCAGCAGCCATCGCCCGTCCTTGGCCATCACCGCAAGCCCGGTGGGATGGGGCATGGCCGCTTGTACCCCCCGGGCCGAGGAAATGGAGACCTCGTGTTCCCCAGGGGGGCCCCCGGCGATGAGCAAAATGTGTAATTGACTCACGATGCGTATTGTATCAGCCCGGTGAGCCCCGGGGTACACTGGGCCCATGAGCTGGTTCGCGGTCTTTCTGGCCTTGTTGGTGTTGATTGGGCTTTTTGGCCTGGTCAACTACTGGGGCTATCGGCGGGTGGAGCGGGCCCAGCAGGCCTGGTTCCGCCAGGTGCTGGGGGAGGGGGTGGAGCTGGAGGAGTTTCTGGCCCAGGCTCCCTACGAGTACCGGCCCCTCAAGGGCAGTAAGGCCTACGGGATTTTGGACAAGCGGACCGGCCAGGAGGTTCACCAGGCCAAAACCCCTGAGGAGGCCGAGGCTTGGATTGTGCTCCACACCCTTGCCGAGCAGGGAAAGCTACCCCTTCAAGGCTGAGGGGGCTGGCAGCGGGGACAGAGGTGGGTGCCCCGCCCCCCCACGGTAATCCGCACGATCTGACCACCACAGCCCCGCCGCAAGCAGGGCTGACCGGTGCGGTTGTAGGCCTTGTGCTGAAGCTGGAAGTAGCCGGGCCTTCCGTCGGGCTGGCGGTAGCTTTGGTCCATAAGGGTGGAGCCTCCGGCGGCCACGGCCTGTTTTAGCACCAGGCGGATGGCCCGGTAGAGCCGCCTGACCTCGGCCGGGTCCAGGGTGTGGGCCGGTCGCTGGGGGTGTATGCGGCTTTGCCACAGCGCCTCGTCGGCGTAGATGTTGCCCAGACCCGCCACCGCCTCCTGGCCCAGGAGTACCTCCTTTATCCTCCGGCGGGTTTGCCCCAAAGAGGCCTGGAAGCCTCCTAGGGTGAAGCCTGGGGAGAGGGGCTCAGGGCCCATCCGCCCCAACAGGCCAATCTCCTGGTATTCGCCGGCCCGCACCACCCACCACCGCCCGAAGCGGCGGGGGTCGGTGTAGTAGAGGTTTTGGCCGGGAAGGCTCAGGACGAGCCGGGTGTGGGGGTCCGGGGTGAAGCGAAAGCCCCCGCTCATCCCCAGATGAACGACGGCCTCCATCCCCCCTTCAAGGCCTAGAATCAGGAATTTTCCTCGCCGCCTGAGGTTCTCCACCCTGCGCCCTTCGGCCCAGCCAGTCCGGCGGTAGCGGGTGGGGTCTTGGTGCAGGATGCGCAGGACCCTCTGGCCCAGCAGGAGGGGCTCGAGGATGCGGCGGGTGGTCTCCACCTCGGGGAGCTCGGGCATGGTCCTAGTTTTCCAAAAGGTGCGCCAGGTGGGAACCCTACTCCGCCCGCCGCTGGGCCCGGGGGCTCTCCAAGGCCCGGCGGCACTCGCGGAAGACGTACAGCGCCAGCACCGTGAAGGGTATTTCCTGCTCTAGGGCCTCCCGCACCGCAAAGTAGCGCGCCGGGTCGGCAGCCCGCACGCTGGGGGCCAGCTCCTGCCACAGCTTGAGCAGGGCTTCCCGGCTGCTGGGGGGGGCTTGCTCAAAGCGGTGCAGGGGATTGGCGGAGGGCTTTATGGACAAGAGGATGGGTTGGGTGGCCTTCATCAGGCTCTAAGATAGGGCCACCCGGCTTTTTCAATCGTGTGCTGGGCTAAGCACCTGCCCGGCGCCGCACCCCCAGCAGGTGGGGCAGCTCCACCTCCAGGGGGCGTTCTTCCAGGGAGAAGGCCTGGCGCATGTAGGTGGGGTCGGCGGTATTGCCCCGCTTGAGCTGGCGGTACTGGTCAAGGGTAATGGGGCTGAAGGGAAGGGGCGAGATCAGCGGTACCAGCCTATCCATGAGGGCCAAGGGAATGGAGAGGAGGGGCTTTTTAGAGCCCAGCGCGTCCCGCACCAGGAGCAGGAGTTCGCGCAGGGTATACTCCTTGGGGCCCACCAGGTTGTAGCTGCGGTATAGGGTGGAGGGGCGCTCCAGGGCCTGGGCGAAGGCGGCGGCCACATCCCCCACCCAGATGGGACGGAAGACGAAGCCCCCATCGCCAATTAGGGGGATAAAGGGCAGAGGGGCGGCAACCAGGCCCCGAAGAATCTTGCCGAAAAACTCGTCTCCTTGGCCGAAGATGAGGCTTGGGCGCAGGATGGTCCAGTCTAGGCCGGAGGACTGGACCAGCTCCTCCCCCTCGGCCTTGGTCTCAAAGTAGCGGATTCCGGTACCCCGGGAGGCGCCCAGGGCCGACATGTGCACGAAGCGGCGTAGGCCCGCCCTCTGGGCGGCCCGCAGGCTGTGCCGGACTCCCTCCACGTGGGCCTCACGGAAGGTTTGGTCGCCCCGCTCGCGGATGATGCCCACCAGGTAAATGAGGGCCTCCTGGCCCGCTGTGGCCTCGTCCAGGCCCTCCCCTCGAGCGGCGTCGGCCACCACGTAGCGCACCCCCGCTACCGGTCCCTCGCCGCGCCTCGAGGCCACCGTGACCTGGTGGCCCTGGGAGAGGAGGAAGCGGGCTAGGTGGCTGCCCACGTAGCCGCTTCCGCCCACCAGGAGCACCCTCATGGGAGCCCTCCCTGTGAGGGCCTGATTGGCCGGGGGACGGCTTCTGGGGCCCGGAGGGGGTGGCCGGGCTTTCTTACCTTGCTCTGTTTTCTCATCGGTGATCCTAAGGAGAGGTCGGTTGAACCCTAGACCGCCTGCAGCATCGTGCTTTCGGCCTCCTGCTCCAGCCGCCTGCGGTCCACCAGGTAAATGCGCCGGTAGCCGGTGTCCAGAATGCCCTCGTGGCGCAGGTCGGAGAGGAGCTTGCTCACCGACTCGCGGGTAGAGGCGGTGGCATCGGCAATTTCCTCGTGACTAGCGGTAACGTAAGGGCCCCGTTCGTCCTGGCCCTTGGCCGCGGTGGAGGCCAGGTAGAGCAGGTAGCGGCAGATTCGGCTGCGCAGCTCGCCCCACTGCAGGTGGGTTTCATAGGCCTGTACCTGGGCCATCTGGCTGGCCAGGTTGGCGGCCAGCGCCCGGAGCTCCTCGCTGGAGAGGGTTTTGGGGTCTATCGCATAGGCGGCGGCCTCGGTGAGGGCCTCAGCGGTGTAGCGGTACTGCCGCTCGGAGAGGGCCTCCTCGCCGAAGTAGTCCCCCGGCAGCACGTGCCGCAGGGTGAGCTGCCGCCCGTCTGGGAGAATCTCCACAATCCGCACTAGGCCCTGCTCGAGCTGGTAGATGGCCTCGGCGCGGTCGCCGGCCCGGTAGATGACCTCTTTCCTGCGTACCTTCTTCATATGGCCTCCTTTAGCCTCTTTTCACCAGAGTCCCTCTCGTTTGAGCGCTCGTGAAAGGGCCTCGGCCAGCTCCCGGGGGTCGTTGCCCAGGTACTGGGCCCCCAGCCGTTCCACCAGCCCGGGTTGGCTGGCCGCAGCCCGGCCCCCCACCACCACCAGCGGGGCCAGACGGGCCAGGGCGCCTTGGGGAAGCGCCTCTAGGGCCGTGGGCTGGGCGGCCGAAAGCACGATGGCCTTGGCCCCGGTGCGCTCGGCGAAGGAGCGCAGGTCGGAGAGGGGGGTGTTGGGCCCCAGGTAGTGCACGGTGTACCCCGCCCGCCGCAGGAAAAGAGCGGTGATGAGGCCGCCCAGCTCGTGCTGTTCGCCCGGGAGGGTGGAAACCACCACCCCAGGGCCCAGCGAGCCCCCCATCAGGTTGAAAAGGCCCTGCAGGAACCCCCGCAGGAAGGTGCTGGCGAAGTGTTCCTGGGCGGTGCTGACGCGCCCTGCGTGCCAGCCGTCGCCGATGCGTTGCAGGCAGGGAGAGATGACCTCCAGGACCACGGCCTCCAGCGGGTGCAGCCGGTAGGCCTCCGAAAGCACCCGCTCGGCGGCTTCCGCATCGGCCCGCAGCAGGGCCTCTTCCAGCTCGCGGGAGAGCCGCTCGGGCGGGCGGGGGCCTTCTTGGGTCAGGCCCTCCAGGTAGCGGCGCACGGCCTGGGCCGGGGTGATTCCCTCGGCAATCCAGCCCTTGATTTGCTGCAGGGCCTCGAGGTCAGTCTCGCTGTAGAGGCGGTGCCCGCCGGGGGAGCGCTCTGGACGAGGGAAGCCGTAGCGGCGCTCCCACTGCCGCAAGAGTGCGGCGGAAAGCCCGGTCCGCTCCTCCACTTCGGCGATGGTGTAAACCCCCAGCTCCTTGCGCATAAAAGCCCTCTTGTTGAAAAACAGGGTAGCAGGCTGTATAACTTATGTCAAGGTTTTTGGGTCTACTCGTATATAGCTTGTAAAAGTTTAGGAATGGTTCCAGCATGCACCCCCCTCCACCCTCCCTTGTCTTCTGGGTCAACCGCTGCCCCCTGACGGCCTGGGGGTACGAGCTTTGGCGGGCTCGAGCCCTCAGCCTGCTCTCGGGGCGGCGCTTTCCGCTGGAGGAGGAGTTCGCCCTGTTGCGCCAGGCCCTGGCCCCGGTGGAGGGTGGGGTCTTCCTCGATCTGGGGGCCGCTACCGGGCTTTACGCGCGGGCCCTGCTGCGGGCGGGGGCAGCCCAGGTCTACGCCCTAGACTACGCTCCGGCTATGCTCCGGATGGCCGTTCGCAAGGCCCAGGGGCACCCGGGCCTGTTGCCCCTGCAGGCCCGTGCCGAGGCCATCCCCCTACCCGAGGCGGCCTTGGACGGGGTGGCGGTGGGAGGGAGCTGGAACGAGTTTCTCCAGCCGGAGCGGGTGGCCCGGGAGGTGTACCGGGTGCTGCGGCCGGGGGGGCGGCTTTGGGTCATGTTTGCCCACCGCACGGAGGGTCTCTTGCGGCGCCTATTGGAGCGGGCCGGGCTGCGCTTCCCTACCCTCTGCGGGCTTCAGGCCCTGCTGGAGAGGGAGGGGTTCAGGGTGGAGGGCTGGCGGGAGGCTTCGGTGGGGTTTGTGATGGGGACAAAGGTTGCCCCTCGGGAGGAGGGGGCATGCTTAGCTAAACCCTAAGGGAGGATGAGGCCATGGAACCCAACTGGCGGGCGGTATCGGAGGTCATTCGTCGCCACTCCACAACCTTCTACTACGGCAGCCTGCTCTTCCGGGGGGAGGCCCGCAAGGGGGCCTGGGCGGTCTACGCGGCCTGTCGGGTGGGTGACAACGCTGTGGACGAGTCGGAGAACCCCGCTGCGGACCTCGAGGCCTGGTGGGCTGGGGTGGAGCGGGCCTACCGGGGCAGCCCGCAAGTGGATTGGGAGGCGGCGCTGGCCTGGGCCCTGGAGCGCTGGGAGATACCCAAGGAGGCCTTCGCCGATATGCGGGAGGGCTTCCGCACCGACCTGCAGCCGGTGCGTCTGGGGAGCCTGGAGGAGCTTTACACCTACTGCTACCGGGTGGCCGGGACCGTGGGCCTGATGATTGCCCCCATCGGTGGGGCCGCTCCGGAAGGGCGCGCGGCGGCCATCCGGCTTGGCCAGGCCATGCAGCTCACCAACTGCCTGCGCGATGTGGGGGAGGACCTGGCCTTGGGAAGGGTCTATCTGCCCGCCGACTGGATGGCCCGCTATGGGGTGGGTTTGGAGGAGCTGCACCAGGGCAGGGTGAGCCCCCGGTACGTGCGGCTCATGCGGGCCCTGGCCGCGGAGGCCCGCCGGCTTTACCGGGAGGGGCTTTCGGGCCTGAAGTACCTCAAGACCGGGCGGGCGGCGGTGGCGCTGGCGGCTTTGCAGTACCAGGGGATTTTGGACAAGCTCGAGCTCATCGGCTGGGACAACCTCTCCCGCCGGGCCACCCTCTCGGCCTACGAAAGGGTGCGGCTCCTGCCCCGGGCCTTGTGGCTGAGGGGGGTCTGAGCCCGGGTAGCGTAGGATGCTCGGGTATGCCGGATTTGGATGTGGCCGTGGTGGGCGCAGGGCACAACGCCCTGGTGGCGGCGGCCTACCTGGCCCAAGCGGGCTACCGGGTGGGGGTCTTTGAGCGGCGGGAGGTGCCCGGAGGGGCGGTTTCCACCGTAGATTACCAGGGCTTTCGCTTTGACCTGGGGGGCAGCGCCCACATCCTCATCCGCCTCACCCCCATCCCCGAGGAGCTGGGACTCGGACGGTATGGGCTTGAGTACATTGAGCTTGACCCCCTTTTCCACTGCTCCGATGGCCAGGAGAGCTGGTTTGTCTGGCGCAGCGTGGAGCGGACCGTCGCCGAGCTGGAGGCCCGCTACCCTGGCCAGGGCGAGGCCTACCAGCGCTTCGTGAGGGACTGGCTCCCCTTCGCCCAGGCGGTGAAGGAGGCCTTTATGGTCTCGCCAAGCCCCCTCAACCTGGGGCGCAGGATGCTGCTGGGGGCGGGGTTTGGCCGGGAATGGCGGCGTAGGCTGCCCTGGATTTTGCGGCCCTACGCGGAGGTGGCGCGGGCGTACTTTAGCGAGGAGCGGGTGCGGGCCCCTTTGGTCTGGATGGCTGCGCAGTCCGGTCCGCCGCCCACCGAGCCCCTTTCTGGGCCTTTTCTCCTCTGGCACCCCCTTTACCACCTGGGCGGGGTGGCCCGGCCCCGGGGGGGTTCAGG
>NZ_QWKZ01000055.1 GCF_003574085.1 Meiothermus luteus | reverse complement strand
GGTCGGTGGGGGAGGGGGTGTCGGGTACGGCCGCCACCCCCGCCCAGCGCAGCGCCCGGTAGAAACTCCGCACCGCGGCCAGCCGGGCGGCCAGGCTGGCCGGGCGCAGGGGACGGCGCCGCTCCGGGGCTACCAGCCGGCTGCCCTCGGTCTCGAGGGTGTGCAGCCAGATGTCCACCTCGTCCGAACCCACCGTCCATAGCGGCATCCGGGGCCCGGCGGCCTCGGGCGGCCAGGCCCAGGCCAGAAACTCGCGGATCCCGGTCTCGTAGGTGGCCAGCGTGTGGGGGCTGAGCCGGGCGCGCCGGCGTCCTTTAAGGGCCAGATAGGTACGGTGGAGCTCGAGCAGGCTTTCTTCGTCGCGGGTTTGCAAAGCCTGGAGGGCGGCGATCCGGCGCTTCCTGGGATCCTGCCAGTTGGCCAAGGAGACCAGCATGTAGGCAGTCTATCAAATTTCGCATAATTTTACTTATGCGAAATATTATCCGAACTCGTGCTGGAGCAGGCTCCGCCGGTAGGTCAAGCTCGAGAGGTGCAAGCTATATTGCGGGCGCTAAACCTCCCAGGGGTTCAGCAGCCGAAGAGGTAGGCCCCGGAGGTGAGCGGTGTTGCGGCTTACCAGGGTCAGTCCGTGGCGCACTGCTAGGGCCTCACCAGAGAGTATGCCCCAGATTTGCATGACTTCGGCGTCCAGGGGCAGAATTTGCCCAGCGAATCACAGTTTTATGTCTTCGATCCACCTTTCCAAAACAACTTGCTGTATAGCCTGTCGTACTTCTGGACGAGTCCGGCGGTCAGCTTATGCAGCCAGTCCTGGCGCTGATTCCTTGCCCTGGCGTGCATCTTGTTCAGATGCTTCCTGGCCTTTTGAAAGGGATGGGTTTGATAGCTCCCCCACACCCCCTCGCTTTTACAAGTGACAACAAAATAGCAGATGCTGTTAACCCCGCCGGGTGATCATATCCTGCAACCGAACCGGCTCATTCATAGCATTCTGCAGCGCAGAGGCAAAGGAGCCGCGCCGGATCGGGAACTCGGCCTGGTAGCACTGGCAGAAGCGCTCCACCTCGGGGGCCAGCTCGGGCTCGTAGAGGGGCACGCGCCAGTCGTAGTCCAGGGGCATCCGGCCGTCCTCATGGGCGGCCAGCAGGGCATCGCCGTAGTTCAGATGGCGCAGGGCCAGGTAGACCGGTTCGCGCTGGTGCAGCACGAAATCGAAGACCGAGGCAGCGAGCCGGCCCACCAGCCGGGCCTCGGCCAGGGCCACGGGCTGGTGCTCCTCACAGCGCTGCAGGTGGCGCTGCAGCAGGGGGTGGTCGTCCCAGCCGGGGCCGGTGGGCACCGGGTCGGCCATGTCCAGCGTCCAGTATTCGCCGGTGATTGGATTCTGGAAGGTGTATCCTTGCTTGACCATACCTACCTCACCATGGAACGGCGTTTGAGCCGGTAGATCCAGAGCCCGCGGTGGAGCTCGGGGATGGATTTCTCGGGCAGCAGCAGCTGCTCTTTACCCACCCGGTGGCCCGGGCCCAGGTGGGCGATGAGCCGGGCGGGGTCGAGGCCGCGGGGGGTCTCGACCAGGAAAGCCCCTTCTGGGCCTTCGACCTCGTAGAGGCAGCGCTCCAGCAGGAAGAAGGGGTCCACCGGCAGCCCCAGGCTTTCCTGCAGCCGCCAGCAGGTCATCTCGAACTCGAGCAGGCTCAGGTTGCTGGAAAGCTGCACCAGCTCCCCGCCCACGAACTTAAAGAGGGCCATGAAAAGCCGGTTCTCGGCGTCCACGGTGGGGACGGTGTCGTCGAAGACCGTGAAGCAGCCCGGGGCCGGGGCGTTGATGGGCGGGGCGGCGGCGCGGATGAGCCGCTCGCCCTCCAGCCGCCAGCCCAGGGCTTCCACCAGCCCCCCGAGCTTGTTCCAGGGGATGTCCTCGGGCCGGTGGTGCAGACGGACGGCCCGGATGTGATAGGAGAGTTTGTGGCGTGCCTTCATACTTTGACATCCTCCCCGGCCTGAAGGCCGTGGATTTCTACCGCGCTTCATGAGCGCCTCGCCGGGTTCCTGCTTCCGACCGCCGCTGCGATTCGATCCACAGGCCATCCGGGCTGACGGGAACGATCACCTGTCGGGACTGGCTTCGCCAGTACACCCGAGGGACGATCCCCATCCCGGTAGAAGCGTCCACCGTGTCCCACCCTTCGTCTCGCAATCGCTCCATCTCGCGAAGCCGTTCCGCCAGCGATTCGCTGTACACGAAACGACGGCTTCCCGTAAATAAACGCAATATCCGCTCCTGAGTGGGGGTAGGCTGCAACACGAAGCGATAAGCTTGCAGGCGGATCACGGCTTGGTTTTGGATTATAACATAACCCAAGTTGCCACCTACAAAATACTGGCCAGCCACCCAGGCTCTTATCATATACAGCATGAAACCGAACAAACCCATACCCAGCCCCATTCCTTACCTGCTGCAAGTACCTGACCTGCGGGCCCACAACACCACCTACGACTGGCGGATGTTGTTCATGCTGGTGCTGATGGCCTTGGGCAGCGGGCGCACCAACATCCTGGCGATCGCACAGTGGTGATGGGGTTTGGTCGAAGAAAAACCCGCACGGCCCTGCCGGCCCAGGCCACCATCTACCGCTTCTTGTGGGCCCTGGAGCGGCAAGTGGTCGCCCTGGAAAAGGCCCTGCAGTTATGGGCCAGGGATGTGCTGAGAGCTCTGGGGCAACACGAGGAAGGGGGACTGCTGGAGGTCAGCCTGGATGGCAAACACCTCAAGGGCAGCGCGCGGAGGGGTGTAGGGGATAAAGCCATCGTACTGGTCTCGGCTTATCTGAGCCGGTTGGGGCTGAGCTTGTTGCAGAGCAAAGCTACCGGGGATGAAGCAGTGGCGGGGCGTTGGTTGATTATGGAGGTGGGGGCTGATCTGGCGGAGGCTGGGATTCCCTGGGTGTGGACGGGTGATGCGGCCCATACCGCCCAGGCGATCCTGCAAAAGGGGGGCACTACTTCCTCGCGCTCAAGGACAACCAGGCGGAGCTGAAGGATTGGGCAGCGCACCTGCTGCAGTACCCGCCGGACAATGTGTACTGCTACCACCAGGTACGCAGCGGGGCGCTATGGGTCTGGCGGGTTCGTACCACCGCGCAGATTCCACCTGACCCGGCGCTAGGCTTTCCTGGCCTGCAACAGATCGTCGAGATCCACCGCCACAAGACCCACAAACGTACCGGTGAAGTCTGCGAGGAAACCGACCTGGCCATTATCAGCCTCAGCCCTGGGGTGCACGGGCGCAAGCCCCGTCCCGACAGGGGATCGTCCCTGCGCAGGCGGATGCCGCCACCCTAGCTTCCCTCAGCCGCAGTCACTGGGCCATCGAGAACAGGCTGCATCACAAAAGGGATACCGTCCTGGGTGAGGACGGCTGTCGTACCCGCAAAGCAGCCCAGTCCCTGGCCGCCCTGCGCAACCTGCTACTGGGTTTCCTGCACCAGCTCACCGCCCCCGTGCTTCGCAGTGTGCGTAGCTTCTCCACCAATCCCATGCCCCTCTTTCGCTGGCTCAGTGGGTGTATACGATAAAGGCCTACCAGCCGCCTGAAGTTGTGGGCAAAGATGAAGCCCCACATCTTGGGCACAGAGCTCTGGGCCTCCCTGCGGCAGCCGATACAACCCCTCCACGTCCGCGGTGGCGCCAGGGGTGAGGAGAACTTCGCTGATCCACTGGTTGTCCGTGCAGATCAGGTGAAGCTTCAGACCGTGGAAGTAGCTGCGTTTGCTGGGAATGTAGCCTCGGTATATGCGGGCTGGGGCCAGGCGGCAACGGGGCGCGCGGATGTTTTCACAGACCGGCAGGGGTAAGGTATCCAGGATGTAGTATTCCACTGAGGACAGTTGCTCCCATAAGGCCTTGCTCAAGGGCAGCAGCAAGGGTATCCAGTCAGACAGGCTGTGCAGCCGTCGGCTGAAGCGGCTGGGGGAGGGGATGTAGCTGAAAAGACCCTGCTCTTTGGCATAGATCAGGGCGTGCTTATGTTTTCCAGCGAAAGCCAGGGCGGCCAGAATCCAGAGGGTGAGGACGACGCTGGCGGGGGTCTTGCTCTGGGGGTCGTCCTTGTGTCCGAGGGTCTTGAGCAGATCGTCTATAATGCAGAAGGCCACTAGAACAGTCCAGTTCATAGTGGCCTTTAATTTTCTGCGTAGTCAGGATAGGTGGCAACTTGAGTTATTTTATGCACCGGCCCTGCACCACGCCCCCCTTTTCTCCAGAGCCGTGCTAAAATCGGAAAGGGTGATGAAAAACCGGGCCAGCCGACGGTGGCGGAGGCTGCTGGGGCTGATTCTGGCAGCAGGCCTGGTCTTGGCCGCACCGTCATCTAACCTTGCCGACCTCGACCAGGACGGCTACCCCGACGTTGCCGAGTTTCACAGCATCACCCAGCGCGAGGCGTTTTTGGAGTGGTTTGCGGCCATTGCCGAGGCCCAGTTCACCGCCCCTTCACCCGCCTGGCCCCCCCAGGAGCAGGACTGCGCCGGCCTGCTGCGTTTTGCTTTTTTTGAAGCCCTAAAGCCCAAAACGGCGGCCTGGTTTCAGAAATTTCCCTACCTGCCCAGGGTAGCAGCCCCGCCGCTGAGCGCCTATCCCCTGCCCCTGATTGGCCGTTCGGTTTTCCGCGTTGAACCGGGGGCCTACCGCCCGGACGATGTGCAGGCGGGCCGTCTGGTAGGGCGCACCAGCGCCATGTATCTGATGCGGTACTCGAGCGTCTTCCTGGGCCGCACCCCCGAGAAAGCCCGGCGCGGCGACCTCTTGTTTTTCGTGCGCCCTCTGGCCCGGGGCTCGGCCTATCACAGCATGGTGTACCTGGGAAATAACCTGGTGGTCTACCACACTGGCTACGCCCCTTCCGAAGGGGGCGAGGTGCGCATGGTAAGCCTGGAAACCCTGAACAAGCACCCCCAGAAATACTGGCACCCCCGGCCCGACAACCCCCACTTTTTGGGCTTTTACCGCTGGAAAATTGTGAGTTATTAGGAGGCTGCAGAGATGAAGCGTTTTGGGCGAGCAGGGTTCGGCATATTCGGGCTGTTATTGTTGAGTCTGATACCAGGGTCGGCCCAGCGCCCGGAACCCCAGTTGTACGGCGGCGGAACCTACAGCCCCACCCAGCCGGTGCGGCTAGAGTACTACCTGCCGGGGGGCGGCCGCAGCCAGATCCGTATCCTGCGGATTGGCAACCCCGAGAAAGTGGTGGAACTGGGCGGCCCGCGCGACTTTCAGCGTACCGGCGAGCTGAACCTGTCGCCGGTGCGCACCGTGCCGGTCTTTCGCCCCCAGAACAGGCCCTACGGCGAGGTGAGCCTGGGGCGGCTACCCGAGGGCCTGTACCTGGCCCAGATTGGCGCCCCCCGCCCCACCTCGGCCACGCTGGTTCTGGTGACCAACCTGGGGCTGGTGGTCAAGTCGGAGCCGCAACGAATCCTGGCCTACACCGCCAGCCTGGATAGCGGACGGCCGCGCACCGCCCAGATTTTTGTCTCCAAGGACAAGCGCATCGTGCAGCAGGGGCGGGCCGAGGGCGGGCTGGCCCTGCTCCAGAGCAACCTACCGGATAACGAAAATCTGTTTGTGGCGGCCCGCGCGGGCAGCTCCTGGGCCTTTAGCAGCGCCTACTGGCAGCGCTGGAACCTGGAAAAGAACCGGCTTTATCTGGTCACCGACCGCCCGGTCTACCGCCCCGGCCACACGGTGTTTTTCAAGGGCACCGCCCGTACGGCCAGCGGCCTGCGCCCCATCGCCAATCAGCCGGTGGAGGTGGTGGTGCGCGACTTCGACGACAACGAGGTGTTCTCGGGACGCTTCAGCACCGACGCCTACGGTAGCTTTTCCGGGCAGTTTCGCCTGGGGCTGGACGTGCGGCTGGGCGGGTATACGGTGGTGGCCCGTCTACAGGGCGAGGAGCACACCGGCGAGTTCGAGGTGCAGGAGTTCGTCAAGCCCGAGTACCGCGTGGAGGTGGCCCCCGAGAAACCCGTAGCGGTGCAGGGGGGGAAGGCCCGCTTTGTGGTGAAAGGCGAGTACCTGTTTGGCGGGCCGGTGGCAGGCGGCAAGGTCAGCTACGCCCTCATCCAGCGGCCCTACTACCGCTTTGCCTACGTCTCGAGCTTCGGTTTCTACGAGAATTACGAGTACGAGGACACCTACCAGGGCCGGATCATCGAGCGGGGCGAAGGGCGGCTCAACGCCCAAGGGGAGCTGGTGGTGGAGGTGCCCTTGAAGCCCCTGGGGGAAGACTACCGGCTGACCCTCGAGGCCGGCGTGACCGACGAGGCCGGGCGGGAGATTAGCGGAACCGGGTTTCTCACCGCCTACCGGGCCGGCGTGGTGCTCAACGTCCGCACCGACCGCTACGCCTACCAGACCCAGGACACCCTGAGCGTCAGCGTGCAGGCCGAAGACCTCGAGGGCAACCCGGTCGCGCTGCCCTTCACCCTGAGCGCCAAACGCGCCTACTGGGTGCGGGGCCGGGGCGAACAGCAGGAACGCACCGCCCGCCTCCAGGGGCGCACCGACGCCAGGGGCCAGGCCACGCTCCAGCTCAGGCTGCCCAGGCAGGGCTCGTATGCCCTGGTGGTGGAGGCCCGCGACGGCGCCGGGCGGGCCACCCAGGCCCAGGAGGAGGTCTGGATCTCGGACGGTTCGTACTGGTTCTGGGACTATAAAAGCCTGAAGATTACCCCCGACAAGCCCCAGTACGGGGTGGGCGAGACCGCCCGCTTCGTGGTGCAGTCGCCGGTGGCCGACGGCTGGGCCCTGGTGAACCTGGAAGGCCCGGGCCTCCGCAAGCCTGAAATTGTGCGCTTTCGGGGCTCCACCTTCACCTACGAGCTGAAGCTCACCCCGGAGCTGGCCCCCAACGGCTACCTCGCGGTTACGGTGCTGGGGGGTGGCGAGTACTACAGCGAGGTGGCGGGCTTTTTGCTGCCACCGGCGGAGAAATTCTTGAACGTGGCGGTGGCCTCCGACAAAACCACCTACAAGCCGGGCGAGACCACCATCTACCGGCTCAAAGTGACCGATGCCAGCGGGCGTCCGGTGAAAAGCCAGGTCACGCTGGGCCTGGTGGACGAGGCCATCTACCTGGTGCGGCCCGAGAAAGCCCCAGACATCCGGGCCTTCTTCTGGGGCCTGAGGTCCAACGTGGTGGGCACCCAGACCGCCGGGGGCTTCTACTTTGGCAACGTGGCCCCGGCTCCTGCTGTGGCGGGCCGGGCCCCCCTGGACAGGGCCGTCTTTGGACAGGCCAAGGAATCGCTGGCGGCCCCCAGAGTGCGGGAGGACTTCCGCGATACCATCCTCTGGCTGCCCGCGCTGGAGACCGACGAACAGGGCGAGGCCACGGTAGAGGCCCGCTTCCCCGACAACCTGACCCAGTGGCGCCTGACCGCCCGGGCCATCTCGCTGGCGGATACCGTCGGGCAGGCCACCCAGACCGTAACCACCACCCTGCCGGTGATCGCCCGGCTGAGCACCCCGCGCTTCTTGGTTCGGGGGGACGAGGCCACCTTGCGGGTGATCGGGCAGAACAACCTGGGCCAGAGCCAGACCGGCCAGCTACGGCTCGAGGCCACCGGGCTCAGCCTGCTCACCCCCCCGACCACACCGGCCCAGCTACCCGCCGGGGGCCGGGCCGCCGCCGGCTACCTGGTGCAGGCCCCGCAAAGCGGCACCGCCACCCTGGAAGCCTCGGCCCTCACCCCGGCCGCCTCCGATGCCCTGCGCACCCGGCTGCCCATCCTCCCCAAGGGCCTCAAGCAGGAGCTGGGCTGGGCCGGGCAGTCGGGGGATCGCTGGGCGTTTAGCCTGCCCCCCACCACCGACCCCGGCCAGACGCAGGGCCGGCTCTACCTCACCCCCTCGCTGGCCGCCGCCGTGACCCCGGCACTGGCCTACCTGGCCGGCTACCCCTACGGCTGTTCCGAGCAGACCATGAGCCGCTTTTTGCCCAGTGTGCTGGCCCGGCAAGCTGGTAACTTTGCCCAGTTACCCGAGGAACTCACTCAAAATCTCGACGACTTTGTGGCGGCGGGCCTCAAGCGGCTCTACGACTTCCAGCACGACGACGGCGGCTGGGGCTTCTGGCAAAACGATGCCTCTTCGGTCTATATCTCCTCGTACGTGCTGACCGGGTTGTTGCAAGCGCAGGAGGCCGGTTACCGGGTGCGGCCGGAGGTGCTCGAGCGGGGCGTCGCCTACCTGCTCAAAACCCTGAACCGCCCCGACGCCCACACCTACGCCGCCGACGCCGTGGCCTACGCCGCCTATGCCTTCGCCCTGGCCGGGCCCGCGTATATGCCCAGGAAACGTTCCTCCATCGGGACGACCTTCGCCCGTACACCTGGCACCCGGCAACCGTACCTGACCCGCACCGCCCATCAACAAACCCCGCCGCTGGACTTTAGCTACCTGCAAGACTACCTGAAAAGGCCCGACCTCACCCCCTACGGCCATGCGCTCATCGTGCTGGCCTACCACCACAACGGCAACCGAGCCCTGGCCGAGCAGGCCCTCGAGGGTCTCCTGGCCAGACTGACCGAACGCGAACGCAGTGCCTACTGGGAGGTGCGGGCCCCGCGCGGGGCCTGGAACGACGACCGCATCGAGGCCACCGCTCGAGGCCTGGAAGCCCTGGCCAGGTTGCGCCCCAACCACCCCGCCGTCCCCAAGGTTGTGAACTGGCTGATGCAGGAGCGCCGGGGGGCCCGCTGGGTCTCCACCAAGGACACCGCCGCAGTGGTGATCGCTGCGCTGGCCCTCGCGAAGGCGACCGGCGAACAGCCCAGCGAACAGGAGGTGCAGGTTCGGGTCAACGGACAGGCGCAAACCCTGAAGGTTCCGGCTCGAGGGGCCGAGCTCGCCCTGGAAGGCCTGAAGGTGGGCGAGAACGAAGTACAGGTCATCAGCAACAACCGCCTGTATACCAGCGGCAGCGTGAGCTATTTCGAGGAGAAGGAGTATCTGCGTCCGGAGTCCCGCGGCCTGCGGGTGGCCCGTACCTACCAGAGGCTCACCCCCCGCTACGACGCCAGCGCCGAACGTTTTGTCTACGAGCCAAGCCCCCTGACCGGCCCGGTCAAGGCCGGGGAGCTGGTGCTGGTAACCCTCACCGTGCGCCCCGAGCAGGGCGCGCTAAGGTATGTGGTGGTGGAGGAACCCACCCCGGCGGGCCTGGTGGTGGTGGAAAACGACGACTCCTTCCGCATTGCCGGGGTGCGCTCGCGTTTCGGCGACGACTACTACGGCTGGAACTACTGGTTCGACGGGCGGGAGATCCGCGACCGGCAGGTGGAGTTCTTCTTCAGCTATCTGAGCGGCCCCATCACCTTCACCTACGTGCTGCGGGCCGAGACCCCGGGCCGCTTCACCGCGCTGCCCACCCGGGTCTGGATGATGTACGAGCCGGAGGTGCGCGGGGTGGGGACGGTGCAGACGCTACAGGTGAGGGAGTGAGGTGCGCCGGTGCGCTGGGTGCTGCTTGCTGTTGCGGTCTTTTCCCCCCTTGCCCTGGCCCAGACCTGGCAGACCGCCAAAGCGCCCGGCTTCGTGGTGCAAACGGCCTCGCCGGAGGACGCCCGGCACCTGCCCGAGGTCTTCCGGGTGCTGCAAAAAGCGCGGCGGGACCTGATCGCCGCCGGCTACCCGCCGCCCCCCGCGGTGCGGGTGGTGGTGCACCCCCACCTGAAGTCCTACACCGCCGCAACCCGGCTGCCCTGGTTCATCCTGGCCGCAGCCAACCGGAACAGAAACCAGATTGACAGCCAGCGCTTGCGGCTTCTACTGGAACGGGGCGCGCTGGAGCGCACCCTGCGCCACGAGCTGTTTCACCTGGCCCAGCCCGCGGGCTGGCCGCGCTGGAAGGCCGAGGGGATGGCCCTGCGCTTTGCCGGCGACCGGCCCCGGGCCAAGCCGCTGGAGAACATCGGCGAGGCCGAGCTGGAGCGCTTACTGGCCAGCCCGCCCGATCCAGCAACCCTGAGCCGGGCGATGGCCACCGCATTTTGGTGGGTGGGGCGCTGGCAGGCCGGCCAGAATCTGCGCCAGCGGCCTTGATGGGCGGCTGGGCCGGCTCGAGCATCTGGTCACCCCGACATCCAGGCCATCAGGCGCCCGGAGCAGTTTGAGGCCAGCGACATCCCCCCAACCTCACCTCGAGCCCCGTCGACGCCCCCTCCACCAACGGCAGGGACGGGTCGGAGGGGCCCTGACTAAAGGAGGGCGAAGCGGGCCTCGAGGGCCGTAAGGTCCGCCTCCAGGAAGCGGAGGCGAACCTCTGTGTCCAGGGGAAGGGGGGAAGGCAAGGCCACCTGGGCGGTGAGGCCAAGCTCGGGGAGGAGGAAGACCCCCTGCCCGCCCCTCCGCTCCACCAGGACCCCGGGGCCCTCGTAGCCCCTCTCCTGGAGGTAGAGGAGGGTACAGTGGAGCTTGCTCTTCCGTTCCGCCTCCCGCACCCAATCGGCCACCGCCTCCGCCGCCCCCACCCGCTCCAGTACCTCCGCCTGGGTGAGGGGCCTTTCGCTTTTAAGCCAGGCCCGAAGCTGCTGGTGGGCCACCAGGTCCAGGTAGCGCCTCAAGGGGCTCGTCACCTGGGCATAGAGGGGAAGGCCCAGGCCCTTATGGGGGGCAGGCACCGCCTTGAGCTGAGCCCTTTTCATGGCCTTTCTCTGCTCCCAAAGGGCGCTCAGGCTTTCCCCTTCCACCCGCCGGGTGGGAGCCTCCTGGGTAGCGAAGGGGAAGGGAAGCCCTTCCCTAAGGGCCAGGTGAGCCGCGGCGTAGCCCGCCAGGAGCATGGCCTCCCGCACCCAGACCCGGCTCTCGTAAGGGGGGAGGGGCAGAATCCGGATGGCCTCCCCCTCCACCCGCACCTTCACCTCGGGCAGGGCGAGGTTACGAAAGTCGCGGGCATTGTTCGGCTCGAGCCAACCGTACGGGTGGTGGAAGACGCTGACCACCAGTCCGTCACGCTGGTCAGGAGGCGTCAGCCGCGTGACCGGCATGAAGAGTTCTCCCGGCTTTTCGCTCAAGGTGGACAGCCACGCGGTGTTATAGGCGTTCACGTAAAGCCTGCCGCCTGCGACCGGGATCTCTACGGTTTGGAACAGGCGCTCCAAGCCTTGAGGGCATGCGCCCTTAGCGAAAGTTGAACGAAACTCGAAGAAAGCGCTCTGCACATTGGTCGCGATGTCCACGACCGAGGCATCGGCGTCCCCACAATTGAGGCTTGCATCCCGAAGCAAACCGCGGGCCTTAGAGTCGAAAGCGAAGTCGCAGTCGTGGTTGCCTGGAATTAGGATGACCTCGACGGGGTTGTCGGTCTCTGACTCAAGACGTTGCCGGAGGCCTGCCAAAAAATCCGACGCCAGCCGGTACTCCTCCGGCTTGCCGCTGAAGGCTACGTCGCCGGTCACCAGCAGCACGCACTGCCGTGCCCGCCCGGGCTCAATCCCCCGGATGGCATCCACGATCCGGGCAGCCCGATCTAGAACGGGGTTCGGTTTTGAGTGATGGAGATGGATGTCGCTCAGCTGGATGATGAACGCGAGTGGGGATTCAAGGTGTTGAGGTAACACGAACCATTCTACGGTAGGCGGTTGTCACCACGGGTTCGACACCCCTTGAGGCAGGCTTTTATCACAATCCTTGAATCAACCTCAACAGAGCTTGAGGGCTGGCTGAGAACCTCCTGACCGAGCACAACACCGGCTGCTTCTTGAGATGCAAGAGGCTCTGGATTACGCTCCGTAGGCACATCAGCCCTACCGCCCTCTTCCGGCTCCGCGAAGCATTCTCCCCGAACACCACATCCCGCTTGTGGTGCAAGCGGTTCTCGACCTCCCTTGGGGGTCAGTACCCCTTTTAGAGAGAAGGGGTTCTGCCGGGATCAGGAGTGTACGCCCGCACCACCCGGCGCAAGCCGTTGAACACGTCCCTCAGGGCGTATCCCCTCTGCGGCGCGTCCTCGCGCATCAGGGTCAGGTAGGGGGCCACGAACCCCCACTCCCCGTCGCTCACGTCGCTCGGGTACCGCTTCCGGCTCATCCCCCCGGCTTAGCCCTAAAGTCCATAACACCCTCTAGAACTTCACCATGAAGGCAGTAAGGTACATGACCGCGACCCCGGCCACGAAGCCGCCGAGGTTGACCCAGTTGAGGGTGGGAAGCTCGAGCCGGGCGCTGTCTTTGGCCACCAGCCTGCCCACCTCCCACACCACCTGCAGGATGGCTCCGACCCCGACGGCCAGGAAGAGCGTGGCCAGCACCGGGTTGAAGGCGAAGCCCCCGATCCAGGTGCCCAGGATGGCCGGCCCCCCCGCCAGCAGGGCCAGCAGCGCGAAGTGCTTGAGGCCGGGGTTCTGCCGCACTATGGGAGCCACGATCCCCACCCCTTCGGTGATGTTGTGCAGGGTGAAGCCCAGCACCAGGAAGGTGCCCAGTGCCGCTTCCCCGGCAGAGAAGGCCGCGCCAATCGCCAGGCCCTCACCCAGGTTGTGCAGGCCGATGCCCAGCGCGATCTGGTAGGCCAGGCTCAGGGGGCTGCGCTCGCCGGAAGCGCCCGGTCGGTGGCTTCCGGTGGCCACGAGCACGCCCAGGGCGATCAGGGCCACCAGGATCACCGCCGGAATCCCCTGCCAGAAGGCGGGCAGCTCGGCGGCGAACTCCTGCGCGTCGAGCCAGGTGCCCACCGCCAGGTAGACCAAGAGCCCCACCGTGAGGGAGAGGACGAAGCTCATGGCCCGCCTGCCCAGGCGGCGCATCCAGGGGTACCACAGCATCCCCAGCACCACCGGCACGACGCCCACGTACAGGCCCACCAGGCCAAAGCGCCAGAACAGGCCGGCGTCGAGGCTTGGAGTCTGCACCGCCGCCGGAATCTCCCCCTCGAAAGTGGTGCCCAGGCGGGTGATCAGGGTGACGGCGTGGGCCTCCTCCGCGACCCAGGGGTAGGGGATGGTGAAGGTGGCCCGCCCCAGCCGGGGAATGGTCGTGGAGGGTTCGGCGCTGAATTCCCAGTAGGCCTCGTCCACCAGCACTTGGGGGATGGTGACCGCTTGCGGGCCGTCGTTGACGACCTCCACCTTGATCACGCCGGGCTCGGGCAGGGTGATGCGCTGGATGGTGACCTTCTCGAGCGGAGGCCCGGCCAGTTCCCGCAACCCGCCGCCCGTCGTCACCAGGTAGGCCAGCACCAGGCCCAGCAGCAACAGCGGCACCAGCGCTAGCGCCCAGCCAAAGCCTCCCTTGTTCGCAGGTGTGGTGTTGCGCTCGACGCTCACGCCTGCTCACCCCCTTTCCAGGGCACGGTGCTGCCCTGGAGGCTCTTCTGGTCCCAGGCCGCATCGAGCCCCACGCTCTGCAGGGCCTGGGCGAAGTCTTCGGGCCTGACCACGTTGAAGTGCCCCATCCAGCCCAGTTCGGTGAACTCCGAGACATGGGGGTGGAACATGTACATCCCGGGGAACTTGTAGCGGAACTCGACGATCCCCCGCTGTCCCTGCACCTGGGAGATGGTGTCCACCCGGCGCAGGGTGGGCTCGAGCGTGGTGCCGTGGTCGTAGTAGTCGAACATGTTGGCGTGCAGGTGGAAGGTGTTGATGAGGTCGAACTCGAGCACGTTGATCAGGTAAATCCGCACCAGCTCGCCCAGCTTCAGCGGGATGGCCCGCCGGGCGTACTCGAAGGCCACGCTATTGACCGCGTAGACCTCGTTGCCGCCGTCGAAGTTGGTATCGAAGGCGTTCATCACCATCACGAACTCGCGCGCGGGCGGGCGACCTCCCTTGGGATCGACGACGAAGGCCCCGTACATGCCCTTGTGGATGTGGCGCTTGAGCGAGAGGGAGTGACAGTGATAGAGGTGGCAGCCGAAGGGCTCGGCGGTGAACTCGTAGGTGAAGCTCTGGCCCGGCTGGACCAGGCCGCCGTTGCCGGGCAGCGGCGTGCCGTCCATCTCGGCGGGGTGGATGCCGTGGAAGTGGATGGTGTGGGGGTGGCTCGAGCTGTTGGTGAAGCGCACCCGGATGCGATCGCCCTCGGTGCAGCGGATGGTAGGGCCCGGCACGCGCCCGTTGTAGGTCCAGGCCGGGAAAAACACCCCAGGGGCGATCTCGATCTCCTTCTCCTGGGCCACGAACTCGTACTCGCGCAGGGTCTGGCCGCTGGGCAGCGTGCTCACTTTGCCGTAGTCCCAGTCCACCAAAAGCCGCAGAGGGTCGAAGCCGTTGGCCTGGTGATCGACCGCCCCCACGGTCAGGTTGTTGCCGTGGCCCATCTGCTTGGGGTCGGCGGCGCCCATGTAGTGACCGCTGTGACCACCGGCTTCGCCCTGGGGGGCCGGTTTCGACCCCTGGCCAAGACCCAAGGCCGCCGCGCCGGCCACGCTGGCAACCCCGCCCAGGCTGCGAAGCACCTGGCGGCGGGAGAACAGTTTGGGAAGAAAGCTCCTCATATGTACCTCTCGTTGCTTATTGCCGATAGCTCATATCGGCTATTAGCTATGAGCTATCGGCGAGTCGTCCACCTTCCTCAGCTATCCATAGCGCCTGAGCCAGGCTGATGGGCAGCAGAAAGCGTTCTTTACCGATCTGGACCCGGACTCCCTGCTCGAGGCGCTCGAGCACTTCCACCCTGGCCCCAGGCCGCAGGTGCAGGTGCGCGAAGAGGTTCAGGCTGTCCTGGTCCTGCGTGGCCACGCGGGTCACCACCCCCCATTCACCGCCCCCGAGGGCAGTCAGTCGCCTGGAGGGCTGGGAATCGGGCAGCTCGAGGTGGACGGTGGGGATGGGATCGCCGTGAGGGTCGTGCGAGGGATGGCCCAGCCACTCGGCAATGCGGGCCTCGAAGGCCTCGGAAATGTGGTGCTCGAGCCGCTCGGCCTCGGCGTGCACCTCCTCCCAGCCGTAGCCCAGGGCCTGGTGCAGGTAGGTTTCCAGCAGCCGGTGGTGGCGCAGCACCTCCAGCGCTACCTTGTACCCCGCCTCCGTGAGCCGCACGCCCTTGCCCAGCAGCAGGACCTGCTGGAGGGAGTCCTGCCGGGCCTCGGAGAGGTCATATTTAGGCGGGGCTAAACTATTCACGCCAATAGTTTAGCCCCGCCTTAAGATGAGTGTCAAGGTTGGAAAAGTATTCAGACGGCCGGGTCAGGTGGTTCTGGGGCTGTGCCCTTCCTTCCCCGCGTTCAGCCCTTCAGCACCCAGCGCAGGTCCTGCAACACCCGGTCGGTCTGCCGGGCCTTGCCGTAGCCGTAGATCAGCCGCAGTCGGCCCCGGGGGTCGACCAGGAAGACGCTGGCGGTGTGGTCGACGCTGTACTCCCGGGCCGACTTGATCTGCGACTTCTGGTAGAAAACCCCGTAGCCCTTGGCCACCTCGGCCACTTGGTTGGGGGTCCCGGTGAGCCCGAGGAAGCGGGGGTCGAAGAAGGTCACGTATTTCTCCAGCACCGCCGGGGTGTCGCGTTCGGGGTCGGCGGTGATCATCAGCACCTGCACCCGCCCCTGCTCGGCAGGGGTGAGGGCCTGGTACACCTTGCTCAGCTCGGCCAGGGTGGTGGGGCAGACGTCGGGGCAGTTGACGAAGCCGAAGAAGATCAGCACCGCCTTGCCGCGGAAGCTCTTTAGGGTGTACGCCTTGCCGTCGGAGCCGGTCAGGCGGAAGTCGGCAGCGGGCCGGGGATCGAGCAGCGGGGTGCCGTAAGGCTTGTAGGCCCCCATGCGGGGCAGGGCGAAGATTAGCAGGGCCGCCAAGCCCACCGCCCCGGTCAGCAGGCCGACGGCCTGAAGTGGCCGCCTCAGGGGTTGGGCTCGGGTTCGGCCATGGTCTGGGCCTTGGATAGGGTCGGACATGTTCACCTCGCCTGCACGGTCGGTTCCAGAGTCTGGCTCAGGCCCCCCGCGAAGCGCAGGGTGAGCGGGATCTTCTGGCCCTCCTTGAGGGGGGCTTTGAGCCCCACCAGCATCAGGTGATCGCCGCCGGGTTTGAGCACCAGGCGGCCCTTGGGGGGGATCTCGAGGTGCTCCACCGGGCGCATCCCTTTGACCTCCTGCCCGCCCCGGACCTCGCTCACCCCCCGCATCGGCATCACCATCGCGGCCGCCGGGGTGCTCCCCCCGACAAGCCGCAGAGGCTTTGTGCCCAGGTTCTCCAGGGTCATGTAGGCCGCGGTGTCCTTGAGGGTCGGGGGCACCAACCGGACGTAGGGGTCCTGCACTCGGACCACGGGGGCCTGGGCCAGGGTGAGCCCCAGCGCCAGCAGCGCAGCGTGTATGAGGGTTCGTGGCATCGACATTCGTGCTCTCCTTTGATCTCGTAGTCCTCGGTCTGTGACGCTCTCCTCCGGGTGTCCCGGTTTCCCAGAGCGTGTTATGAACTTTTAGAAAAGTCTCGTGCTGAACCCGGCTTCTGGCCTCTTCCGACCTAGCCCGAGGCACGTTGTAACCCCGTCTTGGACAGCGGCTACACCAAAGTGCCTAACACGCTCTAGGGCCGGTAGGTGAAGGACGAAGAAGCCCTCGCTAGGGTGGGTGTCCACTGACAGGACGCGCCATATCACCATGTAGGCCCCGGGCTTGAGGCCGGGCTTCAGGCCGATGACCGCCGCCCGAGTGGTGCGCGGGGGGGTTTTGGGGCCGAGGTCGGCCCGCGGGGTCTCGTCCCCTTTCAGCCTGAGCACCCGGCCGACCAAGGCCTTGGTCCGGGTGCGTAGCCGGGCTGGGTCGTGCAGGGGGTAGACCTTGAGGGTGGAGAACCTGAGCTCGACCGGCTCGTTAAAGGTGAGCCGAACTTCGGTGGGCCTGACCTTTAGGCGCTCGTTCGCCTCGAGGGTTGAGATCACCCCGTCGGCGTGAGCTCGGGCCAGCGGTGCGAGGACGGTCGCTAGGGCCATTAAAGCTAGCAGAGCTGGCCGGAATTTGCTTGTCAAACAGACCTCCCACGAGCGTTCGGGTAGGGTTTTTGCGCGGGGTCAGGGTTGGATCTTCGCCCGGAGTCGGGCGAGCGGCAAGGGCTGAGGGCCCCGGGCCTCGGCGGGCGGGGCCCTCGCTGCTGCCGCCCGCGTTGGGGCTGGTAGGACCGGGCAGTAGCCCCGCGGGGGGACCTCCAGACGTGCCGCCCGCGGCGCCGCCGGTTCGGGCCGAGCGGGAGCTCCCAGCAGCGGAAAGGCGCACAGCCAGCAGCGCTCGCCGTCGCCGTGCGTTTCGTCGTCGGGGCCGCCGGAGGGCTGGCCGCCGCACAGCTGCGCGGGGAGTCGGTTGTGTTGAGTGAGCTGCTCGAGGGTCAGGGCGGCGGAGGTTCCGCCCGCCGCCCTGACCCCGGGCACGGCCTCGAGCGCGAGGTGCAGACACGTCAAAGCCAGCATCCAGACCCACAGGGCCCGGCGGGGGGCGGTGGTCTGCGGCGCGGTCATGGCCTGTTCACTCTTCCGTTCACCCTATGGGGATCTCCCCGGGACGATCGTCCTGCCCCTTGACTCAAGGTAGCAGAAAGATGAACAATGGTTCAAGTATGACGGCTCCCGGTCCCCGACCCGCGCCCCAGTGGGCGCTGGCGCTGCTGGCCCTGCCCTTCTTCCTCCAGCTGCTGGGCTTCGGCGGGGCACTGGGCGGGGGGTTGTGCGGCGCGCTGTTCCGCGGGCGGGATCTGCCGCTGGACCAGCAGCCCGCCGGTTTCTGGTACGCGCTGCTGTTCATGGGGCTGCTCTCCTTCCAGCTCCTGTACGCGGTGTTCACCGGCCTGCTGCTGCTGCTGGACGCCGCCGACCGCCCCGGTGCCGGGGCCCCGCCCGCGCGCAGCTACCGGGGCGGGGCTTGGCTGGCGCTGCTGCTGGTGATCGCCTTCCTGTTGACCCGCACGGTGGGCCTGCCGGTGCCCAGCGCCCAGGGGGTGATATGGGGGGAGGCGGCCGGGGCCAACCCGCTCGGCCTGGTGATGGTGGGGATGACCCTAGCAGGGGGGTTGTGGCTGTGGCGGATCGGCCGATGGCGCGGAGAGGGCTGAGGCCCGGCCCCGCTCGAGGCACTCTTCAGCGGCCGCAGGGCGGGACGGATAAACCGCGGGGTCTCGGGCCGGGGCGGGGGCTGCTGGTCCTGGCCCTGACGGCGCTCCTTGTGCTGTTGCCGCGAGCCGGAGCCGGGCATCCGAGCCCCGGGTATGGGCACCTCCCCGCGCTGCAGGCCGGGCCACAGCTCCCGTCGGATCCAGGTTGTGCCTGGGGTCACCAGCAGTGCCCGGCCGGGCACTGCTGGGCCGCCGAGGCAGGTGGGGCGGGGCTATTCGCGCCCTGCTTCCCTCGGCCCTTTGCTGGACCGGCACTGCGGCGCCAGCAGCTCGCCCTCGCGGTGCCCCGACCGCCGCCGCGGGCCTGACCCGGCGCGCCTGTGGCAGGCTGAAACCTTCCCGACCCGGGGCCTGGGGGTGAACCCCCGGCCTTTCCCTACGAACAAGGGGCTGCCTGCGCCCTCAACCCCGCCGCGTCCAGAAATCCCGCTGCCGGGCCGCGCTCGAGCGACCGGCAGCGCCCTGGCCATCAAGGAGGCCCTCACCATGTCCAAGAACCCCAGCAACCGGTTCGCCCCCAAGGCGGCTACACGCAAACGGCCAAGAGGAAACCGCACGCCCAGCCCGAGAGCTCCGAGACAGGACCCGCCCAAGACCTCCCCGCCCCGGCGGGTCGCCGGGCGCTGGGTGGTGGCCGCCCTCGCCGCCATCGGCCTGGCCTACGGGGGCTGGCTGGGGTGGCACGCGCGGCAGGCAGAGGCCGGCTTCGAGGCCCTGGTGGCGCAGGGAGCGGCGGCGCTGGGACGGGTGGAGATCGGCGCCGACGCCGGACGGGCCCACTCGAGCCTCGGCCAGGACCTGCGCTACGTCAGCAGCCCGCCGACCTCGGGGACCCACTGGCCCGACTGGGTGGACGCGGGCTTCTACACCGCCCCCCAGCCGGAGGAGAAGCTGGTGCACTCCCTCGAGCACGGCAATGTGGTGGTCTACTATGACCGGCCGGGCGAGGGCGCGCTGCAGGCCCTCCAGGGCTGGGCGGCCCGCTTCCGCGGGGCCTGGGACGGGCTGGTGGTGACCCCCGTAGCGGGCCTGGGGCCGGGTGTGATCCTCACGGCCTGGAACAAGACCCTGCGGCTGGAGCGCTGGGACCCCTCAGCCGCCGCCGCTTTCGTGGACACCTACCGGGGCCGGGGGCCGGAGAACCCGGTGCGATGAGCCGCGTGCGCCCCTACTTGGGCCTGGGGCTGCTGGCGGGGTTGGGGCTGAGCCTGCCGCCGGTGCTCCCGCTCGAGGCGGCCGAGGTGGTGGGGCCGGTGGTCGAGGCGCGGGCGACGCGGGAGAGTCTCCCGGTCCTTGTCGCGGTCACTGGTGCCTTCGGGGCCCTTGCCGTAGAAGATGAAGACAAAGTTGTTAGCGCCTCCCAGGCCTCGATGATGTTCAGGCTCCCTGGATCTCCGGGTGCAGGGACTCAAGCTGGAGGTAGTCGCACAAGAACGCGCTCTTCCGCACTGCCCAGGTTTGGTCTGGGCGCGGTAGGTGGGGTGGAGCCCTGCCCGCACCCCTCCCTCGAGGGTGTGTAGGAGAGCTGCGAGGGCGATCAGGGCGCTGGGGGTGTGAGCCCGGGGCACGCCGTTCGCGTTGTGCTACCTTATTGATATGGCCGTCTCAACACCCACCGTCCCTGATCCGGCAGTCTGCGAGGTCAAGGTCGTCCACGCCGAGGCCGTGGCCCGGGCCCGTCAGGGGATGCCCGCCCCAGGGGCCATCGCCGGAGCCTCCGAGCTGCTTAAGGCCGTCGCCGACCCCACCCGCATGCGCATCCTCTCGGCGCTGTGGTCGGTCGAGGAGTTGTGCGTGTGCGACATCGCGGCGGTGGTAGGCATGAGCGAGTCGGCAGTGTCGCATCAGTTGCGTTTCCTGCGCTCCATCAACCTAGTAACCTTCCGCAAGGAGGGGCGGCAAGCCTTCTACCGCCTCGCAGACGCCCACGTTACCTCGATCCTACGTTGCGCCCTCGAGCACGCCGCCGAGTAGGGCGTAGCACCGACCTGGCCAAGGACACCGGAGGGCCGCCACTCGGCGGCCCTCGTGTTCTCCTTCCGCGTCTATTGTTGAACAGTTGCTCATATGTTATCCTCGGGGCAGTGGTTGAATGATCGTTCATGTGTTGAATGGTTATTCCCGACAGGAGGCCCGATGAACCCCAACCC
>NZ_QWKZ01000054.1 GCF_003574085.1 Meiothermus luteus | reverse complement strand
GGCCTGGGCGGGGGAGGTAGGGCGCCGGGCGGGGCTATCTATCCCCGTTGAGCCGGCCCGCCGCATGGTCTTCTGTACCGCGCCCACCCCGTGCCCTCACGCATACCCCCTGACCATTGACCTTCATAGCGGCTTCTGGTTCCGCTCCGAGGGGAACCGGCTGATTTTTGGCCGCAGCAACCCAGCCGACGTGGGCTTTCGCGAGGGGATGGACTGGGCCTGGCTCGAGCCCACCCTGGAGGTGGGCCTGGCCCGCTTTCCTTGGCTGGGGCGCCTCCAGCTTGACCGCAAGGCGAGTTGGTGGGGCTACTACGAGGTTACCCCTGATCACAACCCCATCCTGGGCTGGATGCCGGGGGTGGAGGGCTGGGTCAACGCCTGCGGCTTCTCCGGCCATGGCGTCCAGCAGGCCGCCATGGTGGGCCGCCTGATGGCCGAGGAAATTGCCGACGGGCGGGCCCACAGCCTGAACATAGATGCCCTGCGCTACGAGCGGTGGGTGGAGGGTCGGGGATTTTCCGAGGGGAACATCGTCTGAGCAGTTGACAGCCCTGCCCTCTGGATGTAGGCTATGGAGCGGTGAAGCCATGATTCGCGTTTGCGCCTGATTGCCCCTTGCCCCAACCTGCCTATAACCGCTGGCGGCCTTGGGGCCGCCGATTTGTTGGGAAGGCCTGGCCGGCCTTCCTAGGCCCTCAAGCCTTGCTTGACTCAAGACGGGAGAACCTGTGCTGATTCTCAATCCCACCCAGACCGAACTGGCCATTGAGGTTTCCGACCTCAAAAAGGTCTTTCGCAAGCGCGAGGGACTCTTTGGGCCCCTTAAGGAGGAGTGGGCCCTCAAAGGGGTCTCTTTTCATGTGCGAAAGGGCGAGACCTATGCCCTCCTGGGGCCCAATGGTTCGGGTAAATCCACCCTGATTCGCATCCTATCCACCCTGCTGACCCCTGATGGCGGCACGGTGCGGATGCTGGGCTACCGGCTGCCGGAAGATGAGGCCAAGCTGCGCCGCAAGATGGGCCGGGTGAGCGTGGACGCGGCTTTCTACAAAAAGCTTTCGGCCCGCGAGAACCTACTCTACGCCGCGCAGCTTTATGGCTTGGAGCCCCGCCAGGCCGAAAAAAGGGCCATGCAGATTCTGGAGCAGCTGGGCTTGGAGTCCCGTCGCTTTGATGACCCCCTCGAGGAGATGAGCCGGGGCATGCAGCAAAAGATTTCCATCGCCCGGGCCCTCCTAATCAACCCGCCGCTTTTGCTCCTCGACGAGCCCACCACCGGCCTCGACCCCAAGAGCCGCCGCGACGTGCAGGCTTTTTTGGAAGACCTGCGCGCCCGCCAGGGCACCACCATTCTCCTTACCACCCACGACATGGCCGAGGCCGAGCGGCTGGCGCACCGCATCGGCTTCCTGGCCCACGGGCGGCTGGTGGCCGAGGGCACTGCGGATGAGCTAAAGCGCCGGGCGGGCACCGCCGACCTAGAGGAAGCCTTCATCGCCCTCACCGGGGAAGAACTGAACGATGAGGCGGGCCAACCGTAGCGGCAGCCCCCTCCATCTTCACGTACGAACGAAGGGAGTCCTTATGCTTGAACGATACCTCCGCCCCATGTGGGCCTTTGTCTTCCGCGACTGGCACCTGACCCGGCGCTACATGAGCTGGGTGGCGGTGTTCGTGTTTTATGCCATTGTCAACTCGGCCACTATTGCCCTCATCGGCAAGGCCCAGGACGACTTTCGCCTGACCCTTACGCTCTTGTTGGGGGTGCTCTTGTGGTCGTTTTTGTCGGCCATGTACAACGAGATTGCCAACTCCATCAGCTACGAGCGCTGGGAGGGGACGCTCGAGTACACCTTTATGGCCCCGGCCTCTAGGTTTATCCACCTTGCTGGGGTCTCCCTGTTTGCCGTGATGTACAGCGTTGTGCGCACCATCGTGATCCTGGTGGGGCTGGTGCTCTTCATCCAGGTTCCGGTGAACGGGGCCAACCTGCTGGGGGTGCTGGTGGTTTTGTTGGTGGGCAGCCTGGCCTTCATGGGCCTGGGCCTGATGGCCGCCATTCTGCCGGTGATGTCGCCGGAAAACGGGGCCCAGGCCACCAACATCTTCCAGGGGGTGTTGCTCCTGGTCTCGGGCATCTACTACCCGGTGAGCGTGCTGCCCTCCTGGGTGCAGCCCCTGGCCTACCTGAGCCCGGCCACCTACGCCCTCGAGGCCTGCCGCAAGCTGATGGGCATCAACCACCCCGACTCCACCCCGGACAGGCTGGTAGGGGCCCCGCTCTCCTCGGTGCTGCCCGAGCTGGGCATTCTCCTCTTGATGGGCTTGGTCTTGATTCCCTTGGGGCTTTGGGTCTTTCACGCCGCCGAGGTGTGGGCCAAGCGCACCGGCCGGCTGAAGCGCACCGGGTAGGCCTCGAGCTTTGGTATTCTGGCAGGGTGATTGAGGCAAAGGGGCTTGGGAAAAGCTACCGCAGGTTCCAGGCGGTTCGGGGTGTTTCCTTCGAGGTACGACCCGGAGAGGTCTATGGCCTGTTGGGGCCCAACGGCGCTGGCAAAACCACCACCCTGCGAATGCTGGCCACCCTGCTCAGGCCCACTGCGGGCAGGGCCAGGGTGGCGGGCTTTGACGTGGTACGGCAATCGCTGGAAGTACGCCGCAATTTGGGCATTGTGAATGGCGGCATGAAGGTCTACGACAAGCTGACCGGATACGAGGTGCTCGATTTCTTCGGCAGCTTTTACGACCTGTGGGGGGCCAAGCTCAAGGAGCGCATCGCCTGGGCCGCCGAGCTGCTGCGTATTGAGCGGGCTGTGCTGAGCAAACAGGTGAAGGACATGTCCAGCGGCATGCAGCAGAAGATCGTGATTGCCCGGGCCATCCTGCACCAGCCGCAGGTTCTGCTGCTGGATGAGGCCACCGCGGGGCTGGACGTGTTTGCCCGGCGAGCCTTGCTGGATTTTGTCAGGCAGTACGCTGGCCTGGGCAAGACCCTGGTCTACTCCACCCACGTGATGAGCGAGGCCGAGGAGGTCTGCGACCGGGTGGGGTTCATGAACAAGGGTTTGCTGGTCTATGAGGGCAGCCTCCAAGAAGCGTTGGCGCTGGGTTCAGGGAACCTCGAGCGAGCCTTTATTCGCAGGCTGGAGGAGGTCGCGTGAACGAAATCCTGATTATCGCCCGAAAGGAGCTTCTGAGCGTGGTGCGCGAGCGCCGGGTGCTCTTCACCACCCTGGTTCTGCCCATTTTCGTCATGCCGTTGCTGATGTTTGGCCCCATTTTGCTCTTCGGTAATGTCGCGCAGAAAACCCAGGAAAGCGTGCAGAGGGTGGGGGTGGTGGGGGTTCCGGTGGAGGTTCTGGAGGCGCTGAAGAGGGCTAAGGTAGAGCCTGTGCCGGTTGCCAACCCCCAGGAAGCCGTACAGAACCGCGAGGTTCAAGCCGCCCTGATTTACGAAAACGGCCGCTACACCCTCTACGGCCGGCTTTCTGGCGGAGCCACCCAGAGCGCTTTGGTGGTGGAGAAGGTGCAAGGGGCGCTCCGGGCCTACAAAGACCAGGTGGTGGCCGAGCGCCTGCGGGCCAGGGGCATCGGGACAGAGCTGCTCGAGCCCTTCCGGCTCGAGATCGAAGACGCCTCGCGTGAGCAGGAGCGGGCCGCCGGTCTTTTTGCCTTCTTAATCCCCTACTTCCTGGTCTTGTTCATCCAGACGGGGGGGATGCCGGTGGCGGTGGACGCCACGGCCGGGGAGAAGGAGAAGGGCACCCTCGAGGCCCTCTTGGCGGCCCCCGTGCCCCTGATGCAGATTCTGCTGGGCAAGGGGCTGGCGGTATTCGTGATGTCGCTGCTCTCAACCCTGGCTGCTATGACCGGGCTTTTGCTGGGCGGGGGGATGCTCCGTAGCGCTTTCTCCGCGCAGCTCCAAGCGCTTCAGCGGGAGGAAAACGCGCCCCAGTTGGGGGGTGCTCTGGCCCTAGACCCGCTGGGCTACCTTTCCATCCTGGTCACGGCGGTGCTGTTCGCCCTGCTCGTCATCGCCCTCATGATCTCGCTGGGCCTGTACGCCCGCAGCTACAAGGAGGCCCAGAGCTACATGAGCCCCCTGATGCTGGTGATGCTGGTGCCCATCCTGTTCCTTCAGTTTTCCGATTTTCTGAAATTGCAGGATTGGTTCTTTGTCCTGCCCTTTGTGAACGTGGTGCTGGCCATTGACAGCATCGTCAAGGGCATGGTCACCGTTCCTCAGCTCGGCATTACCTGGGCCTCCACCCTGGTTTTCGCCGGGCTAGCCCTCTACTTGGCCTACCACAGCTTCCGGCGTGAAGACGTGGTTTTTCGCAACTAAGCCAGCGGTAGGGGCGCCGGTGGTTTTTCGGCCAGAACCGCTTCCACATCGGGGTAGCGCAGGATGTTGTAGTAAGGGTCCCGCTCGGCCGGTGTGAAGCCCGCGTCGGCGATGTGGCGGACGATCTGGCGCACGGTGGCGTGGGTGCGGTTGTGGCCGGCTGCCACGCTCACCACGTTCTCCTCCAGCATGGTGGAGCCAAAGTCGTTGGCTCCGTAGTAGAGGGCCACCTGGGCCACCTTAAAGCCCAGGGTAGGCCAGCTCGCCTGTAGGTTGGGGATGTTGTCCAGGGCGATGCGGGCGATGGCGAGCTGGCGCAGGTACTCGTGGGCGGTGGCCCCGGGGGCCTTGCCCTTGAGCCGGGTGTGCTCGGTCTGGAGCGTCCACATGGCAAAGGCCGCGAAGCCCTGGCCGTATTCCCGCAGGGCCTTGTCCTGTTGGGCGCGGATTTGCAGCAGGTGCTCAACGCGCTGCTCGTAGGTTTCGCCAAACCCGATGACCATGGTGGCGATGGTGTAGAGGCCCAGGCGCTGGGCGGTGTCCAGGATACGGAACCAGTCGCGGCTCTTGATGCGGGCCGGGGCGGCTTTGGCCCGCACCTCGTCCACCAGAATTTCGCCCCCCGCCCCTGGCAGGCCGTCCAGACCGGCCTCTTTGAGCTCGGTGAGGAGTGCCTCGCAATCGCGGCCGGTGAGCTTTTCCAGGCCCAGGATTTCCTCCGGGCTAAAGGCATCAATCCGCACCTCGGGGTAGTGGGCTTTGAGGTAGCGCAGCAGCTCGAGGTACCACTCAAAGGGCAGGTCGGGGTTCACCCCCCCTTGCATCAGGATGCGCCGCCCGCCAATCTGCATTAGCTCCTCTATCTTCCGCCCAATTTCTTCAAAGGAGAGTACGTAGGCGTCGGCCTGGCGCCGGGTGCGGTAGAAGGCGCAGAAGTTGCAGGCCACGGTGCAGATGTTGGTGTAGTTGATGTTGCGGTCAATCAGGTAGGTGACCACCTGGGGGTTGCTGCGCTTGAGCCGCAGCTCGTGGGCGGCTGAGGCCACTTCGGGCAGAGGAAGGTAGAAGAGTTCTAGCAGCTCGTCTTTGGAGAGGCGTTCGCCCGCTACAGCCCGGCTCAGGGTGTCCATAGGCCTATTTTACCGAGGGGCTCGTTGGGCTAGGCCCGGCTTCTGCTGCCCAGCCGATACAGCACCAGCTCGGCGTACATCCGAAGGCGCATGAGAAAGCCCTTCCAAAGGCCCCTTTTTTGCTCTTTCATCACCTGGCTGGCCCCTTTTAGCTCAATGTACGCCCACCTGGCCCCGGTCCGGGCTAGGTGGTCGGTGATGGCTGGTTCGGGCCAGCGGTGCGCGGTGAGGTTGGGCACGCCCCGCAGCCACTCGGTCTTGCAGGCCCGCTGGCCGGAGAGAAAGGGGGTGGCCCGGTTGCCGATGTCGGTCATCAGGCCACCCGACTTGAAAATCCCGATGGCCATCTCGAGAGTCCCTTTGCGCACCGGCTCCAGCATCTGTTCTAGGTGCTCGGGCTTTAGGCCCACCAGGTCGGCGTCCAAGAGCACCAGGTAGGGGGTCTTGACCTGGGCCAGCCCGTGGGCCAGGGCCGCGCTTTTGCCCTGGTTTTGGTCTAAGCGCAGCACGGAGGCACCGGCTGCCCGGGCTGCCTGGGCGGTGCGGTCGGTGGAGCCATCGTCCACCACCAGCACCGCCAGGCCCGCCTCCCGGGCCACGCGCACCACGCTCCCGATGCGGGCCTCTTCGTTGTAAGCGGGGATGAGCGCTGTGGTGTCCATCTAGCCGCCCACCAGGTTGCGCAGGTCATTGATGGTGACGAGCACAATCAGGAGGATTAGGAACAAGAATCCGCCGTAGGCCAAGCGGGCCTCGAGCTCTGGACGGATGCGCCCCCCGGTGAGGGCGTTGAGGCCCAGCACCAGGATACGCCCCCCGTCCAGCCCTGGAATAGGCAGCAGGTTGAAGACCGCCAAGGAGAGGTTGATGATGGCCAATAGGCTTAGAAGGGCGGCTGGCCCCTGCTGGGCCGCTTGTCCGGTGATGCCAACGATCCCCACCGGCCCCGCCACCCCTTGGGTCTGCTGGCCAGCGAGGATGCGGGCCAGGCTGCCCACCAGCTCCTGCACGAAGCGGGGGGCCGCGCCTAGGGTTTCACCCACGGTTCGCCCCAGGGCCTGGAAGAAGTTGAGCCGGGTGTAGCCCACCACCTCAGCCCTGTAGACGATGCCGAGCCGTTCCTGGGTGCCATCCCAGTAGAAGCGCACCGTGGCCTCGGCGCCGTCGCGCAGCACCACGAAGACCTTTTCTCCCGGGCTTTGTCGGAAGCGGGTTACCTGGTCGTAGGACTGAAGCGGCTCCCCGTTAAGGCTCAGGATGCGGTCGCCGACCCGGAAGCCAGCCTGCTCGGCCAGGCTTCCGGGCAGCACTTCCGTCACCACCGCCCGGGTCTGGGGCACGCCCTGTACCGAGGCCAGCCCGGCCAGCACCCCCCAGGCCAAGGCCAGGTTCATCGCCACCCCGGCCACCAGGATGAAGAACTTGCCCAGGCCCGAGAGCCGGGCGTAGCCGTGGGTATCCCCCGGCATCATCCCGTCAATCTCGGCGTAGCCCCCTAGGGGGATGGCGTTGAGCCGCCAGGTGGTCCCCCAGCGCTCGAGCTTGAGGAGGGTAGGGCCAAAACCCACCCCAAAGTTTTTGACGCCCACCCCTTGCAGCCGGGCTGCCAGGTAGTGGCCCAGCTCGTGCACGAAGATGCTGATGGAGATAATCAGTAAGAACCAGAGGAAGCTCATGGGGTTTCCCTTACGCCCAAAAGGGCCCGCGCCAGTCTGCGGGCCTCCAGGTCAGCCGCAAACACATTTTCCCAGGTAAGCTCGCCCCTAGGGGTCTGCTGCAACACTTTTTCCAACACCCGGGGGATTTCCAGGTAGCCGATATGCCCTTGGAGAAAAGCCTCCACCGCCACCTCGTCGGCGGCGTTCAGCACCACCGGGGCCAGCCCGCCCATCCTCCCCGCCTCGTAGGCCAGGGCCAAAGCTGGGAACCGCTGGGTGTCCGGGGGGAAGAACTCCAGCCGCTCTGGGATCGGTGCCTCCCGCAAGGGGGTAGGGGGGCGGTGGGGGTAGGTGAGGGCGTACTGGATGGCCAAACGCATATCGGTAGGCCCGAGCTGGGCCTTGAGGTTGCCATCCTGAAAGCGCACCATGGAGTGGACGTAGGCCTGGGGGTGGATGAGTACCCGGACCTTCTCCACCGGCACCCTGAAGAGCTGCACCGCCTCCAGCACCTCCAGGCCCTTGTTGAAGAGGGTAGAGGAGTCCACGGTCACCTTGGGCCCCATCCGCCAGCGGGGGTGCTTTAGGGCCATCTCGGGGGTGACCCTGGAGAGGTCGGCGGGTTCGCGCAGAAAGGGGCCGCCCGAGGCGGTCAGAATCAGCTCGGCTATGTCCTGGGGCGGCTCGCCGAGGAGGCTTTGAAAGAGGGCCGAGTGTTCGGAGTCCACCGGGAGAATCTCCGCCCCGCTCCGTTCTGCCTCTTGCCAGAGAAGCGGGCCCGCCGCCACCATGCTCTCCTTGTTGGCTAGGGCCAGGCGGCGTCCTTGGGACACCGCTGCCCGCACCCCAAGCAGCCCCGCCAGCCCGGGCACCGCGCCCACCACCACATCGGCGGGCCAGGCTGCCACTTCCTGGGGCTCCACCAGATTCAGTCTGGGAAAGCGGGCTTTTAGCTCCGGCAGGATGGCGGCGTCGGCGGCCACTGCCTCCGGCTGGAACTCGCTGATCTGGTCACAAAGCAGTTCCAGGTTCTTCCCAGCCAGCAACCCCACCACCCGGTAGCCCCGCCAGCGGCAGACCTCGAGGGTCTGGGTACCGATTGAACCGGTGGAGCCCAGCACCACCACGCGTTTGGGGGTCTCGCTCATCTGGGAACTAGTCTACCGGCTGGCTCAGAGGAGGATGGTCAGCAGGTAGTAGGTGAGGGGTGCGGTGAAGAGGTGGGAGTCAATCCGGTCCAATAGCCCCCCGTGGCCGGGCAGAAAGTAGCCCGAGTCCTTCACGCCGCAGTAGCGCTTGAGCATGGACTCGGTTAGGTCGCCGAGCTGCGCGGCGAAGGAGAGCACCAGGTTGACCACGAAGAGCTCCACAGGCCGAAAGAGGGCGAAGGGGCTTTCGGGGTAGACCGAGCGCACGATGGTGGTGAAGAGAAAGAGCAGGAGAAAGCTGGTGAGGATACCGCCTATGGCCCCTTCCACCGTCTTCTGCGGGCTGATGCTGGGGGCCAGCTTGCGCCGCCCGAAGTAGCGGCCCACGAAATACCCGCCTATGTCGTTGGAGAAGCTGCTGATGAGGGGTAGGGCGAGTATCCAAAGGCCAATCTCGTCGTTGGGGGAGTGGCGTAGGAGGAGAAAGAACCCCAGTGTCCAGGGAAGGTACAGAAAGGCCATCAGGCTGTAGGCAAAGCGCTCGATGTTGGCCCCCACGATGAGCTCCGCGCTGAAGGCTCCGATTAGCACAAGCCCCAAGGCGATCTCCCGCCAGGGCACGCCGGGGTAGATGTCGTGAAGCTGGGGCAGACTGAAAAGGAGCATCACCAACCCCCCGCCCACCAGAAAGGCCATGTTGAGCTCTACGCCGCGGTTTCGCAGCATGTGCCGCAGCTCGAGCGACCCCAGCACCAGAATGAGGACCAAGGCCAAAAACAGGAAGACCCGGCCCTCCCACAGCACCAGGAACAACACCAGGACCCCGATGAGCGAGGAAGCTACCCGGGTAGGCAGACTTGGGTCGGGCGGGGTTTGCTTGGGCACGTCAACTGCCTAGGATTTCCTGCTCCTTTTTGTGCAGCGCTTGGTCAATCTTCTGGATGAACTCGTCGGTGATTTTCTGGATTTCCGCCTCGGCCCGCTTTATCTCGTCCTCGGAGAGGTGCTTTTCTTTTTCCAGCTTTTTGGCCTTGTCAAGGGCCTCGCGCCGGATGTTGCGCACCGCGATGCGGGCTTCCTCAGCGTGGTGCTTGACCATCTTGACCAGGTCTTTTCGCCTCTCCTCGGTGAGGGGGGGGATGTTGATGTAAAGCGCATCCCCTTTGTTGGTAGGGTTGAGCCCTAGGTCGGAGTCGCGGATGGCCTTCTCAATTTCCTTGAGCAGGCCCGAGTCCCAGGCCTGCACCACCAGGGTGCGGGGGTCGGGCGAAGAGACCGTGCCCACCTGGTTCAAGGGGACCAAGCTGCCGTAGTACTCCACCTTGATGCCGCTCAGGATGGCCGGGTTGGCCCGGCCGGTGCGCAGGGTGGAGAGGTGGTGCTCCAGGGCCTCCAGCGACTTTTGCATGTGCTGACGGGTTTCGTTGTAGAGCTCCTTGAGCATGGGAACCTCCTTCGGTGGGGATAGCTTACCCCTAAAAAAGGACCTTTGGCAGCGTGCTCTAAAATGGCGCCGCCCGGCCGGCGCGGGGCGTTTAGCTGTGCACCAGCGTACCCACCCGCTCCCCTCGGATAATCCGCTCCAGATTGCCCTCGGTGAACATGTCAAAAACCACAATGGGCAGATTCTGCTCTTGGCAAAGGGCCATGGCGGTAGCGTCCATCACCTGGAGGCCCTCCACCAGGGCCTGGTGGTAGGTGAGGTCGTCGTACTTGCGGGCCTGGGGGTTCTTGCGGGGATCGTCGTTGTAGACCCCGTCCACCTTGTTCTTGGCCATCAGCACCGCGTCCACGTTCATCTCTAGGCCCCGCAGGGCCGCGGCGGTGTCGGTGGTGACGTAGGGGTTGCCCGTGCCTCCTCCAAATATGACCACCCGGCCTTTTTCCAGGTGCCGGATGGCCCGCCGGCGGATGTAGGGCTCGGCCACCTGGGGAATGGTGAGGGCGGTTTGGACACGGGTAGGGATGCCGATGAATTCAAGCGCGTCTTGGAGGGCCAAAGCGTTCATGATGGTGGCCAGCATCCCGATGTAGTCTGCGCTGGCCCGGTCCATGCCTACCCCTTGCCGCGCGCCCCTCCAGAAGTTGCCGCCGCCCACCACGATGGCCACCTGAACCCCGAGCTGATGGGCCTTGGCCACTTCTTGGGCCAGGGCCTTGGTGGCCTCGGGCTGGATGCCGAACCCGTTTCCGCTGAGGAATTCCCCTGAGAGCTTGAGCAGGACCCGTTTGTACCTGATCGGGCCTTTTAGGGTTGAACCCGGTTCCATGAACCCCCCTACGAAGAAAGGGGCCGAAAGCCCCGCGACTTTCGACCCCCAATCCGCATGGCTTACGCCCCCACTTCAAAGCGACAGAAGCGTTTGACCTGGATGTTCTCCCCAATTTTGGCGATGGCGGCCTGGATGAGCTCCCCCACCTTGATTTTTTCGTCTTTCACAAAGGGCTGCTCCAGCAGGACCACCTCCTCGTAGAACTTGCGCAAGCGTCCCTCGGCGGCCTTCTCGGCGATGTTCTGGGGCTTGCCCTCGTTTAGGAGTTGCTGCACGTAGATGGCCCGCTCCTTCTCCAGGTCTTCTGCCGAGACCTCCTCTTTGCTGATGTAGCGGGGGTTGGCCATGGCGATGTGCATGGCTAGGTCCTTGGCCAGGCGCTGGAACTCCTCGTTGCGGGCCACGAAGTCGGTCTCTGAGTTGAGCTCCACCAGCACCCCTACCCGCTGGTTGTGGTGGATGTAGTAGCCGATGATGCCCTCCCGGGCCTCGCGGTCGGCCTTTTTGGCGGCCTTCAGGGCCCCCCGCTCGCGCAGCAGGACGGTGGCCTTTTCCATGTCCCAGCCCGCGTCCTCTAGGGCCTTTTTTACATCGCTCATGCCTGCGCCGGTTTGTTCACGGAGTTTTTTGACTAGCTCGAGCTGGCTCATAACCTCCCCCAGGGCTTAGGCTTCCGCTACCGGGGTCTCCTCGGTCTCTGGAGCGGTGGCCTCCCGGCCGCCGCCCCGGGCCTCTACGATCAGGTCGGTCATCCGGCTCACAATAAGCTGAATGGAGCGGATGGCGTCGTCGTTGCCGGGGATGATGAAGTCGCACAGGTCAGGGTCGGAGTCGGTGTCCGCCAGGGCGATGACCGGGATGCCCAGCTTGCGCGCCTCCCGGACCGCGATGGCCTCCTTGGTGGGGTCCACCACGAAGACCGCGTCGGGCAGGCGGCGCAGCTTGCGGAAACCCCCAAGGTTTTTCTTGAGGCGCTCGAGCTCGTGCTTAAGCCGCACCTGCTCCTTCTTGACCCGCTCTTTGATCTCCTCCGACTCAAAAAGGGCCTCCAGCTCTGCCAGCCGGTTGACCTGGGCGGTGATGGTGCGGAAGTTGGTGAGCATGCCTCCCAGCCAACGCTGGTTCACGTAGGGCATGCCGGCCCGTTCCGCCTCTTGCTGAATAATCTCTTGGGCCTGCTTCTTGGTGCCCACGTAGAGGATAGTGGCCCCCCGCATGGCCAGGTCCTGCACGTACTTGAAGGTGCGCTCGAGCTCCACCATGCTCTTTTGCAGGTCAATGATGAAAATCCCATTGCGCTCTGCGTAGATGTAGCGCTTCATCTTGGGATTCCAGCGCTTGGTCTCGTGCCCGAAGTGCACCCCGGCTTCCAGAAGCTCCTTGATGGATACGTTCACGGCCATGTGTTCTCCTAACGGGACGGTTGGAGTGGGCGTTCCTTTGGCGCCTTGGCGGGCCTCCCCGGGCACCGTTCCCTACCCCCCGGGGCCGCTTTTGGCGCACCCAAAGGGCAAGTATAGCCCAAAGCCGCCCTTTACGGAAGTCCGAGGGGTTGCTATACTCCCTGCGGGGGCGTAGCTCAGCGGGAGAGCAGGTCCTTTGCAAGGACAAGGTCGGGGGTTCAAATCCCCCCGCCTCCACCAGAATTCCCCAAATTCGCCAGGGGCCCTCAGAGCCCTCGGAAGGCTTCCTCGTACTCCCTTTGGTCTAGGTTCCGTCCGATGACCACCAGTTCGGAGGGGGCCTCGGCCGGGCGGTCCGACTCTTCCAGGCTGAAAATCTCCCGCACCGACTGGAGGAGTATCTGCTGCTTGAAGCCCCTCACGCTCAGGTAGCCCTTGGCGCGGAAGACCGCGTCTGGCCGCGCGATAAGGTACCGGTCTATGAAGGCGTTGACCCTATGGCGTTCCAGGGGCCTGGTGGCCCTCAGGGTGAAGGTCTGCAGGTGGGGGGTGTGCAGGTGGTGGTGATCCTGGGGCGGCCAGTCAGGGTGAAAGGAGCGCAGCCTAAGGAGCTGCTCGGGGGCTACCCGGGCTCGAGCGGTGGGGTAGACCTTGGCCAGGGGATTTATCCTCTGGACCAGCGCCTGGGCCTCGGCCACCTGGGGGGGGCTGGATAGGTCAGTTTTGTTGAGCACCACCGCCCCGGCGTAGGCGAGCTGCACGGCCCCTTCGGGGACCTCCCCTAGGGTGCGCTCGAGGTTTCGCGCGTCGGCCACCCCGATGATGCCGTCAAGCTCAAAGCGGGTGCGGGCGAAGGGGTCAAGCAGGGTCTGGGCCACGGGCACCGGGTCGGCCAGCCCCGATAGCTCAATCAGGATGTGCTCGGGCTTTTCCTTCCGACCGGTGAGCCTGAACAGTGCCGAGATTAGGTCCTCGCGCCCCACGCAGCATAAGCAGCCGTTGGTCAGCTCGGCCACCCCGTCGGCGTCCACGTTTTCTATGAGCGAGCCGTCAATGCCGGTCTCCCCGAACTCGTTGACCACAACCCCGAAGCGGAGCTTGGCGCTTTGCACCAAGTGGTTGACCAAGGTGGTCTTGCCCGCGCCCAAAAAGCCGCCCACCACGGTTACCGGAATGCGCTTCTGCGGTTCTCCCATGGGCTAGTCCTCCGGGTCTTTGAGGAAGCCCCAGCTCGTGACCGCCGGATAGGAGCCCAGCACCTTTACGAAGGAGGCCCGGCGCAGAAGGGTCAGGAGGGCTTGGGAGGGGCCAGGGTCTTCGGCGTGGCCCTCAAAATCGGCGTAGAAGATGGGTGAGAAGGGCCGGTCAGGGTTGCGGCGGGGACGGGACTCGAGCTTGGTGAGGTTGATGCCTTGGTCGGCGAAGGCCTTGAGCGCTGCCAAGAGTTCGCCTGGGCGGTGGCGGGTGGTGAAGACCACCGAGGTCTTGTAGGGGCCCTCCCGGCGGGGCCAGTCCTCCCGGGAGAGGACGAAAAAGCGGGTATAGTTGCCGATGAAATCCTGGATGCTTTGGGCCAGCACCACCAGGCCGTAGCGCTCCGCTGCCCGACGGCTGGCGATAGCCGCCAGCCCCGGCTCGGGGTTCTCCGCCAGCGCCCTGGCCGCCCCCGCGGTGTCGTAGACCGGGATGGCCTCGAGCTTGTAGCGGGCGATGAACCCGTCGCACTGGGCCAGGCCCTGGGGGTGGCTGATGACTTTTCGAACGTCCTCTAAACGGGTCCCGGGTGGGGCCAGCAAGCAGTGGTCCACCTTCAGCACCAGCTCCCCCACCACGTGCAAATCGGTCTCCAGGAGGAGGTCGTAGGTTTGGTTGATGATGCCGGCGGTGGTGTTCTCCACCGGCACCACCCCCAGGTCCACCTCCCCTTCGGTCACCGCCGAGAAGACCTGGTGGAAGGTGGGCAGCCCAATCGTCTGGGCCCCTGGGAAGGCCTTTAGGGAGGCCTCCTCGCTGTAGGCGCCTTCGGTCCCTTGGAAGGCGATGCGCATCATGGTTGCCACATCCGCCAGTATACCTGGGCTTGACCGGGGGCCCGCGGCCTCGGGCATAATCAGGCGTGCTGCGGATTGAGCCGGTTTCCCGTGCTGAGGAGTGGAACCCCCTGGTGGCCTCTTTGCCCATCACCAGCGCCCTGCAGTCGTGGGGTTGGGGGGAGGTCAAGCGGCTTTCGGGCTGGCAGCCCGAGCGTCTGGCCCTTTACGAAGGGGACACCCTGGTGGCCGCAGTGCAGCTCTTTCGCCGCCGGTTTTGGGGTCCTTTTTCCATGCTGTACGCCCCCCGGGGGCCAGCCCTGCGGAGGGTAGAAGACCTGCCTAAGGTGGCCCAGGCGCTGCGCCGGGTGGCCCAGGGAGCGGCCTACTTAAAGCTCGAGCCAGAGACCGGCCAGCCGGCCTCGGAACCGGCCCCGGTTTTCCCTGGGCTGCGCCCCAGCGAGACCATCCAGCCTGAGTACTCGGTATGGCTCGAGCTCGGCCTGGGCCGGGAGGGGCTGCTGGCCCAGATGGAGGGCATGCACCGGCGGAACACCCGCCTGGCCGAGAAGCGGGTGGTCGCCAGTATAGAGGGCGAGGAGGCCTTTGAGGAGTTCTGGGCCCTTTTTGAGGAGACCAACCGCCGGGCCAGACTGCGGCAGCACGCCAAGGCCTACTACCAGGCCGTGCTGCGGGAGATGAACCAGCCTTTGGGACGGGCCTTCATCTCCATCGCCCGCCTGGAGGGGAAGGCCCTGGCCGCGGGGCTTTTCGTGGCCTTCGCGGGCCGGGTTGATTACCTCTACGGGGGCAGCTCCCGCAAGAACACCAACGCCAAGGCCCCCAACGGGATGCACTGGAGGGCCATTCTCTGGGGGGTAGAACACGGATACCACACCTACGATCTTTGGGGCGTGCCCCGCAAGCGTGAGGGCAGCCACGCGGCGGGGATTGACAGCTTCAAGGAGGGCTTTGGAGGTCGGCGGGTGCGTTTTCCGGCCTACGACCTGCCCCTCTCGCCCCTGTACGTGCCGCTCACCAAGGCCCTGCGGCTGCGCAAGAGCTGGATTAACTACCGCACCCGCGGAACCCCGCGGGACGTCCTTTAAGCCCCCTTCACGCTTCTTAGCCGCCCTGTGCCTACCCTCTAGCCGTGGTTCGTGCTGCCGTCGCTGCTTTGGTTGCAGTGTTGCTGCTCTCCCTCTACCTGGCCAGCCGCCCGCTCCCCACGCCCGCTGTGCCCGAGCGAGGGGTTAGGTTGGAGGACGTCCGGCTTACCCTCTACCCGGAGCAAGACCCGCAGTCCCGCTGGGAGTTTGCTGCACGGCAGGTTGAGCAGGACCCCAGCACCCGGGAGGCCCGGGTCATAGGGTTGGAGTCGGGAAGGCGCTTCGTGGAGGAGCGGTTGGATTTGCGGCTTTACGCCCCTGAGGTGACCATAGACCGCTCGGACAACCTGCGCCTGCCCTACGCCCGGGTGGAGATTCTCAAGGGGTGCTACACGGTCCACCTGGGGAGCCCAGGGGAGCCGCCGGTGGTCATAGACCAGCGGGAGGGCTTCCGGGCCCCCAGCGTTCACATCACCGCGCCCAGCCTGGAGGTAAGGGGCAAGGACTTCAAGAGCGACTTCGGCATAGAGAACCCGAGCTGGCGTGACCCCGTGGAGCGGTTCATCTCTGGGGGGGAGCAGCCGCCCTGTCCAATTGAAGGGGGTAGTTCATGAGACGCCTTGGCTTTCTGCTTTTCCTTCTAGCCTTGGCCGTTTTGGCCCAGACCAAAGAACAGCGCATCATCACCATTGAGGCCCCGGGGGGGCAGCGTTCTGGGAACCTGCGGATGGGGCCTTGGGTTTACGAGGCGGGCCGGCCCGGTGGGGTGATCGGGCGGGTCAAAGACCTGGAGATTAGCGCGACTCGAGCCACCCTCGAGGCCCCCCAGGGCAAGACCATGCAGGAGGCCGAGGGGGAGCGGGTGGCCTCATTTGAGGGGGGTGTGACCGTCAAGCGGGACCGGATGACCGCGAGCGGCCCGCGCCTGGTCTACCGCGAGAGCAACGGACGGGGGGTGCTGGAGGGGGGGGCGCGCATGCGCCATGAGCCCAAGGAGAAAGGCGGTGACCCGGTGGAGGTGACGGCGCCTCGGATGACCTTTGAGGTGGACACCAACATCTCCACCAGCGAAGGGGGCGTAGCCCTCAAGAACGGCCGGCAGGAAGGTCGGTCGCAGCAGGTCTACTACGAGGAGGAGCGGGGCCTGGCGGTTTTCAACGACGAGAAGGAGGTGGTGCTGGTCCGCCACCGGGAGGGGAAGGGGGACCTCATCATCCGGGCCAAGGAGGTGCGCAGCCTGACCGAGGAGAAGCGTCTGCTGGCCACGGGTGGGGTGACCCTGGTGGATGGGGACATCACCACCACCGGGGTGCGGTTGGTTTACAACGACAATACCGGAGAGGCCACAGTGGTAGGGGGGCGGCTGGGCAACCAGGACGTTCCAGCCCGGAGCGTGAACGCCAAAGAGCGCGCGACCCTCTCAGGAGGAGCCCTTTTGCACAACGTGAACCGCTCCCAAGTACGGGTGCTGGCCCAGGTGCCCAGGCTGCCGGTGGGCGATTTCCGCAAGCAGGGTGAGCCGTAGAGTCCGTCGCCTTACGCGGTAAACTTGGGCGTAAGGCTTATGGGCAACCGACTTCGCCGCTACTTTTTCGCGGGGCTGCTTTCCACTTTGCCCATCGCGGTAACTCTTTATGTCCTGGTTTGGGTTTACAACTGGTCCAACGGAATCATTGAGGGCGTTTTGCGGGCCATTGACGCAGAGCCGGCCCGCTGGATGATGCCCTTCTTGCCCATCCTGGCCATTGTGGCCACGCTGGGGCTGGTGACGCTGGTGGGTATGTTGACCAACAACTATGTGGGCCGGCTGCTGTTTGCGGCTTTGGATCGGAGCATAAAGGCCATCCCCCTGGTGCGGGAGGTTTACAAAGCCGTGCAGCAAATTGCCCAGACCTTGCTGGGCCAGCCCGAGATGCAGTTTCAGCGGGCAGCCCTAATTGAATACCCCCGCAAGGGGCTCTATACCCTGTGCTTTATTGCCAGCTCCCAGGTGGGCCGTCGGCTCTCCCCCCTGCCGGAGGGGTACACGGTGGTGCTGGTGCCTACGAGCCCGGTGCCCGCCTCGGGGATGGCCATCATCGTGCCCACCGCCGATGTAATTCCGTTGGACATCAGCATAGAAGATGCGCTCAGGTACGTGGTCTCGGCGGGCTTCATCCTTCCCGAGGAACGGGCCCGGCAGCTTTGGGCCAACCCCGGCCAGGCCCAGCTTTGAGGTCCTTTTGCCCCGCGGACCGGGGGTAGCATGGGGACATGAAGCGCATCTCCCGGACCGGCAAGGCCCTCGGCCGCAGCGAGGTGGAGAAGCTATACCGGAGCAGGTTGACCGACCTCGAGACCGCCGCACGGTTGGTGCGGAGCCACTCCAGGGTGTACGTTTCGGGCAACGCCGCTACCCCCACCCCACTTCTAGAGGCCCTGTCGGCCCGCAAGGACGAGCTAGAAGGGGTGGAGCTGGTCCATGTGCTGCAGCTCGGCGCCGACCCCTTTCTGGCCCCAGAGATGGAGGGCCACTTCCGCCGCCGCTCGCTTTTTGTGGGGCCGGCCGACCGGGAGGCGGTCAACAGCGGGCGGGCTGATTACGTGCCCATTTCGCTGCACCAGATTCCCTGGCTCTTCAAGCGGGGGTGCTGCCGCTGGATTACGCCCTGGTGCAGGTCTCTCCCCCGGACGAGTTTGGTTTTGTAAGCCTTGGGGTGGAGGTCATCGCCACCAAGGCGGCCATTGAGACCGCCCGGCGGAGCATCGCCCTGGTCAACCGGCGCATGCCCCGCACCCTGGGGGATACCTTTGTGCACATCTCCAAGTTCGCGGCCTTCGTGGAGGCGGACTTCTCTCTGCCGGTACTCCCCCGCGAACCCTATGGCGAGGTGGAGGCCCGCATAGGCCAGTACGTGGCCGACCTGATTGACGACGGGACTACCTTGCAGCTTGGCATCGGGGCTATTCCCGACGCGGTGCTGGCCCACCTTACCGGGCGGCAGGACCTCGGGGTACACACCGAGATGGTCTCGGATGGGGTGATGGAGGCTTTGGAGCGGGGCGTGGTAACTGGGCAGCGTAAAACCCTCCTGCCTGGCAAGGTGGTGGGGACTTTTGTGCTGGGTTCGGAGCGGCTCTACCGCTTTGTCCACAACAACCCCCTCTTTGAGATGCGGCCCGCCGACTGGGTCAACGACCCCTTTGTGATAGCCCGCAACGAGCGCATGGTCGCCATCAACTCGGCCCTAGAGGTAGACCTTACCGGCCAGGTTTGTGCCGATTCCATCGGCACCCGGATTTACTCGGGCTTTGGGGGGCAGCTTGACTTCATCCGTGGAGCTGCGGCCAGCCCCGGGGGTAGGCCCATCATTGCGCTGCCTAGCACCGGCAAAGGGGGCAGTGTGAGCCGGATTGTCCCCTTGTTGCGGCCTGGGGCCGGGGTGGTGACCACCCGGGCCGATGTGCACTACGTGGTGACCGAATACGGGGTAGCGGAGCTGTTCGGACGTAGCCTGCGCGAGCGGGCCCAGGCCCTCATCCAGATCGCGCACCCTCGGTTCCGCGAGGAGCTCAGCCGGGCGGCTTTTGAGCGGGGGCTGCTGCCCCGGGTCTACCCGGGTTTTGGGCCTCCTTAGGGCTAGGGCTCGAGGATCACCTTGCCGGTGTTCCTTCGGCTCAGGATGAACTCAAAGGCCCGGGCGGCCTCTTCCAGCGGGAAGCGCTCCCCCACGATGGGGCGAAGCTGGCCCGAGGCCAGCTGGGGGCTTAGGAACTCGGTGGCCTCCCGCATCGCCTTGGGGTCGCTCAGGAAGGGGGTGAGCCAGACCCCAATCACGCTCTGGTTGCCCTTCATCAGGGCGACCGGGTGCATCTGGGCCAGGCTGCGGGAGGCCGAGCCGATTACCAGCAGGCGGCCGCGGTAGGCCAGCATGCGCAGGCTCTGGGCAAAGCCGTCCCCTCCCACCACCTCCATCAGCAGGTCTACCCCGTGGCCTCCAGTGGCCTCCTTCACCGCCTCAACCAGGTTTTCCTGGGTGCTCAGAAGGGCTACCTCGGCCCCCAGGCGACGGCAAAGCTCGAGCTTCTCCTCCCGGCTGGCCAAGGCCACCACCCTAAGTCCCAAGGCCCGGGCCACCTGGATGGCGGCGGTTCCCAAAGCCCCGGCAGCGGCCTGGATGAGCACCCACTCGCCGGGCTGGGCCCGCCCCTGGACGACCAGGGCGAAGAAGGCGGTCAGGTAGGAGACGGGGAAGGCCGCGGCCTCGGCCGCGCTCCACTGGGGGGGAACGGCGAAGACCGCCTGGGCTGAGGCCAGGGCGTACTCGGCGAAGGCCCCGCTGCCCAAAGCGGCCACCCGTTGGCCTACCCGAAGCCCCTTGACCCCCTCGCCCAGCTCCTCGATCACCCCAGCGAACTCCATCCCCGGCACGGTGGGGTAGCGGGTGCGGGTGAGGTACTCCCCAGCTACGTAGAGGATGTCCGCAAAGTTAAGCCCTGCGGCCTCCACCCGGATGCGCACCTGCTGGGGGCCAGGACGGGGTATGGGAAGATCGGCCAGCCGGAGCGCCTCGGGGCCACCGGGTTGTTCTACCAGTATGGCTTTCATGCTGCCCAGCATAATGCCCCTTAGGGCTCGAGGTGCAGGTGCTCGAGGCGGTAACGCTCCTTGGTGCCGTAGACCAGGACGGCCTCAAAGCGCACCGGGGCATCGTCCCGTCCCAGCAGGTGCAGCACCGACCGGTAGATGCGCTGGTACTTGGCCGGGGTAAGGGCCTCCAGGGGGGTGCCGAAGGCCGCGCTGCGGCGCTGCTTGACCTCCACCGCCACGTAGACCGGCCCATCCTGCATCCACAGGTCTATCTCCCCGTAGGGGGTGCGGCGGTTCCTTCCGAGCAGGGTGTAGCCCTTTTTCAGCAGGTAACGGCAGGCCAGCGCCTCGGCCCAAGCCCCCCTCATAAGGGGCTCTCCACCGTGAGCTGCCCGTTGACCACCACCCGCAGGATTGCGCTGCCCCGCACCACCACCTCCTGGTTGAAGCTCCAGGGCTGCTCCACCGGACCCTCAAAGAGGGTGTTGACGATGACCTCGTCTTGTACGGTGATGACTACTACGGCGTTGGGCAGGTTCTCGGGCAGGGTGTAGCTCACCACCACCCGGCGCTCTACCGGGCCAGAGGGGGTCGGGGTGGTTTGGCTGCTCGAGGGAGGCTCCGGGGG
>NZ_QWKZ01000053.1 GCF_003574085.1 Meiothermus luteus | reverse complement strand
CCCCTCCGCCGGCGGCCCCACCATCTTCATCTACGACGGCTACCCCGGCGGGGTGGGCTACGCCCGAAGCGCGGCCCGGCGTTTCGCCCGCTGGGTCCAGGCGGCCCGCGACCTGCTGCAAAGCTGCCCATGCGAAGGAGGCTGCCCGCGCTGCATCCTCTCCCCGAAGTGCGGCAACGGCAACCAGCATCTAGACAAAAAGGGAGCCTGGGTCCTGGCCGAAGCCCTATGCCGCCGCCACCCTGTCCATCCCCCCAACTAACCCCCGCCCCTGGGAAACCCTTTAGATTTAAAGGCTATGGGCCTACCCTCCTTGCAGGACATCATTGCTGCCATCGCCACCCCTCCAGGCCGGGGGGCGGTGGGCATCGTGCGGGTGTCGGGAGCGGGCAGCCTAGAGCTCATACAGAAGCTCTGGCGGGGAAAGGACCCCACCCGGCTTCCAGGGGGGCGCTTCACCTTCGGCAAGGTCTGCGATCCCCAAAGCGGGGAGGTTCTGGACGAGGCTTTGCTCCTGGTCTTCCGCGCCCCCCACTCCTACACTGGCCAGGACAGCGCCGAGCTCCAGACCCACGGCTCGCCTGCGGTGCTGCGGCGGGTCTTGCAGGTGCTCTTCCAACACGGGGCCCGCCCGGCCCAGCCCGGGGAGTTTACCCTCCGGGCCTACCTAAACGGCCGGATGGACCTGGCCCAGGCCGAGGCGGTACTGAGCCTGGTAGAGGCCGAGTCGGAAGCCGCCCGGCGGCAGGCCCTGCGGGGGCTCAGCGCGGGCCTTTCCCGAAAGATAGGGGCCCTTTCCGAAGAGCTGTTCAACCTTTTAGCCCACATCCAGGCCTGGCTGGACTACCCCGAGGAGGGGGTGGAGCCGGTGGAGGTGGCTGCCCGGCTCGAGCCCGTCCTAACCGAGGTGCGCAGCCTCCTCGCCACCGCCCCCGCAGGCCGCATCGCCAGCAAGGGGGCCCGGGTGGCCCTGGTGGGGGCCCCCAACGCCGGAAAGTCAAGCCTGCTCAACGCCCTCCTGGGCTATGAGCGGGCTATCGTCACCCCCATACCCGGTACCACCCGCGACTACCTAGAGGCCCCCATGGAAATCGGCGGGGTGCCGGTGGTGGCGGTGGACACCGCAGGGATACGGCAGACCGAGGACTTGGTGGAAAAAAGCGGGGTGGAGCGGGCCCTACGCATCGCCCAGGAGGCCGACCTGGTGCTCTACCTGGCCGACCAGAGCCAGCCCAAGCCTCCACCCCCTCCCCTGCCCTGGGCCCGTACCCTCAGGGTGGCTACCAAGGCCGACCTACCCCCAGTCTGGCAGGACGAGGCCTTCCTACCTGTCTCGAGCCACACCGGCGCGGGCCTCGAGGCGCTCCGCCAAGAGGTGCACCGCCGCTTGTTGGGGGAAGCCCCCGAAGGCGAGCTGTGGATTAGCAACGAGCGCCACGTGGAGGCCCTGCAGCGGGCCGAGGTCCATCTTCAAGCAGCTTTGGAGGCCCCACTGGACCTGGCCGGTCTCTCCATTGAGATGGCCCTGGAGGCCCTTTCGGAAATCCTAGGCAAAAATGTTTCGGAGGAGGTCATTGAGCGGGTCTTCCGCAACTTCTGCGTGGGAAAGTAGCTTATGGATGAGCGCATCGTTTCAAGACCCAGCCCGGCCACCTACGCGGTGGCCCTGGGCCTGATCCTAATGGGTCTGGCCCTCACCGCTGTATGTCTTTGGGCCTGGTTCCAAGGGATAGAGCCGCGCTGGTCGGTGGTGCTCTTCGCCCTGCTGGGCCTGTATATGGCCGCCCTGGGGGTGGACGAGGGGTGGCTCTCGGGGCTCGAGGTCACCCCCACCACCCTCCGGGTGCGAAGCTTTGGCCGTTGGAGCGAACACCCTTTGGAGGGGCTCGAGGCGGCCGACGGCTTGCAGGACATTCTGGGCGGGGGATGGCAGGTGGTGCTCCTGGGGCAAGGGCGCGAGGCCATCCGGGTACCCCTGCGGCGCTACGCCAACGCCCAGCGGCTGGCCCAGGCCCTACTGGAGGCGCTCTGGCTGCAAAACAAAGACCTGGTGGTCATGCCCCGGCTGGCTCACCGCTTCGGCCGTCCCCCCTTCGGCCTGCTGGCCCCAAAAAGAGCTAGAACCTAATCCTTATGATGGGCCCCATGGATTGGTTCTGGGTAGGGGCAGCCTTTGGCCTGGGCTGGCTGGCCAACCGCTTGGGCTGGCCCCCGCTGGTGGGCTATTTGGGAGCAGGCTTCGTCTTTTGGGGGCTGGGGCAAGAAGCCGGCCCGCTGTTGGAAAACCTAGCCGAGATTGGGGTCCTGCTGTTGCTCTTCACCGTAGGCCTCAAACTGCGCTTCGCCAGCCTGGTGCGCCGGGAGGTGCTGGGGGTAGGAGGCCTGCACCTCATCGCCTTCGCCCTTCTGGTGGGGCTGCTGGCCATGGGAATCGGCCTCTCGAGCCAGGCAGCCCTCTTTGTGGGTATTGGCCTGGCCTTCTCCAGCACCGTCCTAGCCGTAAAGCTCCTGGACGACCGAAGCGAGCTGAACACCTTTCACGGCCGCATCGCGGTGGGCATCCTGGTCCTGCAAGACCTGGTGGCCATCGGGCTGATGGCCTACGCTGGGGTCAAAAACCCCACCCCCTGGGCCCTTCTGCTGCTGGCCCTGCCCCTGCTGCGCCCGGTGGTGGGCTTTGTGCTGGAGAGAAGTGGGCACGAGGAGCTGCTGCTCCTCTATGGGCTGGGCCTGGCCCTGGGGGGGGCCAGCCTGGCCCAGCACCTAGGGGTCTCGCCCGAGCTGGGGGCCCTGCTCATGGGGGCGGCGCTGGCCGGACACCCCCAGACCGCCGAGCTTTCCCGCACCCTCTGGGGCCTTCGGGAAACCTTCCTGGTGGCCTTCTTCCTGCAAATCGGGGCGATGGGCCTGCCCAGCAACCAGCACCTGCCCCTGGCCGCCGGGCTGGTCCTGCTGTTGCCGCTGAAGGCGGGGCTGTTTTTCTTCCTCCTGGTGGGCTTCGGGCTGCGGGCCCGCACCGCTTTTGTGAGCAGCATCGCCCTCACCAGCTACAGCGAGTTCGCCCTCATCACCAGCGTAGCCGCGGTAGAGGGTGAATTGCTGCCAGCCTCCCTTAGCCAGACCATCAGCCTGGCGGTGGCCCTATCGCTGGCCCTGGCCGCCCCCCTCAACCGCGCGGTGCACCGGCTCTATCAGCGCTACGAGCCCCTTCTGCTGCGCTTTGAGCGCAAAGGCCGCCACGCCGACGACGAGCCGACCAGCCTGGAGGGAGCCGAATGGTTGGTGGTGGGCATGGGCCGCACCGGAGGGGCCGCCTACAAGATGCTGACCGGAAAAGGGCACAAGGTGCTGGGACTGGACGCCGACGAGGGCAAGCTAGAGGCCCACCGGAGTAAAAAGCGCAATGTCCGCTACGGCGACGCCGAGGACCCCGAGCTTTGGGAGCGCCTGGACCTTACCGGCCTAAAAGGGGTGCTGCTCACCCTTCCCGACCTCGAGGCCAAACTCCGGGCGGCCGAGGGGCTAAGGCGGCGGGGCTTTGAGGGTATCGTGGCCGCCACCAGCTACCACCGCGAGGAAGACCCACAGCTACAGGCCGCCGGGGTTACCCTCATCTCCCGCCCCTTCGCCGAGGCTGGGGAGCGGCTGGCCGAACGGGCCTTGGGGCTCAACCCATTGGAAGAGGCCGAGGAGGAGAAAACCTCCACCTAGCCCATCGCCAGGGCAGTCAGGCCAAGGGGCGCCGGGCTAGCGTCCAGGCCTTCTTGCCCACCCCGGGCACTTTTCTGACCTCAAACCCCACCGCCGCCAGGCCGCGGCGCAGCCTTCCCGCCACCGAGTAGGTGGCCAGGTAGGCCCCTGGCGCGGCCGCATGGTAAAGCGAGCGCAGCACAGAAAGCCCCCAGGGTTCGGGGTTGACCGCCGGGCTAAAGGGGTCTAGGTAGATGGCGCTGGCCCACCCTTGGGGAAAACTAGCCCGGGTCACGTCCTCAAAGCGCACCTCGAGCCGCCCCCAAGGCCCCTCCAAAATCAAAGGCTCCGGGGCAGCCGCCCAGCCCACCCGCACTTCCGCCCAGACCCGGGCCGCCTCCTCCGTCAGCGGGGCCTCCACCCAGCCCAGCACCCCGGCCTCCACCGGAAAAGCCTCGTAGCCCAGGTAGTCCAGGGGCACCCCACGCCGGAGGCAGCTATCCAGGGTGGCACGGAAGTTCATCCCCAGGCCGAAGCCCACCTCGAGGACCCGCGGCGCAGGGTGTGCGTGGGTCTGGGTAAGGCCCAGGTAGAGGACGTTGGCCTGGGTCCAGGCCCCATAGCGGGAGCTGTAGGCCTCCTGAAAGCGGGGGTGCACCAGGGTGGGCGAGCCATCCTGGGTAATCAGGAGCAGTTCAGGCCTCAATCTCCACCCGCCGGGCTTCCTGCTGCATAAGGGCCCATAGGGCCTCCACATGGACCCGCTCGGTTCTCTCGGCACCAATGGAAACCCGCACCATCCACCGCCCCTTGAGCAGGGCCGGGGTTAAGAAGGCCTGCCCCGTGCGGTTGACCCGCTGGACCCAGTCCTGGGTATGGCGGTCAAGGCCCTCAGGGCTCAACCCCCCGGGGTCGTAGCGCAGGGCCAGGGTCTGGAGGGTGGGCGGGGCCAGCAGCTCCCAGCCCGGGGTGCGTTCCACCTGCTCAGCCAGCCAGCGGGCGTTGGCTATATCCCGCCGCAGCCGGGCCTGCAACCCCTCCACCCCCTCATCCAACAGGGCAAACCACACCTTGAGGGCCCGGAAACGCCGCCCCAGGGGGATGCCCCAGTCCTTGTACTGCCGCACCTGGCCATCCACCGCAGAGCGCAGGTAGGAGGGCTGGGTGGACATGGCCCGCACCAAGATCTCGGGCTCGCGCACGTACAAAAGCGAGCAGTCAAAGGCCACCCCCAACCACTTGTGGGGGTTGATGGCGATGGAATGGGCCTCTTCAATGCCCGCGAAAAGCGGACGGCACTCGGGTAAAATCAGGGCCGAGCCGGCCATAGCCGCGTCTACATGGAGCCAAAGGCCGTACCGCCGGCACACCTCGGCGACCTCGGCCAGCGGGTCAAAGGCCAAGGTGGTGGTGGTGCCCGCCGCGGCCACCACCGCGCAGGGTTTTTTTCCCTGGGCCAGGTCCTGCGCGATGGCCGCCTCGAGCGCCTCCGGCCTCAGGGCATGCCGGTCATCGGTCTCTATAAGCCGCAGGTTCCCCCGGCCAAACCCGGCCAGAAGGGCCGCCTTGGGCACCGAGCTATGGGCCTGGTCTGAGGCGTAGACGGTGAGGGGCTGCTCCTCGGCCTGAAGCCCCTCGCGCTCCTGGGAGAAGTTCGTGGCCCACTCCCGGGCGGCCAGCAGGGCCACCAGGGTACCGGTGGAGGCGGTGTCCTGGATAACCCCCTGGAAGACCTCGGGCAGACCGAACATCTGCCGCAACCAGTCGGTGGTCACCTCTTCCAGCTCGGTGAGGGCCGGGCTGGCCAGCCAGGTGATTCCGGTCTGGCCTAGCCCGGTGGCCACCAGGTCGGCCAGAACCGAGGAAAAGGGCGCGTTGGAGGGGAACCAGGCAAAAAAGCGGGGGCTTTGCCAGTGGGTCAGGCCCAGCAAAAGCCTCTCCAGCTCCTTGACCACCCCCAAAAGCCCCCCACCCTGCTGGGGCGGCGTGGGGGGGAAAAGCGCCCGTACCGTCCCTGGCTCCACCTGGGCCATCACCGGAAGCGTCTCCACCCGCTCGCGGTACTCGGCGATGAAGTCAATGAGGGCGTAACCCAGCCGCTTGAACTCCTCGGGCGACATGCTCGAATCATACCCCTTTCCCACCGACAAAGCCCACAAACCCCCAGGCCTGCGGTTAGAATGACGCCCGTGGAGATCACGCCCGAACTCCTGCAAAGCCTGAGCAGGCTGGCCCGGCTCTCCCTTAGCCCAGAGGAAGCCAGGAGGCTCGAGGGGGAGCTGCGTTCCATTGTGAGCTTCTTTGAGCAGCTCCAGGAACTGGACACCCAAGGCCTGCCGGAGATGGCCCGCCCGATTGACCTGACCAACCGCCTTCGTCCCGACCAGGTGAGGCCCTCCTTGTCCCAGCAGGAGGCCCTCTCGGTGGCCATAGAGGAAGAGGAGGGCCAGTTTAAGGTGCCCCGGGTCATTGAGTAGCCATGCTAGACCTCAAGTTCATCCGCGAACACCCCGAGCAGGTCCGGCGGGCCATTGAGCTAAAAAACGCCCCCCTTGACCTAGACCAGCTTCTGGCCCTGGACCAACAGGTGCTGGCGCTAAAGCGCCAAATTGAGCAGCTCCAAGCCGAACGCAACGCCAACGCCAAGGCGGTGGCCCGGGCCCAACCCGAGGAGCGAGAGGTCTTGGTGGAGAAGGGACGGGCCATTGGGGCCGAGCTGGCCCGGCTCGAGCCGAGGCTGCGGGAGCTGGAGGCTCAGCTCAAAAACCTGCTCTACCTCACCCCCACCCTCCCCTGGGAGGGAGCCCCGGTAGGACCCGACGACTCTTTTAACGTGGAAACCCGGGTCCACGGCAACCCCCGGGTGTTCCTGTTTGAACCCCTTGACCACGTGGCCCTTATAGAGAAAAACGGCTGGGGCGACTTTGAACGGGCCGCCAAGGTCTCGGGTTCGCGCTCCTACATCCTGCGGGGCGACCTGATGCTCTACGAGCTGGCCCTCCTGCGTTTCGCCCTGGACCGGATGATAGAGGCCGGTTTCACCCCCCTCTCGGTGCCCAGCCTAACCAAGGCCGAGGCCCTCTATGGGCACGGGCAGTTCCCCACCGGGCGCGACCAGGTCTACGAGGTCAACGGCGGGGAGGCCTACCTGGCGGGCACCGCCGAGGTGCTGCTCAACTACCTGCACGCCGGGGAAATACTGCCCGAAGACGAGCTACCCAAAACCTATTGCGCCCTCTCCCCTTGCTTCCGGAGCGAAGCCGGCTCGGCGGGGAAGGATGTGCGCGGTCTAATGCGGGTGCACCAGTTCAACAAGGTTGAGCAGTACGTGCTCTGCCGGGCCGACCTGGAGGAATCCAACCGCTGGTTTGAGACCATGCTCTCCATCTCCGAGGGTATCCTGCAAGCCCTGGAGCTCCCCTACCGGGTGGTGGAGGTCTCCACCGGGGATATGGGCCTGGGCAAGTACCGCCAGGTTGACCTGGAGGCTTGGGTTCCCAGCCAGAACCGCTACCGTGAGACCCATTCCTGCTCGGCCCTGCTGGACTGGCAGGCCAGGCGGGCCGGCCTGCGCTACCGGGACGCGCGGGGCAAGGTGCTCCACGCCTACACCCTCAACAACACCGCCCTGGCCACCCCTCGCATCCTGGTGATGCTCCTGGAGAACCACCAAAACGAGGACGGGACGGTAAACGTACCCAAGGCGGTACAACCCTACTTCGGCAAGGAGCGGCTCGAGCCCAACCGGTAAAAGCAAACGCCGCCGAAGGACACCTTCGGCGGCGGGCTCGGCCCGGCTACTTCTTGCGCGGGCGGTACTTGCCGTATGAACCCCGGAAGATCTTGCCGCGACGGGTACGACGATCCCCTTTGCCCATACCTGGCTCCTAGGCTTTAGCTCCTTGAAGAAGCTGGTGAACCTTGCTCATGAGGCGGGATTTGCGGCGGCTGGCCGCGTTTTTGTGCAGGGTTGAACCCTTGGCCGCCTTGTCAATCAGGCTTTCGGCATAGCGCATGACCCGCAGGGCCTCCTCGGCATTGCCCTGCTGCGCCAAGGCCACCGCTTTTTTGCTCACCGTCTTGATGGCCGACATCTTGGACTTGTTGCGGGCCCGCCGCTTAAGCGACTGGCGGTGGCGCTTCATGGCCGAAGGGTTGCGTGCGGTCTTTTTCTGTGCCATAGCTCTCCGAACTCAAAAGGCCAGGGCTGCACAGGGCGCAGCCTCGAGGCAAACCGCTCATGAGTCTAACACACCCGGGGGCTTTCTGGCTAGCCCAACAAGCCACCTTCCCAGTCCGCCGGCCTCTCGCAAAGGCCCAACCGCCAGGCCACCCCCTGGGCGCAGCGCTCCGCGGCCCGCCCATCCCCGTAGGGATTGGGGCGGTTGCGCATGGCGGCCAGGGCCTCTTCATCGGAGAGGAGGCCGTGTACCGTGGCGAAGACCTGCTCCGGGTCGGTTCCGGCCAGCCTCAAAGCCCCCACCGCCAACCCCTCCGGCCGCTCGGTAACGTTCCGCAGCACCACCACCGGCACGCCAAGCGTGGCCCCACTCTCCTGAACACCGCCCGAATCGGTCACCAGAAGGGCCGAACGCTTCATCAGGGCCGCCATGGTGCCGAAATCCAAAGGCTCGAGCAGGCTGAAGTTGGCCAGCCCCTCCAACGCCGGATAGACCGCCTCGCGCACCGCGGGGTTCAGGTGTACGGGGTAGACGAAGTGGCACTCCGGGTGGGCCTGGGCCACCCGGGCCAGCGCCAGGGCCAGCTCCCGCATGAAAGGCAGGTTCTCCCGGCGGTGCATGGTTACCGTGACCACCCGCTTGTCCGGGGGCAGGGGCGGGGGGACCCCCCGCGCGCTGGCGTACAAGACCGCGTCCACCTCGGTCTGCCCGGTCACGATGATGGTCTCCTCGGGTTTCCCCTCGCGCAAAAGGTTGGCCTTAGAGGTAGGGGTAGGGGGCAGGTCAAGGTCGGTCAGCACATCGGTCAGCCGGCGATTGGCCTCTTCGGGAAAGGGCTCTTTGAGGTTGAAGCTACGCAACCCGGCCTCCACGTGGGCCACCGGAATCCCCTCAAAGAAGGCCGCCAGGGCAACCGCGAAGGTGGTCAGGGTATCCCCGTGAACCATCACGTAGTCGGCCTCCAGCTCTTTGAGCTTGGCCGCGGCGGCCGGAACAATGCGGCCCATCAGGTCGGGCAGGGTCTGCCGTTCGGTCATCACCTGCAAATCGGTATCGGGGACCAGGCCAAAAACCCGCAGGGCGTCCTCGAGCTGGGTGCGGTGCTGCCCGGTGGAGAGGAGAACGCTGTGTATACCGGGCCAGCGCCGCATGGCGAAAATTACCGGAGCCATCTTGATGGCCTCCGGACGGGTACCAAAAGCGATGACCACGCGCTTCATTCTCAATCCTGGGGAGCAATCACAAAGGCTGAGGCTAGCTCATCGCCCTCGCTCAGGTTCATGATCTTAACCCCGCTGGTGGCCCGCCCGTACTGGGCGATCTCGGCCACCTTGGTGCGAATGGCGATGCCCCTCTTGGACAACACCAGTAGGTCCTCGTTGCCCTGGACTCGCAAAAGGGCCGCCAGATGGCCCACCCTCTCGGTGGTGTTGAAGGTGATTACCCCCATCCCGCCCCGGCCCTGCAGAGGGTACTCCCGCACCGGCGTACGCTTGCCGTAGCCATAGGTGCCCACCGCCAGCACCTCCCCCTCCTCGCCCTTAGGGAGGATGACCAAGGACACCACCTGGTCCTCGCGCCCTTCCTTGAAGCGGATGCCGGTGACGCCCTGGCTGGCCCGGCCAGTAACCCGCACATCGGAGAGCTCAAAGCGAATGGCCTGCCCGGTACGGGTGGCCAGCATGGCTTGGTCGCCCTCCTGGGCGATGGCCACGCCCACCAAGGCGTCGTTTTCCAAGAGGTTGATGGCGATGAGGCCCGCGCTGGATAGATTCTGGTACTCCCGTATGGGGGTCCTCTTGACCAGGCCGTTCCGGGTGGCAAATACGAAGTACCCCTCCTGGCTGAGGTCCCGCACATTGAGCAAGGTCGCCACCTCCTCGCCCTCCTGGAGCGGCAACAGGCTCACCACATGGGTGCCGCGGGCCTGACGGCTGGCCTCGGGCAGCTCGTGCACCTTTTCGGCGTAGACCCGGCCCCGGTTGGTGAAGACCAGGAGGGTATCGTGCATGGAGGCCACAAAAACCGATATGGCCTCGTCCTCCTCCTTGGTCTTTCCGGCCTGCGCCCCCACCCCGCCCCGGCCCTGAGCCCGGTACGCTTCCAACGGCGTGCGCTTGATGAAGCCCTGGGCGGTAAGGGTAATGACCATGGGCTCGTCCTCTATGAGATCCTCCAGGCTGAAGCCCTCCTCAAACTCGGTGATCAGCGTGCGGCGCGGGTCAGCATACTTGCGCTTGACCTCCAGGAGCTCATCCTTCACCACCTGCCAAAGCCGCCCCTCATCCCCCAGGATGGCCTCGAGCCGGCCGATTTCCTCCATCAGCTCCCGGTATTCCTCCTGAAGCTTCCCCCGTTCCAAGCCCACCAGGCGCTGCAGGCGCATGTCCAAGATGGCCTGGGCTTGAATCTCGGTCAGACCAAAACGGCCCATCAGCCCCGCGCGGGCCTCGGCGGCGTCCTGCGAACCCCGGATCAGCGCTATCACCTCGTCAATGTGGTCCAGGGCGATAAGAAGGCCCTCCAAGATGTGGGCCCGCTCCTTAGCCTTGCGCAGGTCAAACTCGGTCCGCCGGCGCACCACCTCGCCGCGGTGGTCAAGGTAGTGGCGCATCATCTCCAGCAGGGTGAGCACCCGGGGCTCGCCCTTCACGATGGCCAGGAGGTTCACGGTAAAACTGGTCTGCAAGCGGGTGTGCTTGTAGAGCTTGTTGAGCACCACCTGCGGGTTGGCCCCCCGCTTTAGCTCCACCACGATGCGCAGCCCCTGCCGGTCAGACTCATCGCGCAGCGCGGCGATTTCGTCCACCACCTTGTTGCGCACCAGACCAGCTATCTGCGCGATTAGGTCGGCCTTGTTTACCTGATAGGGAATCTCGGTGAAGACCAGCATGGCCCGGCCGTTCTTCTCCTCGTTGCGCACCCGAGCCCGCACCTTGAGGCTGCCCCGGCCGGTGGCGTACGCCTCCTTGATGCCCCGCCGGGACAGCTTGGCCCCGGTGGGGAAGTCAGGGCCGATGAGCACCTTCATAACCTCGTCCAACGAGACCCCTGGGTTGTCAATCATCAGCACCAGTGCATCCACCACCTCCCCCAGGTTGTGGGGGGGCAGGCTGGTGGCCATGCCTACCGCGATGCCGGCAGAGCCGTTGACCAACAGGTTGGGCAGCGCCGCGGGCAGCACCTCGGGCTGCTCCTGGGTGCCGTCGTAGTTGGGCGCAAAGGGCACGGTCTCCTTGTCCAGGTCCTGGAGCAACTCGAGGCCCACCGGCGAAAGCCGAGCCTCGGTGTAGCGCTGGGCTGCTGGAGGATCGCCGTCCAATGAGCCAAAGTTGCCCTGGCCGTCAATCAGGGGGTAGCGCAGGTTCCAGGGTTGGGCCATTCGCACCAACGTCTCGTAAATGGCCGCGTCCCCGTGGGGGTGAAACTTCCCCATCACCTCGCCCACAATCTTGGCGCATTTCACGTGCTTTCGGTTGGGCAACACCCCGTCCTGGTAGGCCCCGTATAAAATTCGCCGCTGAACCGGCTTTAGGCCATCGCGCACATCGGGCAAGGCCCGGTCCACGATGACCGACATGGCGTAGTTGATGAAGCTCTGCTTGACCTCGTCGGTAATCTCAACAGGAAGAATTTGGGACATTCCACCTCTCCTCGAGCCGCACAAAAAAAGCGCTCAAAAGCGCCCTTCCTAAAGCCTTCGCATTATACACCCGGAGCAGCGCTTACGTCAAAAACATAAACGACCCCCTCCTAAAATTGTGCGCCCCAGCCTCCAAAGCCCGGCCCCCTCAGCGTAGGCTAAAGGGCACACGAGGGGAGGTATGCGACGGGGGTGGATTTGGATTGCAGTGCTGCTGGCCGCTTTGGCTGCGGTCATTCAGGCCCAGCCCCTCAGGCCCGCGGAGGTTCGGGCTGCGCTCGAGCCCGTTTACAACCGAGCTCTTCCGGCTGCTTTGCGCATTGAGACCATACCCGAGGGCACCGGCTCTGGCTTCTTCATAAGCCCAAGCGGCCTGGTGCTGACCGCCTACCACGTGGTGGAGGGCAGCCGCAGCCTGCGGGTGGTCAACGCCCGAAGGGAGGCCTTTCCAGCCGAGCTGGTGGGGTACGACGAGTTCCGCGACCTAGCCGTCCTGCGGACCCAGGTAAGGGAGGCGGTCCCCTTCCTGCCGCTGGAGACCGCCATCAGCCCCCGCCCGGGGGAGCCCTTACTGGCCATTGGCAACTCCCGCGGCGAGTTCATCGCCCCGCGCTACGGCCTGGTCAACACCGTAGAACGCGACATCTTCCCCTTCTTCAACTCCATCGCCATCTCCACCAACATCCCCTTGGCCCCAGGCGACTCGGGCGGGCCGGTGCTCAATCAGGCCGGGCGGGTGGTGGCGGTGGTGGTGGCCATCGGGCAACCCAACGGGGTCTTTGAGAGCTTCCTTTCACCACTGCTAGGTCTGGACGAACTCCTCACCCAGCTCCAGGCCGGCCGCAGGCGGGACGTGCCCTACATCGGGGTGCAGCTCTCCCAAATTGACGACGAGACCGCTGCCCTCCTCGGAATCCCCAAGCAAGGCGTGCTGATCCGGGGCCTGCTCCGGGGCGGGGCCGCCGAGCGGGCCGGGCTGAGGGGCCTTGTGGTGCGGCGCGAAAATGGCCGGGATTTTTACGAGTTTGACGTAATCCTGGAGGCCGACGGGCGGCCTTTCAACGACGTAACCTCCCTCCAACGCTACATCCGCAGCAAGGAAGTGGGCGACAGCGTAACCCTTACCGTCCGCCGGGGCAACCAGACCTTCCGGGTGGAGCTCAGGCTCACCCCCAACCCCCTGCGCAGCGGGTAGGGCGCAGCAGGGGTGAAAAAATTTTTCCGTCCAACAAGAAACGCTTATCAGCGTTTGACACTTTGTCCATTGCTCCACCAGAGGCAGAGGGTCTAACATTGAGCCAGACCAAGGAAGGAGGCCCTATGGAACGTCCGTCCAGGGAAGTCATACAGGAAAACCGCGACTATACGCTGTTTTCCTGGTCGGTGCAGAGCACCTCGAACCCCATCCACATGACCCGCGCCCAGGGGGTATGGTTCTGGGATGGGGACGGCAACAAGTGGCTTGACCTCAACGCCCAGCTCATCAACATGAACGTGGGGCACCAGCACCCCAAGGTGCTGGAGGCCATAAAGAAGCAGGTGGACGAGCTATGCTTCGCCGGCCCCAACTTCGCCACCGAGCCTCGGGGCAGGCTTGGGAAGAAGCTAGCCGAGGTCACCGGCCTGGCCAAGAGCTTCTTCACCCTGGGCGGGGCCGAAGCCAACGAAAACGCCATGAAGATCGCCCGGCTGTACACCGGCCGGGACAAGATCATCACCCGCTACCGCAGCTACCACGGAGCCACCATGGGGGCCATGACCGCCTCCGGCGACCCCCGGCGCTGGCCGGTGGAGCCTGGAATACCGGGCATCGTCCGGGTTTTTGACCCCTACTGCTACCGCTGCCCCTTCGGCAAGACGGTGGATAGCTGTGGCCGCGAGTGCGTGAGCCACATTGAGGAGGTCATCCAGCTCGAGGGGCCCCACACCATCGCGGCCATCATGGTAGAGGGCATCACCGGTTCCAACGGGGTGCTGGTGCCCCCCGACGACTACTACCCCAGGCTGCGGGCGCTTTGCGACAAGTACGGCATCCTGCTCATCACCGATGAGGTCATGAGCGGCTTCGGGCGCACCGGAAAGTGGCTCTCCACCCAGCACTACGGCATCAAGCCCGACATCGTCACCTGCGCCAAGGGCCTCACCAGCGGCTACATGCCCCTAGGCGCGGTCATCGTCTCCGCACCCATCGCTGAATACTTTGAGAAGAACATGCTCTGGGGTGGGCTCACCTACTCCGGCCACCCGGTCTCCTGCGCGGCGGCCCTGGCCAACCTGGAGGTCTACGAGGAGGAGCAGATCTTTGAGAACACCGAAATCCAGGGGCGCTACCTGGCGGAGCGGCTCGAGGCCATGAGAAAGTACGCTTGTGTGGGGGATGTGCGGTACAAGGGGCTTTTCAGCGTGATTGAGCTGGTAAGGAACAAGGCCACCAAGGAACCCCTAGCCCCTTACAACGGCACCTCGCCGGAGATGCAGCGGCTGGCGGCCTACCTGAAGTCCAAGCACATCTACGTCATGACCCGTTTCCATATGCTCTGGGTCTGTCCCCCTCTGGTCATCAACCGGGAGGAGCTCAAGTACGGCCTTGACGTCATTGAGGAAGCCCTCGCGCAGGTGGACCAGATGCTGGGGATGGCCCGGGCTGTGGCCGACTGAAGGCCGGGGCGCGACCCCCATAGAAACGCTTCCAACAAGAGGGCGGCTGGGGTAGACTACCCCTGCTATGCAGCTTCCCCGCTCGTTTGGGGTGCTCCTTCACCCCACCAGCCTTCCCGGCCCCTGGGGCATCGGCACCCTAGGGGAAGAGGCGCAGGGTTTTGTGGACTGGCTGGCCGCCGCGGGGGCAAGGTGGTGGCAGGTGTTGCCCTTGGGGCCCACCGGCTACGGCGACTCCCCCTACCAGTCCTTCTCGGCCTTCGCGGGAAACCCCTACCTCGTAGACCCTAGGCTTTTCTTCGCCAAAGGCTGGCTGGAGCCCGAAGAGCCTCCTTCCCTCCCGGCCCACCGGGTGGACTACGGCGGGCTCTACAAGACCCGCTGGCCCCTTTTTCGGCGGGCCTTCTCCGGTTTTCTCACCCGGGGCTCAGAGGAGGACCGGGCCAGTCTGGAAGCCTTTGCCCAAGCCGAGCGGGGCTGGCTGGACGACTACGCGCTCTTCATGGCCCTCAAACACCGCTTCGGCGGTGAGCCCTGGAACCGCTGGCCGGAGGAGTTCCGCGCGCGCCAGCCAAAGGCCCTGCAAAAGGCCCGAAAGGAGCTAGCCGACGAGATAGCCTTTCAGGTCTGGCTGCAGTGGCTTTTCTACTCGGCCTGGGACAAGCTGAAGGGGTACGCCGAGGGCAAAGGGCTCGGAATCATCGGGGACATGCCTATCTTCGTGGCCTTTGATTCGGCCGATGTGTGGGCCCACCCCGAGTATTTCTGCCTGGACGAGGAGGGGAACCCCACGGGGGTGGCCGGGGTGCCCCCCGACTACTTCTCTGAAACCGGGCAGCTTTGGGGCAACCCGCTATACCGCTGGGAAGCGATGGAGAAAGATGGCTTCGCCTGGTGGATCGCCCGGCTGCGCCAGGCCTTGCGCCAGGGCCACCTGGTGCGCATAGACCACTTCCGGGGTTTTGAGGCCTACTGGGAGGTTCCCTTTGGCAAGCCCACCGCAGTGGAGGGCCGCTGGGTCAAGGCCCCGGGAGAAAAGCTATTCAAAGCGGTCCAGGAGGCCCTAGGGAACGCCCCCATCCTGGCCGAAGACCTAGGGGTCATCACCCCCGAGGTGGAGGCCCTCAAGGACGGCTTTGGCTTCCCCGGGATGAAGATTCTGCAGTTCGCCTTTTCCGATGAGGAGAACCCCTTCCTGCCGCACAACTACCCTCCTCATGGCAACCTGGCGGTCTACAGCGGCACCCACGACAACGACACTAGCTTGGGCTGGTACCGCACCGCCCCCCAGGAGGAACGCGTTTTCATGCGCAGGTACCTGGCCCGGGAGGGCATCCGCTGCCTCTCGGAGCTCGAGGTGCCGGGGGCCCTCATTGAGCTGGCCTTCAAAAGCTCCGCCCGGCTGGCCATCGTGCCGCTTCAGGACATCCTGGGGCTAGGCCCCGAGGCCCGCATGAATTTCCCTGGGCGTCTGGGCGACAACTGGGCCTGGCGCTGCCAACCGGAAGACCTGGGGCTCGAGCTGGCCGAAAGCCTCCGGGGCCTGGCTGAGGCCTATAAGCGCGTGTAAGCTAAGGGTATGCGGGTGGACGGGGTGCTTGAAACCTGCCTCTACGCCACCGACCTGGAGGCTGTCCGGCGCTTTTACCAGGAGGTCTTGGGCCTGGAACTCTTCGCTGAGCAGGCTGGCCGCCACCTCTTTTTCCGGGTAGGCCAAGGGGTGTTCTTGGTCTTCAACCCCGAGGCCACCCTCCAGGAAACCGCCCTGCCACCCCATGGGGCCCAAGGCCCAGGGCATGTCTGCTTCCGCGTACCCGCCCAGGACCTGGAGGCCTGGGCGGCGCGGCTAGTCTCTCAGGGGCACCCCGTAACCTGGACCGACTGGAAGGCCGGCCGGAGCCTCTACGTGCGGGACCCCGCGGGCAACCTGGTGGAGCTGGCCCCAGGGGCCATCTGGGGTCTTCTGGATCAAAGCAGCTCTATCCCCACTTCTTCCCCCTCTGGCAGCCGGTAGGCCCGATACACCCCCCTCTTTAGGTCAAAAATAACGTAGGGCACCCGCCAGTAGGCCTCGGCCACATCGGTGCTGCTGGGCTCGGCCGGCCCATGGGGATGGGAGTGGTAGATGGCCAGCAGCTCCATGCCCTCCGCCTCGGCCCCCCGCAGGGCCCGCAGGACCGCCTGTGGCTCCGCGCGGTAGCGCAGCCAGGGGGTAGGATGGACGTTCCTGAGGGGCAAGACCCGTTCTATCCGGCCCACCCGGCCCAGCCAAAGCCCCACCCCCTCCTCGGGGTAGACCCCCCGCAGGTGGGCCAGGGTCTGCTCGAGGCAGGCCTCTGAAAGGCGCAAAACCCTCATCGTCGGCGAACAAAGTCCAGATACTCAAAGGCAAAAGCGTGGCGTTCATCCGCTGGGTGCCGCTCACGGTACACAAGGCTCCAGCCGTCGGGGGCCCATTCCGGAAAGAAGGCGTCGGCCCCGTCTACCAAGGTGTCCACCTGGGTCAGGTAGAGGTGGGTGGCCAGGGGCAGGGCCAGGGCGTACACCTCTCCTCCCCCAATCACCCATAGCTCCTCATCCCGGGCCAGGGCTTCCTCGAGAGAGCCCACCACCTCCGCCCCCTCGAGCCTAAGGCTGGTCTGCCGCGTCAGCACCAGATTCCTGCGCTTGGGCAGCGGCCTTCCAATGCTGTCAAAGGTCTTGCGCCCCATCAGAACGGTCTTCCCCAAGGTAAGGGCGCGGAAGCGCCTGAGGTCGTCGGGAAGGTGCCAGGGCAGGGCCCCCTGACGGCCAATGGCGCGGTTCTTGTCTAAGGCGGCGATGAGCGCGATCTTTCTCATCTCAGACCGCCACCGGCGCGGGGATGGCTGGGTGGGGGTGGTAGCCCTCCAGGGTGATGTCCTCGTAGGTGAACCCGAAGAGGTCCCGCACCGCGGGGTTGAGCCGCACGGTGGGCAGGGGTCTGGGCTCCCGGGAGAGCTGCAAGCGGGCCTGGTCAAAGTGGAAGCGGTAGAGGTGGGCGTCCCCTATGGTGTGGATGAACTCCCCAGGCTCGAGCCCTGTCACCTGGGCCACCATCAGGGTAAGGAGGGAGTAGGAGGCGATGTTGAATGGAAGCCCTAGGAAGATGTCGGCGCTGCGCTGGTAGAGCTGGCAGGAGAGCCTGCCTTGGGCCACGTAAAACTGGAACAGCACGTGGCAGGGGGCCAGGGCCATCCGGGGCAGGTCGGCCACGTTCCAAGCGCTCACCAAAAGCCGCCTCGAGTCGGGGTTGCGCTTGATTTCCTCCACCACCCAGGCCATCTGGTCTATGGTCTTGCCGTCCGCTCCTTCCCAGCTCCGCCACTGCTTGCCGTAAATCGGCCCCAGCTCGCCATGCTCGTCGGCCCACTCGTCCCAGATGGTCACCCCATGCTCACGCAGGAAGCGGATGTTGGTCTCGCCCCGCAAGAACCATAGCAGCTCGTAGACCACGCTCTTCCAATGCACCTTTTTGGTGGTCACCAAGGGGAATCCCTCCCTCAGGTCAAAGCGCATCTGGTAGCCGAAGATGCTGCGGGTGCCCACCCCAGTACGGTCGGAGCGGTCTACCCCGTGCTCGAGCACGTATCGCAAGAGCTGGTGGTACTGCTGCATATCGGTTAGTTTATCAGGGCTACCCCACAAGCCGTAGCAAGCGCCCCGCGTAGAGCGGAGCGTAAAAATAGGCCGCCGAACCAAAGCCGGTGAGGGCATAGCCGCCGGGGATTTCCCGCAGATAGCACCCATCCAGCCGGTAGCGCACCCCAGCCCAGCTCGAGGTGTACGCGGGGCGGTAGCCCAGCAGCCGCTCGGCCCCCGAGAGCAGCCACTCAGCCTCGTGGGGCTGGGTCTGGTGCGGTGAACAGGTGTTCTGGTGGGGCAGGTAGCTACCCCCCAGGCTGCGCCCGGCCACGTACACGCCATACGAACGGGCCTGCTGGAAGTGTTCCTGGGTTTGGAGCACCGAGCCCGGTGTAAACCGCCCGCCCAGGCCCACCAGATGCGCCCCGCTGGCCCCCCCGGCAAAGACCAGCCGGCGGGCCGAAACCCGTCCGCCCGAGGCCAGATAAACAGAGGCGCCCTCGAGCCGCACCACCTCAGCCCATAAGATGTCCAGCCCCTCGGCCAGGCGCTGCAGCAGGGGGGCGGTCTGGAGCCAGCCGGCGTTTTCCAGGTAGAGGCCCTCCGGAAGCCAGCGGTGGGGAATCCGGCGGCCCTCCAGCCTGGCCTTCCAGGCTTCCCGATCCGCCTCGGGCACCGGCCTGAGGACGCCCCGGTGCACTGGAACGAAGCGGGGGTAGAAGTCCCACAGGGCCCCCAGCGCCTCTTCGGCCTCAGGGGCCACGGCACCCCGCTTGCCCCGCACCGGGTTCAAGAGCGCGTCCGGTACCCGGCTGGCCTCGCCCAGCTCGCGGGCCACCACCAGCACCTCTTTCCCCGCGTCGTGCAGCATCCGGGCCGCGCACAGCCCGGCAATCCCGGCCCCAACGACCACGACTTCAGGCTTCACATTCCCAGCTTCAGGCCATTATCAGGGGAATCGGGGCGGACTCCTTCGCACCCACCACTTCCCCAAACAGCATGTGCGGGGTGGCCTGCTTGACCAGCACCTGGTATAGCCCCGGACGGGGAGCCTGGGCCGCGGGGACGAGGGTGGGGTGGTTGCCCCGGGTGTGGCCTTCGGCGTAGGCCTCGTCCTTGGCTGCCCCCCGCACCAAAACCTCCACGGTCTGGCCCACCCAGCGCTGGTTCTGGCGGTAGCTCCACTCCTTTTGTTTCTCAATCAGCCGCTGCAACCGCTCCACCTTCACCTCGCGGGGCATGTCGGGAAAGTGCTTGTAGCTCGGGGTGCCGGGGCGGGGCGAGTAGATGAACATGTAGGCCGAGTCGTAGCCCACCTGGTCGTAAAGCGAGAGGGTCTCCTGGAAGTCCTCCTCAGTCTCACCCGGAAAGCCCACGATGATGTCGGTGGAGAGCACCGCATCCGGCATGGCCTCGCGGATGGCCCGGATGCGATCCAAGTACCACTCCCGCCGGTACTCCCGCCCCATGCGGCGCAGCACCCGGTTGGAGCCCGACTGAACCGGTAGGTGGATGTAGCGGCAGACCTGAGGGGTCTCGGCGATGGCAGCAATCACGTCGTCGGTGAAGTTGACCGGGTGGGAGGTGGTGAACTTGATGCGGGGAACCCCCAGCCGGGCCACCATTCGCAAAAGCTCGGCGAAGCTCGGGTAGCCCGGCTGGTCCTTGCCGTAAGAGTTAACGTTTTGGCCCAATAGGGTCACCTCAACCACCCCGGCCGCCAGAAGCTGCTCCACCTCCCGCAGGATCAGGTCGGGGTGGCGGCTCACTTCGGGGCCCCGGGTGGTGGGCACGATGCAGTAGGTGCAGTGGTGGTTACAGCCCCGGATGATGCTTACAAACGCCGAGAGGATCCCTTGGGGCGCAGGGGGCAGGTGATGGGTCAGCTCGTCACGGAAGGAAAGGTCCCAAAAGCGGCTTCGGGCCTCCAGGGCCTTGCCGATCTCGGTGAGGGCACCCGGGCCCAGGAGGATGTCCACCTCAAACTTGCGGGCCATCTGCTGGCCCTCCTCGAGCTGAGCCAAGCAGCCCATCATGCCCACCAGCAGGGGCCGTTTTTCCTTTTCCTTGCGCAGCTCGCCCAGCAGCGAGCGCACCTTCTCCACAGGCTTGCCCCGCACCGCGCAGGTATTGACCAGCACAAAGTCGGCCTGTTGCCAGCTATCCACGAACTCCGCACCTAGCGAGGCCAGCTCGCTTTTCACCAGATGGGTGTCGTACTCGTTCATCTGGCAGCCGTAGGTGATGATGTGGGTCTTCATCCGAACCTCTGGGCCGACCGGAGGGATTCCGGGGCCGCGCAAGAACCCAGTGTAGCAGATGCCAAGGCCCACGTTGCACCCCATGGGCCCAGGGCCTTAGGCTCTTAGGGCATGAACATCCTGTTGGTGTACGCCCACCCCAACCCTCGCTCCTTCAACGCTGCTTTGCGGGACACCGCCATACGCACCTTGGGCCAGGCCGGGCACAGCCTCCTCCTCTCCGACCTCTATACCATGCGCTTCAATCCGGTACTCTCCCTGGAGGAGCTGGCGGGGGAGGTGCAGGGGGTGGAGG
>NZ_QWKZ01000052.1 GCF_003574085.1 Meiothermus luteus | reverse complement strand
ACACAAACGCCTGGCTGCCGAGGAGTTCCTCACCCAGCTTGCGGCTGATCCAACTAGGGTCAAGCGGCTTTGCTTTTGGCCTTGGATTCAAGAGGCTTTATGTGTCACCTCGTCGTAGAGTTGGTATAAGAACCCAGCGCAAAACCTGCGGCAGGCCCTCTACCTGCTGCGCCGGCTGCCAGGGGCGGGAACCTGGCTGCTGGACGGGGAGCGGCCCGCGCTGTATGCCGAGGTAGACGCACTGGCGCCCACCCTCGAGGCCCTGCGCGCGCCGCTGTTACCGGGTCTACCGGATGACCTGCCTCCTGCGTTTTGGGACTGGCTGGCCCTCGAGCGCCAAAGGCTGGAGGGGCTGCGCCGCGAGCGGCTCTGGCAGGCCGCCCAGACCGAGCTGGAGCAAGCGCTCGGGTACCTTTACGAGCTCATCCAGCTTGATCCCCTGCACGAGAGCGCGGTACGCGAGGCCATGCGCCTGGAGGCCCAGGCCGGGCGGGTGCAGACGGCCTGGCAGCTTTACGAGAGCCTGCGCCAGACCCTCCAGCAGGAGCTGGGGGTAGAGCCCCTGGCGGCCACCCAGGCCCAGGCGGCCTTGCTCCAGCCCATCGCCCTGAGCCCGCTGGCCCAACGCCTCTGGGAGGCCCGAAGCCTTTACGCCGAGGAGGTTCGCCCCGAGTTCTGGGCTAGGGTGCTGGAAGAGGAGCCCTACGCGGTAGCGCGGGCCTGGGCAGAGCTCGAGGCCACCCCACCCCCACCCCTTTTGCCCCAGCCTTTGCGCCGGCACCTATGCCGCCGGATTGCGCTGGCCCTGGAAGCGCAGGGGGGAGAGCCCAGTACTACGGCCCGCTACTGGCTAGGGGCCTTGGAGCCGGAGCGGGCCTACCCCCAACTGCAAACCGCTGGGCGGCTGGCACTTCAACAGGGAAAGCCGAACGAGGCCCGGCTGGCTTTCTTTAGGGCCCTCTGGACGGCCGATACAGCGCCCTTGCAGCTCGAGGCCCTGCTGGGGCTGGCCCAGGTGGCCGAGCTGCAGGGCGACCTCGACTTGATGGAGGCCCTGGTGCAGAGGCTGGGCGAGCTGGCCCGGCGTCACCAGTGCGACCGCGCCTATTTTGAGCACCACCAGCGCAAAGCCGGGCTCCGGTTGCGGCAGGGCAAGCCCCAGGAGGCCGCCCTGGAGGCCCAGGAAGCCCTGGAGGTGGCCCGGCGGCTGGCCGACGAGGAACGTATTGCCCTGGCCCGGCTCTCTTTGGGCGCCGCCCACCTGGTGGCCGGGGCCCTGGAGGAGGCCAGGCCCCACCTGGAGGCCGCCACAAGCCCCAAGCCCCCAGACCCGGCTGCGGGCCCTGAGCAACCTGGGGGCGCTGTTCGGTTTACGCGGTGAGTACGAGGCTTCCGTAGGCTCTTTGGAAGAAGCCCTGACCCTGGCCCGGCGGGAGGGGCAACTGGCCTTGGCCGGCAGCCTGTTGCAAAATCTGGCCGCCACGACCCTGCGCTTGGGCCACTATGCCAAAGCCACCAAGCGCTTTGCCGAGGCCATCGAGCTTTCGCGTAGTCTGGGCGATGCCCGCACCGAGGCCACCAGCTACCGCAACCTGGGCTACCTGTACTTTTTGCAGGGGCAGTTCGGCCCGGCCTGGAACACCCTGGAGGAAGCCCTCGAGCTGGCCCGGCCCCTGGGCCCCGGTTTGCAGGCGCAGGTCTTGTTGGTGCAGGTGGAGCTACTGGGCTATCTGGCGGTCTACCCGGAGGCCAAAGGCCGGCTGGAAGAGGCTTTGGCGCTGGCCCAGGCGGCCCAGGACGAGCGGCTGGTGTGGGCCTGCCGCTACAACCGGGCTTTGCTGGGTCTTTGGCGCTGCCCGGAGGAAACCGCACCCATCGAGGCTCTGCTGCCCGGCTTGCGCGAAGCCCGCCTGGGCGACCTCGTTGTGGGGGCCGAATTCGACCTGCTGGCGCATGCCCACAAAGAAGAATTACTCGAGCTCCTTCTTGCTCGCTGCCGGCCCCAGACCCCGTTGCAGCACCTGGCCTGGCGGATGGGGGAGCTGCGCCTCTCGCTTTGGCGGGGCAGCCCCGACCCCGCGCCGCTGGCCCAGGCCCTGGCCCAGGAACCCCTGTGCCTGAGCGTGCCCGCCTACCGCTTGCTGGGCGAGGCCCACGCCCACCTGGGGCAACACCCCCAGGCCGCCGCAGCCCTGCGGAGGGCCCAGGAACTCCGGCAAAGCCAGCTAGAGGGGTTGCCTCGGCGGCTGCGCTTGGGCAGCAACGCCTCCGCTTGACGCCCAATTGACGCCCCCCCTTCTACCCTGGCAACCATGCCAGAGGGTCACCAGGAACTGTGCTATGTGCTCCGCATGTGGAGCGATGGCGAGCAGCAATGGCGCTACAGCCTTGAACCCCTGCGGGGCGGAGGCCGGCAAGGCTTTGCCCATATGGAAGACCTGCTGATGGCCCTCGAGCGCGCAAAGGAGGAAGCATGCGCTACCCAGCCGGAATCGCAGCCCTAGCCCTGCTGCTCGCGGCCTGTGGGGGTGGCCCCCCCAGCCGGATTGAGCCCAGGATTGACCCCGATACCCGGGTGCTCAGCCCCCAGAGCCGGGCCTCTTTGTCCAGCTTCACCCTCAATAACGCCCCGACCTGCCTGGACTACACCAACCAAAACCGCCCGCTCTGCCAGGCCACCCTCACCTTTAGCGCCGACAACCCCCAGCTCCAGGCCCTCGAGGTCGGACAGGTGCTGGTGAGCGAGCCCACCCCGGCGGCCCCTTATGGCCTCTTGCAAAAAGTCAAGAGCATTAGCCGCGCGGGCAACATCGTAACCGTCCAGACCGAGGAAGCCGACCTAGGCGAGGCCCTCGAGCAGGGCGAAGCCGAGTTCCAGAAGACCCTCACCCCCTCCGACCTGCAGTCGGCCCGGGCCCTGGCCCAGAGCGTGCGCTTTGCCGGCGGCCTCACCTCCTACAGTGCCCAGAGCGGGGTCAGGCCCATGGCCACCCTGGACTTCAGCTTCGACGAGGTGCTCTACGACCAGGACAACAACCCTTCCACCACCCAAGACCAGGTGCGGGTCTCGGGCAAGGTCTTCTTCGACGTGCAGAATGGTTTTAGCGCCGGGGTGAGCTGGAAAAAGGTCTTTGGGGTGCCCGCCTACCCCAACGGGGTCTACTTCAAGGTGGCCTACGGCATCAAGCAAAGCGCCGAGGTCAAGGTGAGCTCCGGGCTGGGCTACAGCATCAACAAGGAAAAAGAGCTGGCCAGCTTCAACTTTTCGCCCATCACGGTGTTTGTGGGGCCGGTGCCGCTGGTGTTTGTGCCCAGCCTGAAGATGGTGGTGAACGCCTCCGGGCAGGTGAGCGCGGGCCTGAGCTTTGGCGCTACCCAGAGCCTGAACGTTCAGGCTTGCCTGGAGTACAAGGACGGCTTCAACAACTGCAGCAGCTTTGGCGAGAGCTTCAACGCCGGCCTGAGCGGGGCCCAGGTGAGCGCTTTGGCGCGGGGGAGCCTGTTGGGCAAGGCCGAGGTGCTGCTCTATGGCATTGTGGGCCCCTACGCCAAGCTGGGGGGCTACCTGGAGATGGACGCGGTGGTGCCGCGCAACCCCATCTGGCGGCTTTCCGCCGGGGTAGAGGCCTACCTGGGCCTTCATCTGGGCATTGACCTGGGGGTGACCGAGTTCCGCCTGGACTACGACCTGAAGGTTTACGACAAGAACCTGGGCACCATCGCCCAGGCTACCCCTCAGCCGCCCAGCGTGACGCTCTTGCCAGGAGGCATAGGCTTGCCGCAGCTCCTCAAGCCCTATACCCTTTGCGCCACCGCCTACGACCCGCAGGACGGGCCCAAGGCGGTGAGCCTAAGCAGCAGCGTGGAGGGCAGCCTGGGCAGCATTGCCGCCAACACCAACCCGCCTTGCCTGAGCTACACCTTCACCACCGAAGGCCCCCGCACCATCACCGCCAGCGCCAGCAACAGCGCAGGGCTGAGCAGCAGCGCCACCCTGAGCCTGAACGTGCAAGACCCCCGCCCAGCGTCCAGATCCTCAACCCCAAGCCGGGTCAGAGCTTCTATGCCGGGCAGACGGTGCTCCTGCAGGGGAGCTGGCTCGACCCCAGCCTTACCACCCAGAACTGCGCCAATGCGGTCTGGAGGAGCAGTGTGGCCGCTGACACTCTGCCCACCAACGCCTGCGGCAACCCCACCGTAACCCTTAGCAGCAGCACGGCCTCCCGCACCTTGACCCTGGAGGTCAGCAACGCCCGGGGCAAGAAGGGGAGCGCCACGGTGAACATTAGCGTAAGCCCGGCTCCCACCAACTACCCGCCCAACGCCTCCATCACCCAGCCCGCCGGGGTCAACCCCGAGGTCGGCTACACCCAGATTGCCCTTAAGGGCTGGGTGCAGGACAACGAAAACGAGACCCTTACCTACACCTGGAAAATCCAGCGGCTGGACGGCAGCGGCAACCCCATCTCCGGCACGCTGCAGAACGTACCGGGCGGTTCAGGAAACGTCAGTTTTACCAGCGGCGGCACCGACCTGCCCACGGTGACAATCACCAACCTGACCTCGCTCTACCCCGGGGCTACCTGTGGGTTGCGCTTCCGACTTTTCCTCGAGCTCACCGACGGCAACGCCGGCCCCCCGGCCCGCCCCACGGTCGCCACGCAGGACTTCCGGCTGCCGCCCTGCATCAACTAGGAGGAACCGATGCGCTACCGCTTGCTTTCTTTGCTGCTGATTGCGGGCTGTGCGGGTGGAAACCCCACACCCCCACCCCCGCCCGTGGTAGGCGACTTTCAGATTGCCCTTTCGACCGGCACCCTCAACCTCGAGGCCGGTACCACCGGGAGCCTCGAGGTCACGCTGGAAAAAACCGGCGGCTTCGACGCCGAGGTGCAGCTTTCGCTGGTGCGCGTTCCCAGCACCCTGGGCGTCAGCGCTAGCTTTAGCCAAAACCCCATCCAGAGCAGCAGCACCCTAACCCTGAACCCCTCCGGCGAGCTGGCCGCGGGCGAGTACACCCTGCTGGTGCGGGCTACGGCCAGCGTAGGCGGCCAGGTGCTCAAGCGCGAGCGCCCCCTCACCCTGGGGGTTTCGGCCAGCGGCCAGATAACCGTGAGCGGCCAGGCCAGGAACCGCTTCGGGCAGCCGCTGGCGGGTGTGCCGGTCTGCCGGGGCAGCCGGTGTGTGAACACCGACGCCGAGGGCCGCTTTAGCCTGAGCGGGGTTCGGCCCCCCTACGACCTCACCGTGCGGCCCGCCGCTACCCAGGAGCACACCTTTTTGGGCCTGAGCCGGCCCGACCCCCTTTTGTTGCTCTTCACCAGCCTGGGCGGGGCTCCCGCCGAGCAGACCGCCAGCCTGAGCGGCACCCTGCTGCCCCAATCGGGCAGCGGCATCACCTTTCCCAACCCCGCCAACACCGGGGTGCAGGTGGTGTTTGGGGCGCCCCAGGCCAAGCCGACCCAGTTTGTGCCCCCCGGTTACAACCTGCAGGCCCTCTTTCCCGGCCAGGGTCCGGCCTACACCCTGAGCACGGCCTGGAATGGCACCGGCAGCGTGCAGGGCCGGGTGTATGCCCTGCAATGGCGGCATGCAGCCGGTGCGCCCGGCACCCCCGAGGCCTTTCTGGCCTACGGCAGTCGGGTGGTCTCGCTCGACCCTGGGGAGAGCACCAGCCTGACCGTGGGGGTGGCCCCCATCGGCACCGGGGCCTTGAGCGTGAACCTGACCAACCCCGGCGGCCTGACCCTGCGCTCGAGGCAGCTTTACGTGAACCTCGAGGCCCGCTCGCTCTTCCTGATTGCCTCCAACAACGCCGAAAGCCCGCTAAACCTGTCCTGGGCCACCCCGGTAATTCCGGGCAAAACCCTCACCTTCGCCGCCTACGCCGACGCCCCCGATGGCCGCACCCTCAGCTTCCAGCAAAACGGCCTGGGGCCCAGCGGCAGGCCCTTGGCCTGCTCGGGGGCCATGTACTGCGGGGTGCCCAGGGTGTAACCGGTGCGGGTCAGGTGGCGGCTCTCCTGGAGCAGATAGGCCAGCCCGAAGTCCATCACCTTAGGGTTGCCCTCGGTGGTGAGCAGGATGTTGCGCGGGGTGAGGTCGCGGTGAATGACCCCCCGACGATGTAGGTGCTCGAGGGCATCCAGTACCTCCAGAGCTGCCTCTAAAAGCCGCAACCCCTCCGGGCCGTCCTCGAAGGGGCCCAAGCGGTCAAAGCTGCCTCCCTCGACGAGTTCCATCACGAAGTAGGTTTTGCCCTCTTCTTCACCTAGGTCGTAGACCTGCACCACCCCGCGGTGGGATAGCCGGGAGAGAGCCTTGGCTTCTTGGAAGAAGCGGGCCCGCTCGTTGGGGTGGACGTAGGCGTGTAGGATTTTCACCGCTACCGCCCGCCCCACCCGCTCGTCGTAGGCACGCCACACCTCGGCCATGCCGCCTTGGCCAAGCGGGGTTTCCAGGCGATAACGACCGGCCAGCTTCACAAGCCCATTCTATGCCGCTACGTTATTAAGACCGGTGTTAGCCTTCTTTGGGTGCACTGCGGACCCACCCACACCAACCCAATCCGGTGCCCTAACCTGCGGCCTCGAGCGGCAGTTCGCCCAGCTGAAAGCTCCGGGGATAGCGCTCGAGGCGTAGTTTCGCCGAGCGGAGCGAGGGGTGGCGTAGTTTCGCCGAGCGGAGCGAGATGCTACAAGACGTGTTTGCCTAACGGGCAAAGCAGCTTTCGCCGCGAGACGCTACAAGACATGTTTGCCCTACGGGCAAAGCAGCTTTCGCCGCCGATAGGCGGGGTAGCGGGGTGGGGTGGCGTAGTTTCGCCGAGCGAAGTGAGGGGAGGCCAGATAAGGCAGGGGTCTTTGGAGGGTGCCCAGGGTCAGGCGGGAACCGCTTGAACGGCCACCGGCTCGGATGGAATCTTGGTCCCAAACGGGGGCCGAAACCTACGCAACCTGAGCGCGTTGGAGAGCACGAACACCGAAGAGAGGCCCATCGCCGCCCCGGCCAGCACCGGCGAGAGCAGCCAGCCCGTGAAGGGGTAGAGCACACCCGCGGCCACCGGGATCAGCACGATGTTGTAGGCGAAGGCCCAGAAGAGGTTGAGCCGGATGTTCTTGAGGGTGGCCCTCGAGAGCGCGATGGCGCCCGGTACCCCGCGCAGGTCGCCCGAGATCAGAATCACGTCGGCGGTCTCGAGGGCGACGTCGGTCCCGGTGCCGATGGCGATGCCCACGTCAGCCTGGGCCAGGGCCGGGGCGTCGTTGATGCCGTCGCCCACGAAGGCCACTTTGTAGCCCTGGGCTTGAAGTTCTTTTACCGCGTCGGCCTTGCCCGCGGGCAAGACCTCGGCCAGCACCTCGTCGATGCCGAGCTGGCGGGCGATAGCCTGGGCGGTGCGCCGGTGGTCGCCGGTGATCATGGCCACCTTGAGACCTTGGCGGTGCAAGGCGGCGATGGCCTCGGGGGTTCCTTCCTTGATGGGGTCGGCCACGGCCAGGATGGCCGCCAGCTTCCCGTTAACGGCGGCGTAGAGGGGGGTCTTGCCCTCGTCGGCCAGCCGGGCCGCCTCGGCGCCGAAGGCCGACACGTCCAGCCCCAGCCGCGCCATGTAGCGGTCGGCGCCCACCTCCACCCGGTAAATCCCCACCTGCCCACCCACCCCGTAGCCGGGAAGCGCCTCAAAGTCTACGGGCTCGCTCAGCTCTAAGCCCCGCCCCTGCGCGGCCTTGACGATGGCCTGTGCCACGGGGTGCTCCGAACTTTTCTCTAAGGAAGCTACCAAGCGCAGCAGCTCGGCTTCGTCGAAGCCCTCAAGGGCTTGCAAATCGGTGAGCTCCGGCTTGCCCTGGGTGAGGGTGCCGGTCTTGTCGAGGGCGATCACCTGGGCCTCCTGCAGGGTTTGCAGGGCCTCGCCCTTGCGGAAGAGCACCCCCATCTCGGCGGCCTTGCCGGTGCCCACCATCACGCTCACCGGGGTCGCCAGGCCCATCGCGCAAGGGCAGGCGATAATCAGTACCGCCACGGTGTTGACCAGCGCGAAGGTCAGGGCGTTTTCTCCGCCGAAGAGCAGCCACACCCCCGCGGTGAGCAGGGCGATGCCCAGCACGATGGGGGTAAACACCGCCACCACCCGGTCGGCCAGGTTCTGGATGGCGGGCTTAGAGCCCTGGGCCGCCTCGACCAGCTTGATGATCTGGGCCAGCACCGTACCCTCGCCCACGGCGGTAGCCTGGAAGGTAAAGGCCCCGTTTTGGTTGAGGGTTCCCCCGATGACTTTGGCCCCCTCGGATTTGAGCACGGGGATGGGCTCGCCGGTGATCATGGATTCGTCCACGTAGCTCTGGCCCGAGACCACCACCCCATCCACCGGGATCTTCTCACCAGGGCGCACTGCAATCAGGTCGCCGGGCAGGACCTCGTCCACGGGGATTTCCCGCTCGGTGCTTCCCTCTACCACCCGGGCGGTCTTAGCCTGCAGCGAGAGCAGCCGCTGCATGGCCTCGGAGGTGCGGCCTTTGGCGAGGGCCTCGAGGTACTTGCCCAAGAGGATCAGCGTGATCACCACCCCCGCCGCCTCGAAGTAGACGTGGCGGGCCTGCGGGGGGAAGAGGCCGGGGAAGAGCACCACCGCCAGGCTATAGAAGTAGGCCGCGCTGGTGCCGATCATCACCAGGCTGTTCATGTCGGGCGAGCCCGAGCGCAGGGCTTTCCAGCCGTGGCGGTAAAAGCGCAGGCCGGGGCCGAACTGCACCGGGGTCGCCAGGGCCAGCATCACCCAGGAGAGTGCGGCCATGACGCCGTGCCCGAAGGTGCGCATCAGCCATTCCTCGACAGGCGGGAAGAGCATGGGCAGCATGGCGATGAGGAAGAGCGGGAGGGCGAAGGCGGCGGCCAAGAGCACCGCGCGGCGCAGGTTGGCGATCTCCTTGGCGCGGGCTTCGCGCTCGAGGTCGGCGCGGTTCTGGCCCTTCCCCAACTCGAGCACGCCGTACCCGGCGTCGCGGATGGCCCGCTTGAACTGGGCCAGGCCGGTGCTGGCCGGGAGGTAGCGCACCGTGGCCCGCTCGGTGGCGAGGTTAACGCTCGCCTCGAGCACCCCGTCGAGCTTCTTCAAAGCGCGCTCGACCCGCCCCACGCAGGCCGCACAGGTCATGCCCGTGACGCCCAATTCAACCTCGGCCACCACCGGGGTGTAGCCCACCTCCTGGATCTTCTCAATCAGGGCCTGTGGAGTGGTGGTAGCGGGGTCGTAGGCGACCGTAGCGCGTTCGGTTGCCAGGTTGACCGAGGCCGCCTCGACCCCCTCGACCTTCTTCAGCCCGCGCTCCACCCGGTTCACGCAGGCGGCGCAGGTCATGCCCTCGACGCCGATCTGCAACTCTTTGGTCATCCGCTTCACCCCATTCGGTTGTTCGGGTCGTATGTCTTACGTCCTACGCAAGATGCAAATCGTACGGCGTACGACGTGGGGCGCATGGCAACCCCGCGTTTTGCGTCTTGCGTTTAGCCTACGACCTCATTAGCGGTACTTCAGCACTTCCATCAACTCGGCCACCAACTCGTCGGTGTCGCCGCGCTGGGCTGCGCTGGCCACGTGGTGCTCGAGGTGGCTCTTCAAGACCAGGTCACCCACCTTGTCCAAGGCACCCTGCACGGCCTTGATCTGCTTGAGCACGTCCACACAGTAGGGCTCGCCCTCCAGCATCTTGAGGATGCCCTCGAGGTGCCCCTTGGCCGAAAGCAGCCGGTTGCGCGCCTCCTGCCGAACCTTGGGATCAAGGTGCAGGTGTGCTCGGCGATGGGGTTCACATTCCCTCCCTCTGGATCACGGACGGACTGAGGCTGTATAGCCCTCTTCCTGCACCGCGTTGATGAGCCGGTCCACAGGAGCGTTGCCCTCGACGATGGCCCGGCCCTCCTGCAGGAAGACCTCCACCTTCTCCACGCCCGGCACACTCTTAAGGGCCTTCTCGACGCTCATCTTGCAGTGGCCGCAGCTCATGCCTTCGATTTTGAGTTCAATGCTCATCTTTCGCCTCCACCCCCTCCAGGGGAGGGGTACATTTCCAGCTTAGGCTTCGCTGGAGATAAAGTCAACCCCACCCAGGGAGGGGTGGGGTTAGCGCGGCAGGTGGCTTCAAAGGGACTTTAGCCACTCCCGATACTGCTCGATCTCGCGGCGCTGCACGGCGATGACTTGCTGGGCGAACTTCTTGAGCTCAGGCTTGGTGGCCTTCTTCAGGGCCAGCTCGGACATGTCGATGGCGTCTTGGTGATGGGGGATCATCCCCTCTAAAAAAGCCCGGTCTACCGGCATGGCATGCCCCGGCATGGCTTGCATGCTCATTATGGCCGTGTCCATCATGGGCTTCATATCGCTTTTCATCATGTCCATGTACATCCGGGAGGGCGCCACCCCGTACCAAGCTTTGAGCCAGGCCGTAAGCTGGCCAATCTCCTTGTTCTGCACGGCGATGATCTCCTGGGCTGCTTTGCGGATGCGGGCGTCCTTCGAGACCTTGAGCACCGCCTGGGCCATCTCCACCGCGCCCCGGTGGTGGGCAATCATCATCGACATGTAGGCGATGTCGAAATCCTTACCGGTGAGCTTTTCCAGCACGGCCATGCTCTGCATGGCCATGCCCCCGTGTTGCGAGTGGTCGGTCTGGGCCAGGGCCAAGCCGAGCGCGAGTGTAAGTGCCAGGATTGTTCGCATCATCTTCCTGCACGATGGTGGCGAATTTGTGTTAAGCCCGTGTAAAGCGCTGCCGCGACCCCACCCCCAGCAGCAGCGCGTTCACCGTCACGATCACGGTGGAAGCGCTCATCAGCAGCGCTGCCCACTCCGGCCGCAACAGGATACCGTAGCTGTTGTAGAGCGCGCCCGCCGCGACGGGGATGGCCAGCACGTTGTAGATGGCTGCCCAGAAGAGGTTCTGCTTGATCTTGCCGCGTACCTTGCGGGCCAGTTGAATGGCCTTGGCGACATCGGCGGGGTCATTCCTTACCAGCACCACGTCGGCGGTCTCTACGGCCACGTCGGTGCCGGCCCCGATGGCGATGCCTACGTCGGCCTCGGCCAGGGCGGGGGCGTCGTTGACCCCGTCGCCGACCATGGCCACCTTGCGCCCCTGGGCCTGGAGCTCTTTCACCTTAGCCGCCTTGTCCTCGGGTAAGACCTCGGCGATTACCGTGTCTATGCCCAGCCGGCGGGCCACGGCCTCGGCAGTGCGGCGGTTGTCGCCGGTGAGCATCACGGTCTGGATACCCATGCGGTGCAGCGCCTGCACCGCCTTGCGGGCGGACTCGCGGATCACGTCGGCCACCGCGACCACCCCTGCGGGCTGGCCGTCCACCGCCACGTACATGGCGGTCTTGCCCTCGGCGGCCAGCCGGGACACCCGTTCTTCCAATTGGCCCACCTCGACGCCTTCCCGGTCCATGAGCCTCCGGTTGCCGATGAGCACCCTGCGCCCCTTAACCTGGGCCACCACACCGTGCCCGGGGACAGAATCGAAGGCGTCGGGGGGTTGCACGCCCACGCCACGCTCCTCGGCCGCCCGCACGATGGCCTCGGCCAGGGGGTGCTGCGAGGGCTGGTCGGCGGAGGCAGCGAGGGCCAGCAGCTCTTCGGGGGTGAAGGGGGCGATGGGCTCGAGGTCGGTTACCGCGGGCTTGCCCTCGGTGAGGGTGCCGGTCTTGTCGAAGACCACCGTGTCGATGGCGGCGGTGGCCTCGAGCGCGGTCGCGTTCTTGAACAGTACGCCCTCCCGGGCCGCCACCCCCACCCCCACGGTGATCGCGGTCGGCGTCGCCAGGGCCAGCGCGTCGGGGCAGGCGATCACCACCGCCGAGACCGCCACGGTGAGGGCGAAGACCAGCCCCTGTCCTCCCAGGAAGTACCAGAAGAGGAAGGTGAGCACGCCCGAGCCCAGCGCGATGAACACCAGGTACTTCCCGGCCAGGTCGGCCAGGCGCTGGGCCGGGGCTTTGGAAGCCTGAGCGTTTTGCACCATCTGCACGATGCGCGCAAGGGCCGTATCGGCCCCCACGGCGGTGGCCCGGAAGGTGAAGGCCCCGTTTTGGTTGAGGGTTCCCCCGATGACTTTGGCCCCCTCGGATTTGAGCACGGGGATGGGCTCGCCGGTGATCATGGATTCGTCCACGTAGCTCTGGCCCGAGACCACTACCCCATCCACCGGGATCTTCTCACCCGGCTTGACCACCACCTCGTCGCCCACCACCACTTCCTCGAGCGGGATCTCTACTTCTTGCCCCCCGCGTCGGACCCGGGCCGTCGCGGGGGCCAGCTTGAGCAGGGCCTCCACCGCTCGCCCGGTGGCGAAGCGCGAGCGCATCTCGAGCCAGTGCCCCGCCAGGCTGAAGGTGGTAAGCATCGCGGCCGCCTCGTAGAACACCTCGCCCTTGAAGAGGAAAGTGGCCCCCAGCGAGTAGGTGTAGGAGACCAAGATGCCCGTGGCGATCAGGGTCATCATGTTGGCCTCGCCCCGCCGCAGGGCCCGCCAGGCCGCGCTAATGAAGGGCCAGCCGCCCCACCACACCACCGGGGTCGCCAGCAGGAAGCCCCACAGCCCCATCGAGAGGCCGAAGGGCGGCATGTCGGGGAAGCCCAGCGCCCCGCCGATGGGCGAGAAGATCACGACGGGCAGGGTCAGCAGCAGCGACACCACGAAGCGCCGCAGCATGTCGTTCACCATCGCGGCCCCGTGCCCGGCGTGCTCGTCGTGCCCCTCGTGGCCCGCGTGCTCCTGGTGCCGCACGGCGGCGTGGTCGTGGGCTGGGGCCGGGGCCGGACGGGCGGCGTGGCCGTGGTGGGCGTGGTCGTGGCCCTCCGAGCCCACGCTGGGGTGCCCGGGCTGGGCCTCGGAGGGGGCGCAGTCGGCGCAGTCGCAGGCGTAGCCCCTTTGCTCGATCTCGGCCTCGAGCCGCTGGGCGCTCGTCACCGCGGGGTCGTAGGCGAGGTGGGCGACGCCCCGGGTGCGGTCGAGGTGGACCTGCTGAACGCCTTCCAGCCGGGCGAACTGCCGCTCGAGGTCGGCGTACTCCGAGCCGTCGTGGCAATTCCTGAGGGCAACCTCGAGGACCGCCGTGGTTTGATGCGCCCTATGTTCCATCGTTACCCTCCGGGTGGCAGCCAGTTTAGGCGCCGTATATCCCTCCCCAGGTGGGGGGGGAATGTGAAATCAGGATAGTTTGAACCATGCAAAAGGTCAATCCCCTCCGAAGTTTCCCGCGAATAAAGAGGCAGGGACGTTAGTCAGGGCTTCAAGGCTTCAGGCATCGCGGTGAGTAGCTTTTCCTTGCGCCCATAAGAAGACCGCAGAAAGACCAGCGTGGCATTAGTCCATTCCTGCACGGCAGCGAGCTCCGTGTCGTCGGGCCGCTTGCGATGGGGGTAGGCCCCGTACTCCACGTACATGCTGAAGCGCTCGGCCACGGCCACCCCTCACTTCGCTCGGCGAAACCACGCCTCGAGCGCCAGCACCTTGTCCAGATCGAAGCGGACGGCGAAAGGCAGGAGGAAGGTGGGCTTGCCGCAACTGCCGCCCAGCCCCACCATCGGGAAACCGGCGAGGCTGGGGGTCTGGTACATGCGCGCGCAGCGCTCGAGGAAGGCCGCGCGGTCGCGCACTTTGTCTTTGCCAGCTTTGAGGCTGGCAACGTACTAACCCAGCGAAAGTTCGGTGAATTCCATGGCTTATCCTCGGAGGACAATCCTAACTTCTCCCCTTCGATCAAACAAAGCCCGGATCGGTATGCACCGTTGCTACTCTCCCAGGAAAATCCCGTGCCAGGTGTGCACCCAGACCTCACCAGTGTAGGCGCTCACCGAGAGCATCCCCTCGACCGCTTTGCGGCCAAAATCAAAGGTGTAATAACCGCTGAAAGCCTGACCCTCCATGACTGTGGCTCCCGGCAAGTAGCCCTTGAGAAATTGCCTGGCCAGTTTTTGCGCGGCAGCCTTGTCGTAGCGCGTGGCTGTAGGCTGGCCCTGCATCATGCCATAGCCCATACCCAAGCGGGTGTTCCACATCATGTTGGGGCCGGGCTCGAGATAGACGTTGCCGGTATAGCGGTCGGCCAGGATCTCTACCAGGCCGTTGCCCTTGGCATCGACTACCTGGGCGTAGTAGTTCTCGCTGAAGCTCATGAAATCCTTAAGCTTGGCCTCGGAGCTAAAGCGTTGAGCGAAGGACTCGAGCCGAGCCCTGGCTTCGGCTGGGGGGATGGGCTGAGCCTGGGCGGGATGAAAGCTCATCATGCCCATACCTCCGCCCATCATCCCACCCATCATTCCCGGGCCGTACCCATAGCCCTGCATCATGCCCGGATTGCCCCACATGCCCTGGGTAAGGGCTAACCCCAGCACGGCCAGGCCTACGATCGCTAGCCAGAACTGTCCGCGTTTCACAACGCACCTCCTCTTACTCGTTCAGGTCGCGCTTCATGCGCTCGAAAGTATCCTTGTCGATCTCGCCTTTGGCATAACGTTCCCGCAGAATCTCCAGGGCGCGGTCCCGCCCCTCCCTCGATGGACGGGAGAGGGCCCGCACCAGCAGGTAGATCAGCAGCACTAGGACGGCTAATTGGGCCAGCAGGCCCAGCCAACCCCAGCCGCCCATCATGCCGTAGCCGTAAGAACACCAAGGACACCAACCCATCACAGTCCCCTCCTTCTAACCCCGAACTTCGAGCACCCCCATCATCCCCCGGTCCTCTGCCAGCAGGACAATCCACAGCGCCAGCCGAACTTTGCGCATCTGCCTCGGCTTACTCCGGCTCGACTCTAGGGGGCCTCCTCTAGAGTTTGCAGAGCACGGCTCAAACGGACACGGGCCTCTTGGGCCAAGGGCTCGAGCTGTCGCCGGGTGGCTTCTTCAGTTAAGCTAAACATTGCCTCGGGGTCGAGGATGCTGACCTCAACCTCCCCCTCGAGCTGGCGTAGCACCACGTTGCAGGGCAGCAACAGCCCGATGTCACGGTCTGTATCTAGGGCCTGCCGGGCCAGGTTGGGGTTGCAGGCTCCCAGGATCAGGTACGGCTCGTACTCCAGGCCCAGCTTCTCCTTCAGGGTCTTTTGTACGTCAATCTCACTCAGAATGCCAAAGCCCTGGGCTTTCAGCGCTTCCACAGCTCGGGTCCTGACCTCGATCAAGTCACCCGACAAAATGGTTTTCATCGCGTAGTTCGACACATTTACCTCCTCATCCCTTCACCTGCAAGATCCCCATCATTCCCCGGTCTTCGTGCTCGACGATATGGCAGTGGTAGACAGTGACCCCGCTGAAGTCGCGCAGGGGCACCGCGATCCGCACAACCTCGTTTTTGCGCAGGTTTACGGTATCCTTCCAGGCCCGGTAGGGCGCTGGCTTGCCGCCCCGCGAGAGCACCTGGAAGGGGTAGGTGTGCAGGTGGAAGGGGTGATCCATGTCGGTTTTGTTAACCAGCTCCCAGACCTCGAGGCTTCCCAATTGGGCCCGCACATCTACCCGGGCCGGGTCGAACATTTGGCCGTTGATAAAGAATTCAGCTTGCATCATTCGCTCGCCTAGCTCGAAGCGGCGGGTAGCGGTAGCCCTGGCGGGCTCGAGCCGTTCGACGGGGGCCAGCGAGGCGGGCAGAGGCAGGGGCTTGGGGCTGGCCGGGGCCACGATGGTGAGCAGGGTCTCGAGGCGGGTGGCTCCCATGCCCATCATGGAGCCCATCATCCCCGTGTCGCCCATGCCCCCCCTGCTGCCGTGGTCCATCATCCCGTGGTCCATCATCCCCATCCCCTGGTCGCCCATCATGCCGCCGTGCATCATCATCGCGCCGCGGTCGTAGGGGAGAGCCTGCAGCCGGTAGTTGCCAGGCCGGCTCAGGCGCACGAGCACCTCGGCCCGTTCGCCGGGGGCCAGCAGGAGTTCGGGGAGCTCGACAGGCTTCTCGAGGAAGCCGCCGTCGGTGGCGATGAGGTAGAGGGGATGGTTTTCCAGCGCCAGCCGGTAGTAGCGGGCGTTGCTGGCGTTCAAGAGCCGCAGGCGCAGGGTGGCCTTCTGAGCACGCAGGGTCGGGCGCACGGCGGCGTTGACGGTGAGCAGGTTGCCCTCCCGGCCGTTCATCCAGTCCATGTGGGTCCAGGCCGGGATCCGGTTGCCGGAGAACAGCCAGTCTTTGAGCACCAGGAGGTGTTCCTCGGCCCCCTTCAACTCGGGCAGGGCATCGAGCGGCCCTTCCACCACCAGCAGGCCCGCCAGCCCCGCGTAGAGCTGTGGGGCCACCCGGCCGTGGACGTGGGGGTGGTACCAGTAAGTCCCCGCTGAGCCCTTAGGGACGGTGAACTCGTACAGGCGGCTCTCGCCGGGCTGGACCAGGGCCAGCGGGTCGTCCACGCTCGGGGGCACGTGCAAGCCGTGCAGGTGCAGGTTGGTGGCCTCGGGGAGGTTGTTGGTGAAGTTGAGCCGCACCGTCTCGCCCTCGCGCAGGCGCAGGGTAGGGCCGGGGAAGCCACCGTAGGTCATCAGCCGGGCGGGCTTGCCGCTCAGGGTCAGGTTGCTCTGCCGGGCGGTGATCTGGGCCTCCACCACGCCATCGGCCCGGAGCACCTCGAGCGTGCGGGGCTGGGGAAAGGGGCTTTGAGCAAAGGCGGGGAGCCTCGAGAGCCCGTAGCTGCTCGCCAGGCCCAGGGCTCCGTACTTCAACAGTTCGCGTCGGTTCATAACGCCTCCTGCTTTAGCCTGCGCGTGGAGTGTTAAGCCTGTGCAAAGGGCAACCCCCGGCCGTGGCCGGGGGCTCGAGGGGGCGGGCATCAGGCGGCCTGGGCCATGCGGCGGCACTCCTGGGCGCAGCGGCGGCAGGCGTCGGCACAGGCCCTCATCGCGCCGTCGGGGTCATCGATGGCCTCGCAGCTCTGGGCGCACGCCTCGCAGACCTCGGCACAGGCCCGGCAGACCTGGGCGTGGAGCCGCGAGCCCCGCAGCATGAAGTCCTTGGCCGTCTCGCAAATCTGTACACAGTCCATCATAATGGTCATGTGGGCGGGCTCGACGTGCTGGCCGCCGTGCTGCAGGCAGTGTTGAACGGTGGTGAGGCATACGTCGTGGCACTCCCCGCAGGCCTCGATGCAAGCCTGCATGGCGGGGCTCATGCCGGTGGTGCCGTGGGTGTGGTGCTGGCTGCTGTGCTGCATGGCTGGACCTCCTGAAATTCGGCCTTTCGGCCCTGATCCGGCTGGCAATTCCGGACGACGAGAGGCAGAGTTAAAGCTCGAGCCGGCGGGTCGAAGGAGGTTCAACTTTAGCCCCCCCGCCTGAAGTTGCCTTGAGTGCCGGCTGAAACTACCGGGTTTACAAAGGCTTAACACCAAGGCATTAGCCTCTGTCGGAGAGGAAGCTTATGACCCATCAACCCGACCGAAGACGAGCGCTGAAGATGCTCGGCGGCCTCGCCCTGGGCCTGGCCGGCGGAGCCCTGGCGCAGCAGGGGAGTGCCCTGAAGGGCCTCGAGGCCACCCTCTACAAGTCGCCCACCTGCGGCTGCTGCGGGGAGTACGTGAAGTTCCTCCAGGCGCAGGGCGCCCTGGTGAAGGTGGTGCTGCAGGACGACCTCAGCCCCCTCAAGCGCCGCTACGGGATCCCGCCCGAGGCCCAGAGCTGCCACACCATGCGCCTCGCGGGCTACACGGTGGAGGGGCACGTCCCGCTGGTCGCCCTCCAGAAGCTGCTGCGCGAGCGACCCAGGATCGACGGGATCGCCCTGCCGGGCATGCCCTCGGGCACGCCGGGGATGCCCGGCCCCAAGACCCAGCCCTACCGGGTGCTGGCCCTCGTCAAAGGGCGGCTCGAGCCCTTCGTGACGCTTTAGGGCGCCCCTTCCCACCGGATCAGGCGCAGCGCGAGGAAGAGCGCGACAGGGCTCAGGACCGGGCTGGCGGCAGCGTGAACCAGAAGGTGCTGCCGCGCCCGACCTCGCTCTCGAGGCCCATCGTTCCCCCCATAGCCTCGACCAGGCCCTTGGCGATGGTCAGGCCTACCCCGCTTCCGCCGTCCTGCCGGCTGCGGGCCGAGTCCACGCGGTAGAAGCGCTCGAAGACCCGCGCCTGGTGCTCGGGGGGTATGCCAGGGCCGGTGTCGCGCACGCTGAAGCGCACCCCGCCCCGCGCCGGCTCGGCCTTCAGCCCCACCTCCCCGCCGGGCGGGGTGTGGCGCAGGGCGTTGGCGAGCAGGTTGGAGAGCACCTGCTGCAGGCGCTCGGGATCGCCCCACACCGCCGGCAGCGGCCCACAGGGCTCGAGCCGCAGGGCCACCCCCTGTTCCGCGAACACCAGCTCGAAGCGTTCGGCCGCCCGCCTCAGGGCCGCGGCGGGGTCGAGCGCCTGCGGGCGAATCTCCACCGCTCTCGCCTCGACCCTCGAGACCAGCGACAAATCCTCGACCAGGCGACGCATGGCCCGCACCTCGTGGCTGATGCGCCCGGCGGCCTGCTCGGGCGGTAGCACCCCGTCGGCCAGGGCCTCGGCGTAGCCCTGCAGCCCGGCCAGGGGCGTGCGCAGCTCGTGGGCGACGGAGCCGATGAGCTCGACGCGGCTCTGCTCGACCCTCTCCAGCGCCTCGGCCATGCGGTTGAAGTCCTGGGCGAGAGAGGCCAGCTCGTCGCGGCCGTGCACCGGCAGGCGGTCGTGGTAGTGCCCCTGCGCGATGCTACGGCTGCCATGGGCCAGCAGCCGCACCCCCTGGCTGACCCGCCTCGAGACCACCCAGGCCGTGCCCGCCGCCAGCAGCCCGGCCAGCGGCAGCGAGGCCAGCCAGGCGGCGGTGAGGGTCGAGCGCAGGCCGCGCTCGAGGTCGGCGTGCAGCTCGTGGCCCTGCGGCCCGATGGCCGCCACCATCTGCTCGATGTGGCTCTGGTAAAAGCGCGGGGCCAGCCACTCCGCGAAGCCCAGCAAGGCCACCAGCGCCACCAGCGCCGCCAGCAGGTGGGTCAGGAACAGCCGCGTGAACATTATTCCTCCCGGAAGCGGTAGCCCACCCCGCGCACCGTCTCGATGTAGCGGGGGTTGTCGCTGTCCTCGCCCAGCTTCCGGCGCAGGCCCGCGATGTGCACGTCCACCACGCGATCTACGCCGGGGAAGTCCCCGCCCCACACCCGCTCGAGCAGCCGCGCCCGGCTCCACACCAGCCCGGGGTGCTGGGCCAGGGTGAGCAGCAGGTCGAACTCCAGCCGCGACAGCGGTAGGGGAGCCCCGTTCAGCAGGGCTACGCGCTCGGCGGGCTTGAGGGTGAGGGCCCCGAAGGCGAGTTCGTCGCGCAGCCCCCGGCGTCGCAACAGCGCCCGCACCCGTGCCACTACCTCGCGCGGGCTGAAAGGCTTGGTCACGTAGTCGTCGGCGCCGAGATCGAGGCCCTCGATGCGCTCCTCCTCCTCGCCCTTGGCGGTGAGCATCAGGACGGGGAGGTCGGGGTAGTCCCGCCGCGCCTCCCGGGCCACCTCGAGCCCGCCCACCTTCGGCAGCATCAGGTCCAGGATCAGCAGGTCGGCCGCGCCCAGCCGGGCCAGCGCCTCGGCCCCGTCGCGCGCCTCCACCACCTCGTGCCCCTCCTGGCGCAGGTAGGCCCCCAGCACCTCGTGGATGGAAGGGTCGTCATCGACCAGCAGCACTCGAGCCATACTCACCCCCAGTTTACGCATGCCGTGCGGCCGGTGACCAAGAGCTAGTGACGTGTGGGAGTATCCCCCCTAGCCCCCCTTGCTAAGGGGGGTGGAGAAGTAGCGTCTTGCGGCTTGCGTATTGCGTACGACGTACGACCCGCGCTCAGCTATCAGCTATCAGCTATCAGCGTCGAACATTCAGCGTCTAGCGCACCGGGTTCTCCGGCCCCCGGCCCCGGTAGGCGTCGATGAAGGCGGCAGCCGCGGCGGCGTCCCAGCGCTCCAGCCGCAGCAGCTTGGTCCAGGCGGTGAGCTCGACGGTCTGGCCCAGACCCGCCTTGGGCACCACCACCAGCCCGTCCCACTGGCCCCGGTAGCGGCCGGCCCAGACCCGCAGGGTCTTGAGCACTTCCTCCCCGGGCTGGTCGTAGTAGATCACGACGTTGCCGTGCTCGAGCGCGTGCACCAGCTTTTCCCGGGGCTCGCCGCGGGTGTAGAAGCCCGGCTCACTCCAGTTGTACCAGTGCGTCCCCGAGGTGGGCGGGTCGGTGGCGTAGCTCAGCGAGGCGCCGATGTTGGCGTGGCTGCGCCCGTAGTCCGGGTGGTTCTGCACCTGCGTGAGGGCCGGCTTGCCCTCCTCGATGAGGCTCTCGAGGCTGGGCACCCCCTGCTGGCCCTGCCAGCGCAGGAAGCCCCAGACCGCCACCGCCAGCACGAGAACGCCGCCGATGACCCAGGGCCAGGGGCTGGGCTTGGGCTTGGACGAATACTTCAAGGCCTGTTTCCGTGCGCTCTTTCCCATAGACCCTACCAAGCTACCGCATTCGGGGTGAGGGCAATTGGGATTTCAGGTTGACTTCCAGACTTGACCGTTATTCAGGGTTGAGGCTAGATAGAGGCATGAACTTACGCGAAGCCTTAGCCTCATTGGACGATCCACGCTACCAGAACCGGCGCTATCCGCTGTGGGGGGTGGTGGCATTGGTG
>NZ_QWKZ01000051.1 GCF_003574085.1 Meiothermus luteus | reverse complement strand
GCGGTGGCGAGGGCCACGATGGGGGTGGGGTCGCCGGTGGACCCCCGGTAACGGAGGGCGGCCTCGAGGCCCACCGCGGTGTGGGGGCAGGCCAGGTAGCCGTGCCGCTCGTAGGTGGCCCGCATCTGCGCCAGGGTGGCCTCGTCGTCCACCGCGGTGCCCCACACCCATCCCCGCAGGCGCTCTGGGCCAAGCAGGTGGTACAGCCGCTCAAAGTTGCTGGGGGCCCCCACGTCCATCGCGTTGGAGAGGGTGGCCAAGGTGGGGTAGAACTGGAAGGCTTCGCGCCTTCCGGCTAGGAATTCCGGGAAGAAGCGGTTGGCGTTGTGGGCAGCGATGAACCTCTGCACCGGCTGGCCCATCAAGGCCGCCAGCACCCCCCCGGTGAGGTTGCCCAGGTTCCCACTGGGGACGCAGAAGTTGAGCGCCTGGCTCTCGAGCTGCCGGGCCGCCCACAGGTAGTAGAGGGCCTGGGGTAGGAGCCGCCCGATGTTGATGGAGTTGGCGCTGCTCAGGGGCAGGTGGGCGAGCTCAGGGTCTACAAAGGCCTCCTTGACCAGCCGCTGGCAGTCGTCAAAGGTGCCCTCCACAGCAAAGCAGCGCACCCCGGGGCGTCGGACAATGAGCTGGCGTTCCTGCACCTCGCTCACCAGGCCCTTGGGGTAGAGCAGCACTACTTGGATGTTCTCCTGGCCCGCAAAGCCGTCGGCCACCGCGCTGCCGGTATCGCCTGAGGTGGCCACCAGGATGATGCGCCGTTCGCCCCGCTTGCGGAGGAAGTGCTGCATCAGGCGGGCCATGGTGCGGGCCCCAAAGTCCTTGAAGGAAAGGGTGGGGCCGTGGAAGAGCTCGAGCACGAAAAGCCCCTCCTCCAGGGGGACCAGGGGGGCCGGAAAGTTGAGCGCTTCGTGAACGATGGGCTCGAGCTCCTCAAAGGTGAGCTCCTTCCCCAGCCAGGCCCCGAGCACCCTCACCCCCACCTCGGCCAGGGAGGAGGCCGAGCGCCATAGGGCGGGGGAGAGCTGGGGAACCTGCTCGGGGAGGTATAGCCCCCCGTCCGGGGCCAGCCCGCGAAGCAGGGCTTCTTCAAAGCCCAAAAGAGCTTTGGCTGGGTCACGGGTGCTGTGGTAGCGAAGCATAGACCGCCCCCCATCATACCGGGCTTGGCGGTGGGTCTTACCCGGAATACAAGGCCCGCAGCTCCTCCTTTAGGGCCTGGGCGTCCTCCACAGGCATCCGGCAGGCCCCCCACCGGCACAAGTAGGCCAGCCCCGGCTGGCGCCCCCGCAGCACCGGCAGGCTTCCAGGAGGGCCAAAGGCCAGCGTGGTGAGGGGCAGGAACCAGCGGGCGGCCTCCTGGGCTAGGCTCGAGGGCAGCACCACCGCCAGCTCAGAGCCTTGGCTCCCCACCAGGTGGGCCTGCAGGAGGCCGGCGTGGCCCAAGGGGTTGCGGACCAGCGCTTGGGCGTGGGCCTCCAGCCCCTCTAGGGCGGCCTTCTGCCATCCGGCCTCCTCGTAGAGGGCCCCTAGGCGGAAAAGCAGCTCTACGGCGGCGGCGGTGCCCGAGGGGTAGGGGCCGTCGTGGACGTCCTTGGCCTGCACCGGCAGGGTGGGATCAAGGGAGTCGCGGAAGCCGCCCTCCGCGTCCCAAAAATGCTCCAGGAGGGCCTCGGCTAGACGCCGGGCGGCCTCTAGCCAGGCTATCTCTCCGGTGGCCTCGTAAAGGGCCAGCAGACCCAGCCCGTAGTGGGCCTGGTCGCTCAGGTAGGCCTGGGGCCTGAGCCGCCCTTGGCGCCAGGCGTGCCGCAAGAGTCCGTCTTGGAGCATGTTCTGCAGCACGAAGGTGGCGTTTTTCCGGGCCGCCTCGAGGTACTTTGCCTCCCCCAGCCAGCGCCCCGCCTCGGCCAGGGCCCTGAGCATCAGGCCGTTCCAGTCGGCCAGCACCTTGTCGTCGGTGAGGGGGGGAGTGCGCCTTGCCCGGGCCTGGTATAGGCGTTGCCGCACCCCTTCCACCCAAGCCCCGTAGGCCTCCTCCGACAAGCCCAGCTCCTCTCGCAGGGTTGCTTCAGGGTAGCGCCGCTCGAGCACGTTTACCCCCTCCCAGTTGCCCGCCTCCAAGACCCCGAAGAGCCGGGCCGCGGCTTCGGCCTCCGGCCCTAGGGCCGCGCGGAACTCCTCGAGCCTCCAGACGTAAAACCGCCCCTCCACCCCTTCGGAGTCGGCGTCTTGAGCGGACCAAAACTCCCCAAAAGGCCCCCGCAGCTCCCGGAGCACGTAGCCTAGGGTCTCATGGGCGATGCGGCGGTAAAGCGGCACCTCCTCCTCAAAGAGGAGGCTGGCCGCGGCGTATACCCGGGCGAGCTGGGCGTTGTCGTAGAGCATCTTCTCAAAGTGGGGGATTCGCCAGACACGGTCGGTGGCGTAGCGGTGGAACCCACCCCCCACCTGGTCGTAGATGCCCCCCTCGGCCATGCGCCTTAGCGTGAGCCGAAGGTGTTCTCGAGCGGGCTGTCGGCCCAGCCAGGCCAGCGTGAGCAGGTAGAACAGCGCGGGGGCCTGGGGAAATTTGGGCGCGCCGCCCAGACCCCCATAGACCGGGTCTGCTGCCCGCAGCAGGCTGGCCAGGGCCTCGCCGTGCAGCCCTTCGGGTAGGGCCCCGGGCCTGGGCCTTAGCTGTTCCTGGAGGAAGGCCGTGAGCTGCTCGGCGTTTTCCAGCACTTCCTTCTTTTGGTTGAGCCAGGCCTGGTGCACGCCCAGGAGCACCTGACGAAAGCTGGGAAGACCGTGCCGGGGCTCGGGGGGCCAGTAGGTGCCGCCGAAGAAGGGGCGCAGGTCGGGGAGCAAAAACATGTTCATGGGCCAGCCACCCGACCCGGTCATGGCCTGGAGCGCGGTCATGTAGACCTGGTCCACGTCGGGCAGCTCCTCCCGGTCTACCTTGACGGGGACGAAGTGGGCGTTGAGCAGGCGGGCAATCTCGGGGTCCTCAAAGCTCTCCCGCTCCATTACGTGGCACCAGTGGCAGGTGGCGTAGCCTACGGATAGAAAGATGGGCTTGTTCTCGGCGCGGGCCTTGGCAAAGGCCTCCTCGCCCCAGGGGTACCAGTCCACCGGGTTGTGGGCGTGTTGGAGAAGGTAGGGGCTGCTTTCGTGAATCAGTCGGTTGGGCACAACCCAAGCCTAAGGCCAAAGGGGTAGACTAAAAGTGGTGTGGGCCCTTCCGCCCCAAGCCTCAGGTACTATGGCCGCCGTCTGCTGGCCGGCCTGGTGGACCTGATTCTGATGGCCGGTTTGCAGTTCGGCCTGGTGCGCTCAATCAATGCGCTCTTCCCCCCGACCCACCCGGGCCACCACTTTTCTGCGGAGGGGCTGCTGCTCTTCGGCCTGCTTTCCCCTTTGGCCTGGTTTACCTATGCGGTTTTGCCGCTGGCCCGCTCTGGGACCACCTTGGGCAAGGAGATGCTGGGGCTACGGGTGGTTGACCAGAAGGGGCGCAACCCCTCTTTGGCGCAGGCCTTCTTGCGGGAGAGCGCGGGGCGGTGGCTCAACGCGGTGGCCCTGAACCTGGGGTTTTTGCTGATGTTTTGGGACCGCGACCACCAGGCCCTACACGACATGGTGGCGGATACCTTCGTGGTGCTGCGGCGCCCACGCCTAAGGCCGGTGGGCCTCCGCGGCGTGCCTGCTCAGGACGAGCTCTTTGGTGGGAATCCGGCTGTGAATGAACCAGAAGCCCACCGCCCCTACCCCCAGCACCAGCAGCTTTACCCAGAGCGTCGGGATTAGGAATATGGCGCTGGTCAGGACGAAGAAGCTCAGCATGCACAGGGCTAGGACCTTGGCCTTGCGGGGCATTCCGAGGCCCGCCCGGTAGTCCCGCACCATTGGCCCCACCTTGGGAAGGCCCAGCAGCCAATTCAGAAAGCGGGGGCTACTTTTGGAGAAGAAGTAGGCCGCCAGCACAAAGAAGACCGTGGAAGGCATTCCAGGTACCACGCTACCAATAAAACCCAGACCCACCGAGGAGAACCCCAAAAACAGCCAGAGGAGGCGGAGGGGATTGGCAGAAGGCTCCATACCTGTGGGGTATTATGCCAAACACCTTGCCTCCGTACCGCTGGGCGGGCTAACCTTTGGGGGGGCATCCTATGCTGCTGGCGATTGACATCGGCAACACCAACATTACCCTGGGCCTGTACCAGGGTAAGGAACTGGGGCCGCGTTGGCGTATTGCCACAGACCCTCAACGCACCGCCGATGAGTATGGGGTATTGCTGCTCAACCTACTGGCTGCTTGCGGCTATGGGGCTTCCCAGGTGAGCGCTGCGGTCATGGCCTCGGTGGTGCCGCCGCTGACGGGAACACTGGTCCAGGCCGTGCAGAGCTATCTGGGACAGAAGCCTTTGGTGGTGGACTCGAGCGTAAAGACCGGGGTGCGGGTGCGCTACGACGACCCCTCGCAGGTGGGCGCCGACCGCATCGTCGATGCCGCCGCAGTGCACAAGCTCTACGGCGGCCCGGCCTGCGTGGTGGACTTCGGCACCGCCACCACCTTCGACGCCATCACCGCCGAAGGGGATTACCTCGGGGGGGCCATCGCGCCGGGGATCGGGATCGCCTCCGAAGCCCTGTTCCAGCGGGCCGCCAAGCTGCCCAAGGTCGAGCTAAAGCGCCCCCCCGCAGCCATCGGGCGCAACACCGTCCACTCGATGCAGTCGGGGCTCTTGTTCGGCTATGTGGGCCTGGTCGAGGGCATGGTGGCCCGCTTCCGCGCCGAGCTCGGACCCCAGATGAAGGTCATCGCCACCGGCGGCCTGGCCGAGCTCATCGCGCGGGAGACGCCGGTCATCGAGATCATCGCCCCCTGGCTCACCCTCGACGGCCTGCGCATCGTCTGGGAGCTCAACCGGTGAACCCGCTAGAGGGCAAGCGCATCGTGCTGGGCGTCAGCGGCTCCGTCGCGGCCTATAAAGCCGCCGACCTCGCCAGCAAGCTCACCCAGGCCGGGGCTTTGGTGGACGCAATCCTGAGCGACGGGGCCGAGCGCTTCGTCACGCCCCTCACCTTCGCCGCCCTCACCGGGCGCAAGGCCCGCACCAGCCTGTGGGAGGGCGAGGCCCACGTGGTTCACGTCGGCCTGGGCGAGAGCGCCGACCTGCTGGTGATCGCCCCCTGCACGGCCAACACCCTGGCCAAGCTGGCCACCGGCCAGGCCGATAACCTGCTCACCCTGACCGCGCTGGCCGCGCGCTGCCCGGTGCTGGTGGCCCCCGCCATGGACGGCGGCATGTTCGAGCACCCCGCCACCCAGGCCAACCTCCAGACCCTGCGCGAACGGGGCGTGCAGATCCTGGGTCCGGCCCAGGGCCGCATGGCTTCGGGCCTAAAGGGGCTGGGGCGGATGCTCGAGCCCGCCGAAATCCTGGGGCACGTCCGCTTGGCCCTGAGCCGGAATGGTCCCCTGGCCGGCAAGCACGTGGTGGTGAGCGCGGGCGGCACCCAGGAACCCCTCGACCCCGTGCGCTACCTCACCAACCGCTCCTCGGGCAAGCAAGGCTTCGCCCTGGCCCAGGCCGCGCTGGACCTGGGGGCCAGGGTCAGCCTGGTGGTGGGGGCCACCGCCGCCCTTCTGCCCACCCCCACCGGAGCCCAGCGCACCGACGTAGAGACCGCCGCTCAGATGGCCGAGGCCGTGCTGGAGCTCTCGCGCGAGGCCGACGTGTTGATTATGGCCGCCGCGGTGGCCGACTTCCGCCCCCGCCAGGTGCAGGCCCACAAGATTAAAAAGAGTGCTTTGCCCAAAATTGAGCTCGAGCACACCCAGGACATCCTGCTGGCCGTGGCCGAGCAGCGCCGGCGGGCAGGCCGACCGGAGGTGGTGGTGGGTTTCGCCGCTGAGAGCGAGCGGCTTTTGGAGAACGCCCGGGAAAAGCTGGAGCGCAAGGGCCTTTCCATGGTTGTGGCCAACGACATCAGTGCCCCCGATGCGGGCTTTGCAGTGGACACCAACCGCGTCTTCCTGCTCCTGCCGGGCGGGGTGGTGGAACGCTTGCCGCTCATGACCAAAGGCGAGGTGGCCAACGAGGTGTTGCGGCGGGTGGTGCGCCTCTTGGGGGCCGGTTGAATGCCTTAGGGGGTCCTCGCCAGCCGCCCAATTCGCTCGGCCACCTCTGGCTCGAGCGGCATGACCGAGAGTCGGTTGCCCCGGCGCAGCGCGGGAAGCTCGCTGGGGCTGAAGTGGGCGCGGAGCTGGTGAAGGGTGAGGGGGCGCTGGAATTTCTCAACGAACGCCACCCGCACTGTCCACCAGCGGGGGTTTTGGGGATCGCTGCGGGGGTCGAAGTAGGGGGAGTCGGGATCGAACTGGGTAGGGTCGGGGAGGCCGGTTTCCACGACCTGGCAGAGCCCCACGATGCCGGGGGGCTGGGTGCTGGAGTGGTAGAAAAAGGCCAGGTCGCCTACCCCCATGGCCCGCAAATAGTTGCGCGCCTGGTAGTTGCGCACCCCGTCCCACAGGGCGATTTTTTCCCGGGCAAGGTCGTCTATGCTGTAGACCTCCGGCTCAGACTTAATCAGCCAGTACCCCATAGGGCATAGCCTAACCGGTCGTATTTTCAAACGGGGTTCTGTTATGCTTTTAGCGCTATGGCCTACAAGCGGATTAGCCTTCCTGCAGGTGAGCGGATAACGGTTCAAGACGGCAAACTCCAGGTGCCTGACCAGCCCATCATCGGCTTCATAGAGGGGGACGGCACCGGCCCCGACATCTGGAGAGCCGCGCAGCCTGTCTTAGACGCGGCGGTGGCCAAAGCCTACGGTGGCCGACGCAGAATCGCCTGGGCGGAAATTTATGCAGGTGAGAAGGCCAACCAGGTGTACGGGGAGCCCGTCTGGTTGCCGGAGGAGACGCTGGAATTCATCCAGGAGTACCTGGTGGCCATCAAGGGCCCGCTGACCACGCCGGTAGGGGGTGGAATCCGCTCCATCAACGTGGCCCTACGGCAGGAGCTGGACCTTTATGCCTGCGTGCGACCGGTGCAGTGGTTTGAGGGGGTGCCAAGCCCGGTGCGCCACCCAGAGCTGGTCAACATGGTCATCTTCCGGGAGAACACCGAGGACATCTACGCCGGCATAGAGTTTCCCAAGGACAGCCCGGAGGTGAGGAAGTTCCTCGAGTGGTTCAAGGCTGAGTTTCCCAAGTCCTACAGCAAGATTCGCTTTCCTGAGACCTCCGGCATTGGGGTCAAGCCGGTCTCCCAGGAGGGCACCGAGCGGCTGGTGGAGGCCGCCTTGCAGTATGCCGTTGACAACGACCTGCCCTCGGTGACCCTGGTGCACAAGGGCAACATCATGAAGTTTACCGAGGGGGCCTTCCGCGACTGGGGGTATGCGGTGGCCAAGCGCAAGTTCGGCGCGGTGGACCTAGACGGGGGGCCCTGGCAGACCTTCCCCAACCCCCGGACGGGCCGGCCGATCGTGGTCAAGGACATGATTGCCGACAACTTCCTGCAGCAGATTCTGCTGCGGCCGGCGGAGTACAGCGTGATTGCCACCTTGAACCTCAACGGCGACTACATCTCCGATGCCCTGGCGGCCCAGGTGGGGGGCATCGGCATCGCTCCAGGGGCCAACATCAACTACCAGACCGGGCACGCGGTTTTTGAGGCCACCCACGGCACAGCCCCCAAGTACGCCGGAAAGGACCAGGTCAACCCCAGTTCGGTGATTCTCTCGGGCGAGATGATGCTGCGCTACATGGGTTGGGTGGAGGCCGCGGACCTCATCATCCACGCGATGACCAAGACCATCGCCCAGGGGCGGGTAACCTACGACTTCCACCGCCTGATGCTGGCCGAAGGGCGCAGCGCCACCCTTTTGAAGTGCAGCGAATTCGGCCAGGCTTTGATTGAGAACATGTAGCCCCTAGGGCTGTTTGCGCAGGGTCTCGAGGTGGCGCCAGATGGCCTGAGCCAGCTCCTCGATGCCCTTTTTGCTGCCGGCCACCAGCAGCGGGCTGGCGTTGCCGTCGTAGAGGTAGAGCACCCGGATAGGGAAGAGGAGGTAGGCCAGCAGGGCCAGCACCCCCAGGGCCAGCGTGCCATACTCCAGAAGGCTGGGGTTTAACCGCAAAAGGGCCGGAAGGTTGAGCCAGCCCAACGTTCGCAAGAGCAGGCTGGCCAGCCCCACGAAAAAGCCCACCACGCTCAGGCCCAGAAGCCAGTCCCGCATCTGGTAGCCCTGCTCGTAGCGGCTCAGGAAGGGCAGGTAGAGCCTTATTGAGGCCGACTTGCTCTGGAAGGAGAGCCAGCCCAACTCGAGGATGGCCTCGCGGAAGCGGTGGTTGCCGGCGGTGTAGCGATGGGAAAGAGTGAGCTTCTGCATGGAACCTCCCAGTAGGCCTATTTTGGCACGCCTCAGGACAAAGGGGAGCGGGGCGCACACTGCCGGGCTGGGGCAGGCTACAATTTTTCCGGTGTGGTGAGATGGCTTCCCCGCTTCTGGGCGGGCCGTCCGGTGGCCCGCATGGTGGCCGTGCTTACCGCGCTCAACCTGTTGACCGTCCTCATCTTTACCCTGCTGGTTCCGCCGCGGCCGTTTGCCTTACCCCCCGAGCTGCCCTGGCAGAACCCCTCCCAGGTGGCCCTGCGGGTAGGGGCTGCGCTGCTCCTCATGGGCTTGGTCCTTTGGGGCTTGCGGCCGGGGCGGCGCCGGGCCTGGGAGCTTCTGCTGCTGGCTGCCTTAGGAGGGGTGGTGGTGGCCTGGCTGAGCCAGAACTACCTGCCCTTTTTGGCCCTGGGCCTGGTGCCGGTGGTGGTCCGGTACTGGCTGCCCTTGTGGGCGGTGTTGCTTTTGGTGCTGGGGTTGTTGGGGTTTTCGGTATGGTGGACTCAGCGAGAGCCTTTACAGCTTACCTTTGAGATTCTCTCTACCGAGGGCCCTCAGGGCAGGGTCGCGTGGAGCGCGATGCAAAACCCTGCCGAGTACCCCAACCTGGCCCTGGCCTTTTTCACTTTTATCGCCCTTTTGTACGCAGGGTATGCGCTTTTTACCCTGGAGATGCTCATCCGGGAGACCCAGGCCCGTGAGGAGCTCGAGCGCACCCGGCGGGAGCTGGAGCTGGCCTCTCATCAGGCTGGGGTGTTGGCAGAGCGCCAGCGGCTAGCCCGGGAGATTCACGACACCCTGGCCCAGGGGTTTGCCAGCATCGTGGTCCAGCTCGAGGCCGCTGAGGCGGTCGTTGGTCCAGAGGCTTCGGTTCGGCCCTACCTCGAGCAGGCCCGGGCTGCGGCCCGGGAAGGGCTCTCGGAAACCCGGCGGATGGTCTATGCCCTTCGGCCCGAGCTTTTGGAGAACACCTCCTTGCCGGAGGCCCTTGGCCGCTTGGTGCAGCGCTTTGAGCAGGAGAGCGGCCTGCGGGCCCAGTTCACCCTCAGCGGCCAGCCGAAGGCGCTTGCGCCGGAGCTGGAGGTGGGCTTGCTCAGGGTAGCCCAGGAGGCCCTGTCCAACATCCGCAAGCACGCCCAGGCCCGCCAGGCTGCCCTGACCTTGACCTACGCGGGCCATGTGGTGCTGCTGGATGTGCAGGACGATGGGGTGGGGCTGCCCTCCACCCTCCTGGGCGGCTTTGGCCTGCGCTCTATGCGGGAGCGGGTGGAGGCCTTAGGAGGCCGGATGACGGTGGAGAGCGAGCCGGGACAGGGCACCACGCTGGCCTTCTGTTTCCCGCTAGACCTTGGCGCTAAGGGGGTGGAGGCGGTATGAGTCGGATTCGCATCCTGTTGGCCGACGACCATCCGGTGGTGCGGGCTGGGCTGGTGGGGTTGCTCTCCTCCCAGCCCGACTTTGAGGTGGTGGGCGAGGCAGCCAATGGCCAGGAGGCCCTGAGGGCGGTGGAGCAGCTCCTGCCCCAGGTGGTGCTGATGGACCTGCGGATGCCCGTGATGGACGGGGTGAGCGCCATCCGGCAGATTCGGAGCCGGTTCCCCCAGGTGCAGATTCTGGTGCTCACCACCTACGACACCGACAGCGACATCGTGCGGGCGGTGGAGGCGGGGGCCACGGGCTACCTTCTCAAGGATGTGCCCCGCGAGGAGCTGTTCCGCGCGGTGCGGCTTTGCGCTCGAGGCGAGGCGGTGCTCTCACCGCCGGTGGCGGCCCGCCTCCTGGGTCGGATGCGGGGGCCGGCTGAGGAAAACCTTTCCCTGAGGGAGTTGGAGGTGCTGGCGCTGGTGGCGCGGGGGCTTTCCAACAAGGAAATCGCCCGCAAGCTCAAGATTAGCGAGGCCACCGTGAAGACCCATCTCTTGCACACCTTTAGCAAGCTGGGGGTGGACGACCGCACCGCCGCGGTTACGGTGGCCCTCGAGCGGGGCATCCTCCGCCTTTAGGCGGGAGGGTTATCCAGGAGCTGGTAGAACCCCCGGGCGTTGTGTAGGTAGTGGGCCAGAATACCCGGCACTAGGCTGCCGGTGAGGAGGTAGCTGGCCCCAAACAGCACCCCGCCGCAGAAGATAAACAGGGGGTAGACCCAGGCCCGGCGGTCCGGGATGGGGTGGAAGGCAGCGAAGACCAAAGCTTGCAGCAGTATCCCCAGCCAGCCTCCGAAGAGCGCGTTCTGCAAGGCTCCCCGAAAGAAAACCTCCTCGGCCAGCCCCGAGGCCAGGGCCAGGATCAGGGCCTGGTGGTGGCTGATTCCCTGGGCGCGCATCATCAGGCCGAGCTGGGCGTGTAGGGCCTCGGTAGCCCGGAAGCTCCTGGGGAAAACCACCGAGAAAAGCCGCTCCAGCCCCACAAGCCCGTAGAACAGCAGCAGAAAAGCCAGCCCATCCCGAAGCGGGTTGGGCTGCTGGAGGGCGGGGTATCCCGCCAGGCCCATCCAGAGGACGCCGACGAAGAGCAGGCCGGCTTGTATGAGCAGCATGAGGCGGAACATTCCGATTCAGCCCCGGGTAGGCCCTCAGACCCCCTCGCTGCCGATGTTGAAGCCCTGCTCGAGCAGCTTGCGGGAGTAGGCGCGGAAGGCCAGCAGGGTCTGGGTCCGCTCAATGCCCTTGAGCTTGCGCAGGCCCAGGGTTACGATGTCGTCCAGCTGCTCAAAGTCCCTAAAGCGCAGGATGGCCACCAGGTCCCACTTCCCGGTGACCGAGTAGACCTCCGCCACCCCGGGAATTTCCGCCACCGCCTCGGCGGTCTCGGCGGTGGACTCGCGGCTGGTTTGGATGAGCACAAAGGCGGTAATCATGCCTGGATGATACCCCAAGCCTCAGAGGTGGGTCTGACGTTCGGTTTCTAGGACGAGCTGCGGCTGGAAGCGCACTACATCGGCGGAGACGAAGTGCAGAGGGATACCCGCCCAGGTTTTGGGAAGCTTCTCGGGGTCGGCGCCGTGCAGGTGCCCGTAGACCACGCAGCTTGGCCGGTAGCGCTCAATGAGTTCGGTGAAGCCGGTGGGGCCTCCGCTGGGGCCGAAAGGGGGGTAGTGCATGGCCAAGACCAGGTGCTCGTAGGCCTGTCCCCTGAGGGTCTTGAGCGAAAGGGAGAGCCGCTCCACCTCACGTTTGTAGATTTTCTCGTCTTCCGGGGTGAAGTTGTAGCTGCCTGGGGTGTCCCAGCCCCGGCTGCCGGCCACCGCCAGGTTGCCAATGACCAAAGAGTCGTGCTGCAGGGCGTACATCCGGGGAGGGAGGGCCTGGCGCAACCGGCTGATGGAGGGCCACCAGTAGTCGTGGTTGCCCCGCAGCAGGACCTTGTGTCCGGGGAGCTGGGCCAGGTCTTCCAGGTCGGCCATGGCCTCGGGCAGCTTCATGGCCCAGGAGATATCCCCGGCCACGATGACCAGGTCGTCCTCGCCCACCACCCGGCGCCACTCCCGAAATACCGCCTCGGGGTGGCCTTCCCATTCCGGCCCAAAGATGTTCATGGGCTTGGGAAAGGCCTTGGACAGGTGGATGTCGGCGATTGCAAAAACCCGCACGGATGAGGACCCCCAGAAAACCCCAGCAGTGTCTAGTGTCCCTATCTGGGGGCTGAGCGTCAAGGTAGGCCGGGTTGGTATGCTGTTTTCGTGACCTTGAACCTTGGCAAGAGGCTTGCCCCCCGCCCCCGCCGCCTGCCTTACCCCGAGCCGGCCCGGACGCCCGAGGAGCTTCAGGCCCGGCTTGGCCGAGAAAAGGTGCTGCTCGAGCTCGCCCAGAGGCGCAACTACTCCTACGACGGAATTGCCATGGGGGCCACCCCCGCTTTGGTGGTGCTGCCCGAGAGCACCGCTGAGGTGGTGGAGGTGGTGCGCTTTGCCCGCCAAAGGGGGCTGTCCGTTGTGCCCAGAGGGGCGGCCAGCGGGCTTTCTGGGGGGGCGGTGCCGCTGGAGGAATCCATTGTGGTCTCCTTCACCCGGATGACCGGCCTGCAAATTGACCCCCGGGCCCGCCGGGCGGTGGCACAGCCGGGGGTGGTCACCGCCCGCATCGCCGAGCAGGCCCGCCCCTACGGCCTCACCTACCCTCCCGACCCCGCCTCTTTCCGCACCAGCACCATCGGGGGCAACCTGGCCGAGAACGCCGGAGGGCCGCTGTGCTTTAAGTGGGGGGTGACCGGGGACTATGTGGAGGCCCTGGAGTTCGTGGATTTTTCCGGGGAGGTACACCGCCTAGAGCGCAAGGCCTACGACCTGGTGGGCCTTATGGTGGGTTCGGAGGGTACCTTGGGCCTCATCACCGGGGCCACCTTGCGCCTGGTGCCCCTGCCCCGCCACACCCGCACCCTGATGGCGGTTTTTGATGAGGTGGGGCAGGCCGCGGAGGCAGTCTCGGCGGCCATCGCCGCTGGGGCGGTGCCGGCCAAGCTCGAGTTCATGGATCGGGGCTGTATTCGCGCGGTGGACAGCTACCTTAGGCTGGGCCTGCCGCGCGAGGCCGCTGCGGTTTTGCTGGTAGACACCGATGGCGATGACCCTTTGGTGGTGGAGGAGGAGCTGGCTTGGGTGGCCGAGGCCTGCGAGGGGCGTGGGGGCAGGGTGAGGGTGGCGCGGGATGCTGCCGAGAGCGAGGCCTTGTGGAGGGCCCGGCGGGCCATCTCCCCGGCCATCGCCGCCCTTAAACCCAAGCGGCTCAATGAGGACATTGCGGTGCCCCGCTCGAGCCTCCCCGAGGTGGTGCGGGCCATTGAATTGCTAGGCCAGCGGTATGGCCTTCAGGTGGTGCAGTTCGGCCACATTGGCGATGGAAACCTGCACCCCAACGTGCTCTTTGACCCGCGGGTGGACCCTGAGGAGAAAGTCTGGGAGCTGCTGCACGAAATCGCCCGGGTGGCCCTACAGCACGGCGGGGTGCTCTCTGGTGAACACGGCATTGGGCTTATGAAGCGCGACTTCATGGGCGAGGCAGTGGACCCGGAGACCCTGGGGGCTCTGTGGGCGGTCAAGGCGGCTTTTGACCCCCAGAACCGCCTGAACCCGGGCAAAGTGTTGCCCGAAACAAATTCGCAGGCGCGCTGAGTTTAGAAGCTGAAGGAATGAAACGAAGTTTGTGGCTTGGGTCGCTGGTGCTCTGGGGTACGCTGGCTCTGGCCCAACCCCACCTGGAGTCCTCACTAGGGCCTGCCGTGGTGTCCGAACCACCGCTCTTGGCTGAGCAAGCCCAAAAGCCCAGCCAGGCCGAGCGTCCCTCCTGGGAGCGGCTGCTCTTGGGCCCGGCCCCAGAAGGCTACCGGGGGCTGGCCCTCTCGGCCAGGCTGCTGGCCTGGAGTGTGCCCTGGGCACTAGCTGGCTCCACCTTTGGGCTCCTGAGCGACGATCCCTGGCAGCGCTCGTTTTGGTTGACGAACTCGGTTTGGGCGGCGGTCAACTCTGGGATTGCCCTGGTGGGGCTCTTGGGCCCCGAGCCCGATAGGGCGGGCCTGCGCGACCTGCTTTATGTCAACGCCGGGCTTGATGTGCTCTACATCGCGGGGGGCGTTTTCCTGGCCTTACAGCCCGACGCCAGGAGCCAGGGAGCGGGGTGGGCTATCGCCCTACAAGGGACCTGGCTACTGCTCTTTGACCTGTTCAATGCCTTGGCGCTGGAGAGCCCTTGACAGCGAAAGGATGAAGGCCATGGCCTCCTCCGGCCCTGCCAGGCGGGGCCGGCGCCCTTCAAACCAGGCCCAAAGCCCCGCCATGTCTAGGTTTTGCAGATGGCCGGGTTCCCCCAGGATGATTTTGTGGTCGCCGTCTTGCACCCAGACCATCCCCAGCACCTGGCCTTCGAGCCAGCTCCCTGCCGCAACCGGTTCCCGACTGGCCCAGATAGCGTCCAGTTCGGCCTGGTCGGCGGGATTGAAATAGCCTGGAATCTGGCCGTAGTTCACCGGGGGAAGGCCCCATTCGGCCCGCCAGGGGGGGTCGCGGGGTACCAGCTTGCTTCCGTCCCAATGAAAGCGCTGGGGGCTGCCCAGGCTCCACTCCACGATCATACTGAGCCTCATAGGTTGAGCAGCAGCCGGGCCACGCTCAGGTAGACAATTAGCCCGGTCACATCGGTCACGGTGGCGATAAGCGGGTTGGAGATGAGGGCCGGGTCGAGTTTGAGCCGCCGCAAGAGCAAGGGGAGCATGGCCCCCACCACGTTGGCCAGCAGCACCACCAGGGCCAGCGAGGTCCCCACCACCCAAAGGAGCTTGGCCTGTCCGTCCAGCAGCACTTTGAGGCTCAGCAGCACCGAGAGGGTAAGCCCCAGGAGCAGGCCCACTCCTAGCTCCTTGCGCAGGATTCGCCACCAGTCTGAAAGGGCCACATCGCGGGTGGCCAAAGCCCGCACGATGAGCGTGCTGGACTGGTTGCCGGTGTTGCCCCCGGTGCCCACCAGCACCGGGACGTAAAAGGCCAGGGCGGTGACCGCTTCCAGCACCGATTCAAACCCGTGCAGAATGGTGCTGGTGACGCTTCCGGTGATGATGAGGACGATGAGCCAGCGCACCCGCGCGCTCCAAAGGGCGAACACGCTGGACTTGCTGTAGACCAGCTCGGGCGACTCCACCGCCCCCAGGCGGTAGATGTCCTCCGTGGCCTCCTCCTGGATCACGTCCACCACGTCGTCAATGGTGACGATGCCCACCAGCTTTTTGTTCTCGTCCACCACTGGCAGCACGGTGAAGTTGTAGTCCGCCATCAGCCGGGCCACCTCTTCCTGGTCGGTGTCGTCCCGCACGTAGATGACGTCCGGATTCATGATTTCCGCTACCCGGGTCTTGGGGTCGGCCACGATTAGGTCCCGCAAGGTGAGCACCCCCTGCAGGTGCCCTTGGTCGTCCACCACGTAGATGACGTAGATTTGCTCTGCGTCTGGGGCCTCGCGGCGCAAAAAGCGGAAGACCTCCTCCACCCGCATGGAGTCCCGGACCGCGATGTACTCCGAGGTCATGATGCCCCCGGCTTTGTCCTCCTCGTACTCGGCCAGCTCCTCCACCTCGGCCCGGGTCTCGGGGTCCAGCTGGCGGAGCAGGGCTTCGGCGGCCTCGGGGCTTTTCTCCTCTTCGACCGCGTTGATGGTGTCGGCCAAATCGTCTGGGGAAAGCTCCTCTAGAAGCTCCTTGACCCGCCAGGGGGGCAGGGCCTCTAGAAGCTCGGCCTGCTCGCTTTCCTCGAGGTGACTGAAGACCTCGGCTGCGTCGGATGGGGAGAGCAGGGTGAGGATGGGCAGCCGGTGCTCGGGGGCGAAGGCCGACCAGTGTTCCAGGATTTGGGCCGGGTAGAGCTCCTCGAGGGCGGCTTTAACCTTGAAAGCATCGCTCTCAGCCAGAGCGGCCTTAAGCGCCTTCAGCTCGGGCGGGATGGTGGTCTCGTACATGGGTGGCCTCCTTCGGTTTTCGGCTTGGGCCGAATCTTGGAAGGAGGCTCCGCAGGTACACGGTTTGCCGAGGGTTAGCCGGTGGAGGGCACCGGGCGTAACCTTCGACTAGAACTGTGATCTTCCACGGTGCCTCCTTTGCTTTGCCCGCTGGGCAAAGAACCTGAATCAGCCTAGCACCAGGCTTGGCTAAAAACAAGCGCCCGCGCTGGGCTAGACCCCTAAAGCCCTCTGGCTATAGCATTTACCCATATGACCATCAGCCGCTACTACGACGTCAAGCGGGACGAGCGGGGCAAGCGTTACCTCGAGCCCTTCGTCACAGGCTCGCTCTTGCTGGGAATTCCCCTTTTGAACAAGGGCACCGCTTTCACCCACGAGGAACGACGGATGCTTGGCCTAGAGGGGCTGCTCCCCCCCCACGTGACCACCTTGGAAGAGCAGAAGGAGCGCAACTACCGCCGCTACCGCCTCATTGAAAACGACTTGGAGAAGCATATCTTTCTGCGCAACCTCCAGGACCGCAACGAGGTTCTCTTCTACGCACTCTTGGTGGAGCACATGGCGGAGATGCTGCCCATCCTCTATACCCCCACGGTGGGGGAGGCGGTGCGGCAGTTTTCCTACATATACCGCTTCCCTAGGGGATTCACCGCCTCCACCGACAACATTCACGAGATTGAGGAGGCCCTGCAAAACGTGCCCTTGAACGATGTTCGTTTGGCGGTGGCCACCGACTCCTCGGCCATTTTGGGCATCGGCGACCAGGGCTTTGGCGGGCTGGCCATCTCCATTGGCAAGCTCACCATCTACACCGCGGCGGGGGGGTTGGGCCCGGACAAGGCGCTGCCCATTGAGCTGGATGTGGGCACCAACCGGGCCGACCTGATCAACGATCCCCTCTACCTGGGGGTGCGCCACCGGAGGCTTACCGGGGACGAATACTTCGCCTTCATGGATAGGTTTGTGGAGGCCTTCCGCAAGCGTTACCCCAACGCGGTGATGCAGTGGGAGGACTTCGGCAAGGATACGGCTTTTGCCGTGCTCGAGCGCTACCGCAAGGTGCTGCCCTCCTTCAACGACGATATCCAGGGCACCGGAGCGGTGGCCTTGGCCGGGGTGATGGCGGCCTGTCGGCTCAAGGGGGAGAACCTCTCCGACCAGCGCTTTGTGGTCTACGGCGCGGGCGCCGGGGGGGCCGGGGTGGCCCAGGCGCTCTTGGACGGTCTGATGCGGGAAGGGCTTTCCCCGGAGGAGGCCCGCGCGCGGCTGTTCGTTCTGGACTCCAAGGGGCTTTTGCTCAAAGGGCGCCGGATGGAGGCCTACAAGGAGCGCTTTGCCCAGGACCCTGCCCGCGTTCAGGGGTGGTCCGTGGCCGGCGAGGTGCCCACCCTCTACGAGACGGTGGTGGGGGCCCGGGCCACGGTGCTGCTGGGGCTTTCGGGGCAGCCGGGCTCCTTCACCCAGCCCATCGTTCAGGCCATGCTGGCCCACACCGAGCGGCCCATCGTCTTTCCCCTTTCCAACCCCACCAGCGCTTCTGAGGCGATTCCCGAGGAAATTCTGCGCTGGACCGGGGGTAAGGCCCTGGTGGCGGCGGGGAGCCCCTTTGGGCCGGTGGAGCTGGACGGCAAGGTCTACCCCATCGGCCAGGGCAACAACGCCTTTATCTTCCCGGGCCTGGGTTTTGGGGCGGTTTTGGCCAAGGCCAAGGAGGTCTCGGACGGGATGGTGCTCGAGGCCGCCTACGCCCTTTACGACTACACCCGCAGGCACTACCCGGACCGCATCTACCCGCCCACCGAGGCCCTGCGGGAGGTGAGCCAGTATGTGGCCGCGCGGGTCATCCGCCAGGCTCTCCAGGAGGAGCTGGCCCGGGAGGAGCGGGTGATGGGCCTCAGCTTTGAGGCCATCCAGGCCTATGTGGCCGAGCGTTTCTGGCACCCCCGTTACCTGCCCTATCGGCTAAGCAAGACCCAGGGGTAGCCCAAAATCCCCCGCAGGTTTTCGTATACTCTTAGTGTCAAGGGCGTTTAGCCCCTGGGTATATGGACAAGGACCGCCCCGTCTACATCATCTCGGTGGCCGCCGAGCTGGTGGACATGCACCCCCAGACCCTGCGCCTTTACGAGCGCAAGGGCCTCATAAAGCCCAAGCGCTCCGGGGGCAAGACCCGGCTTTACTCGGAGCGGGATGTGGAGAAGCTGCGGGAGATTCGCCGGCTGACCCAGGAGCTTGGGGTGAACCTGGCCGGGGTAGAGGAGATTATGCGGCTGCGGGACGAGCTTTGGGCCCTGGAACGGCGCTTTCGGGAGGAAGTGGAGCGACTCAAGGCAGAGCTGGGGGAGCGGCTCGAGGCCCTCAAAACCCCCCCTGCGCTGCCTCCCCCAGGCGAACGCCCCAGCAAGCCGGTGAACGACAAGGACCGCCCCGTCTACATCATCTCGGTGGCCGCCGAGCTGGTGGGTATGCACCCCCAGACCCTGCGCCTTTACGAGCGGGAGGGCCTGGTTACCCCCCGCCGCACCTCCGGAAAGACCCGGCTTTACTCGGAGCGGGATGTGGAGAAGCTGCGGGAGATTCGCCGGCTGACCCAGGAGCTTGGGGTGAACCTGGCCGGGGTAGAGGAGATTATGCGGCTGCGGGACGAGCTGGACGCCCAGCAGAGCCGCCTCGAGGCGGAGATTGCCCGCCTGCGCCTAGCCTTGCTGCAGAGGCTGGGAAAGAAGGAGCAGAAGAAGACCGAGCCCCAGGCGGGCTGAGCCTGTTGGGGCCTTGGGGTGAGGGGCTATACTGGGAGGGTGCGCACCCTTATTGTGCTGGCCCTGATTGCAGCGGGGGTCTATCTCTATGCGGAGCGCTTTGGCCTGGCGGTGGGCTACGCCCCCTTCACGCCGGTTTTTTACTGGAACCACAGCGGGGAGGTGGTCTACCCCTTGCGGGCCACGGGCATTCGCCCCTTCGTCAAGGTGGTGGTGGCCGGGGAGCTGCGCAAGGGGAGCCTGGAGGTGGAGATTCGCCGCAGCGGCCAGGCTACCCCCGGGCTGGTCAGGCGCTACCAGGGGCGTTTCTCCGATGAGCTTCGCTATCCGGTGGAGACTGGCTTGTACGAGGTGGTGTTCCGCCTGAAGGAGGCTCGAGGCCAGGTGCGGATGGACTGGGTGATGGCCCGAAACGAATTCTGAAGCCGGGGGTTGCAGTACGATGGGCCCGGTATGGGCAACCGCTACATTGGCAGACCCCTCAAGCGTCGGGAAGACGGAAAGCTCGTGCGGGGCCAGGGTCAGTACCTGGCCGACCTCCCTTCCGAAAACGCCCTGCACCTGGTCTTGGTGCGCAGCCCCTACGCCCACGCCCACTTGGTCTCCATAGACCCAGAGGAGGCCCTGCGGACCCCCGGGGTGGTGGCGGTCTACACCGCGGCCGACCTCCCGGAGTTGTATGCCCCGGCCTCTGGACCTCGCGAGGGGCGCTTGGCGCCGCATCCCTTGCTGGCCCGTGAGCGGGTGCGCTACGTGGGGGAACCGGTGGTGGCGGTGCTGGCAGAGTCAAGGGCCGCCGCGGAGGACGCCGCCGCGCGGGTGCAGGTGCTCTACGAACCGCTGCCGGTCTGCGCCGACCCCCTGGAGGCCCTCACCGCTCCGCCCCTGCATCCGCACCTCGGCACCAACCTGGCGCTGGAGCGCACCGTGGCCTCGGGGGAGGTGGAGGAGGCCTTTGCAGGGGCTTACCGGGTGGTCGGGGCTCGGTTGGTGGAGCAGCGGGTGGCCCCTGCCCCGATGGAGCCTCGGGGGGTGCTGGCAGCCTGGGATGGGCTGCGCGAGGCCCTCACGGTCTGGTCAAGCACCCAGATGCCCCACGACCTAAGAAGCGCGGTGGCTGAACGCCTTTCGCTGGCGGAAAACCAGGTGCGGGTGGTGGCCCCGGATGTGGGGGGGGCTTTTGGGGCCAAGATTAACGTCTACCCCGAGGAGCTGCTGGTGGCCTGCTTGGCCCGGCGGCTGGGGCGGCCGGTGCGTTGGGAGGAGGGGCGCAACGAGAGCTTTGCCTCCACCATCCACGGCCGAGCCCAGGTGGCCGACCTGGAGATGGCCTTTGACGCCGAGGGTAAGGTTCTGGGCCTGCGGGGGCGGGTGGTGGCCGACCTGGGGGCCTACGCGCTGGAGACCACCTTAGCCAGCGCCCCCGGGACCCTTCTGATGTTGCAGGGGCCCTACGAAATCCCGGCCCTCGAGCTCAGGCTCCAGGCCGTCTACACCCACGCCACCCCCACCGGGGCCTACCGGGGGGCTGGCCGCCCCGAGGCCACCTACTACCTGGAGCGCCTGATGGACATGGGGGCCCGGGCCTTGGGCCTGGACCCGGCGGAGCTTCGCCGGCGAAACTTCATCCAAGGGCCTTTCCCCTACAAGACCCGCACAGGGGCTAAGTACGACTCGGGGGCCTACCGGCAAGCCCTGGAGAGGCTCCTCGAGGTAAGCCGCTACGCTGAGCTGCGGGCCTGGCAGGCCGAGGCCCGCAAGCAGGGGCGCCGGGTGGGCCTAGGGCTTTGCACCTATGTGGAAATCACCGGGTACGGCTGGGAAACGGGGGGGGTTCGGGTCAACCCCGACGGCAGCGCGCTGGTCTTCACGGGAACCTCGCCCCATGGCCAGGGCACCCAGAATGCCTTTGCCCAGATTGTGGCCGAGCGGATTGGCATTCCTCCCGAGCAGATTCAGGTGGTGCAGGGGGATACCCTAGCAGTTCCCTACGGCATGGGCACCGCCGGGAGCCGCACCCTTTCGGTGGGGGGGTCGGCGGTGCTGCGGGCTGCGGAGCAGGTGCGGGAGAAGATGGCCCGGATCGCGGCCCACCTGCTGGAGGCTGCCCCGGAGGACCTGGAGCTGGGGGAGGGGGGCTTTGGGG